>JADJQT010000001.1:2311442-2669423 GCA_016712595.1 Rhodospirillales bacterium
CGGCGATCTCGGCGCCAACGGAATGGGCATTCCGATCGGCAAGCTGGCGCTTTACACGGCGTGCGCTGGCGTACCGCCTCACGTCACCTTGCCCATTGTGCTCGATGTCGGCACCAACAACCAGACGCTGCTCGACGATCCTCTTTATCTCGGACTGCGGCAGCAGCGCCTCGCCGGTGCCGAATATGACGACTTCATCGAGGAGTTCGTGAACGCCGTGCAGGATGTGTTTCCGAAATGCTGCCTACAGTTTGAGGACTTCGCCAATCACCACGCGGTGCCGCTCCTTGCCCGCTATCGTGAGCGCGTGTGCTGCTTCAACGACGACATCCAAGGCACGGCGTCGGTGGCCGTTGCCGGTATCTTCGGTGCGCTCCGCATCAAGCAGAGCCGTATGGCGGATGAAACATTCCTGGTCTTCGGCGCCGGCTCGGCGGGTACCGGCATCGCGGAACTGCTGACCAAAACGATGGTTCAGGACGGCATGTCGGAGGCCGAGGCGCGGCGGCACTGCTGGCTCTTCGACAGCAAGGGCCTTGTCGTCGCCGAACGGACAGACCTCGTCGACTTCAAGCGTCCGTTTGCCCACGAACATGCGCCGGTCGCGGACTTCGTCGCCACCATTGAGGCAATCCGCCCGACGACGCTGATCGGCGTCAGCACCATCGCCAAGGCGTTTCATCGCGAGGTGATCGAGACGATGGCCCAGATCAACGAGCGGCCGATCATCTTTCCCTATTCCAATCCCACCTCGCGCTCGGAGTGCTCGGCGGAGGAGGCGTACACCTGGTCGGAGGGCAGGGCGATCTTCGCCAGCGGTAGCCCGTTTGAGCCGGTGGTCTACCAGGGCAAGACGTTCATTCCGGGGCAGGGTAATAATGTTTACATCTTCCCGGCCGTAGGCATGGCCGTCTATGCGACGGAAGCCAAGCGTGTCACCGACGAGATGTTTATTGTCGCGGCGCGTTCCGTTGCCGAGCAGGTCACCGAGGCGAACCTTGATGCCGGACTGATCTATCCGCCGCAATCACAGATTCTTGAAACCTCGCTCAACGCCGCGGAACGGATCGCCGAGAGCATTTTTGCCGCAGGTCTCGCCGGTGTCGAACGGCCAGCGGACATGCGGGCGTTTATCCGCGCGCGGGCATATCGTCCGCAATACAGCAAGGTCGCCTAAGGCCGCTGGGCGTCATCCATACCGGCAGTCGTCCTTCTTACGGACGGCTGCCGGGCGGGACTGCCGGTGGCCCGTTCAGGGCCAATTGTCTGTCGTCGCCCGCGCCGTACTCCGATTTGCCCGTACGGTGTTGCGGGTCACACTAATTTCCCGCGCGTTTTAGTGAATTCTTAGCTCGCCGTGCCGTTCACTGGCTGAACGGTCGCCGGCATCCGACGGCCCGGTCTGATCCAAATGGATAGCGCGGAGACAAAGACGGATGAACGTGGCGAGCACCCAGCCAAAAATTGCCGCAGCCCTGCTGGTGGTGTTGCTGACGGCGCTGGCCACCACCGCCGTGCTGACCTATTTCATCTACGAACGAACGCTCCAGGCTCTGGTTACCAGCCGATTTGAATTCATCGCCAAGGAGATGAAGAGCAAGGTCGAGGCTGGTATTGACCTTGGGTTGCCGTTGGGTGAACTCGAAAACATCAGTGCTTTGCTTCGCCAGCAGGTAAAGATGGACGATGCCCTCCTTTCGCTGTCGATCGTCAATTCCCGCGATACGATCTTGTTCGATACGGACGATCGCCGCATCGGCAGCCAGGAAAAGGCAGGCTGGCTCGCACCGGTATCGCAGGCAACCGCGTCCGGCGAGTATGTCTACCATGGCGAATCCGAGATCGCCGTGCCGATCTTCAACAGTTTCGGCAAGCTCAGTGGTGCGCTGGCATTGCACTATTCGAAGGCATATTATGACAGCAAGCGGGCGGACGTTGCCACGCGTGTCGCTGAGATCACCCTGATCACATTGCTCGCGGCGAGCGTTCTCGGCACCGTCGGGGTGCTGACCATCACCCGCAGGCTCGATCACGCGATCGTCCGGCTCGATGCAACCCTCCGCTCGATCCTGGTGCGCATCGGGCTCGCACCCGCCGCTTCGGACAGCGAGTTCGACAACCGGATCACCGCATTCGAACAGAACGTGCTGGTCGCCGTTGCTGCTTTGGAGCGCGCGGAAACCGCGGCGTCGGGGGTGGAAACGGCGGCCTCGCCGACCGGTGCCCTGCACCCGTCGCCGTGCGGCGAAAGCCGGTAGCCGCCCATGGACTTTTTCCGACAGCTTCGCCGACGCCTGTTCGCCTTTCAGATCTTCTTGCTCCTCGCCGGATCATGCGCCGTCGCCTTGAGCGTATCGCGCACCTTCGAGGCCGATCTGCAGCCGGACATGACGCGCAAGGGTGATCTTATCGCCAGTTCGCTCGTCGGGCAGTTCGAGCGCGCGCTCGACTATGGTGTCGAATTCGCCAAATTGCGCGGCGTGGAGGATCTGTTCTCCACGATCCGTGGCTCGAATACCGAAATCCTTTTCGTCGCCGCCGTCGACTCTCAGCGACATCATACGTTTTATCAGGGAAAACCGCCGCAGGCACACGTAATAAAAACACTTGACGAAGCTTTTGACGTCGATCGTAGCCAAAACATAGAGACAAATAGGGGTAATGTCGAGAGATATGGGGAGTATCTCGTCGTATCTCGGCCGATTATACTCGATAATAAAGAGTACGGCCTCGTTCTTGTCGGTATGGACGCGCATTATATTCAGCAACAGTTTACGGAAATATTCTACGATATAGTTGTCGTCCTCATTGTTTCCTTGCTTCTGACCTTTGAGCTGCTGCTGCTGATCATGGCAAATGCCTCAGCGCCGATGCTGGCATTGCAGGCGGTCTTCCTCGATCCTGGCCGGCGTGATGTCGCGCGCGGGGTGGGGCAACGGCTGCCCGGCGAGGTCGAACGGTTAGCGCACACGCTGCAAACCATCGTTGCGTGGCTCGATGCGCGTTATGACGGAGTATGCAGAACGATCGAGGCTCGCTCGTCAAATCCGATTGCCCAGGCGAGTTTGGACGAGGCGACAGCGGCATTCTCGGCGCTTGGCCACCCGCAAGCCGACCAGCACCAGCAGTCGGCAATGCGACAGAACCAGATCACTGTTCGCATGCCGCTGTTCGTGTTCTTCTTCGCCGAAGAACTCTCACGTTCGTTCTTTCCCGTGTTCGCTCGCAGCCTCGCGGTTCCGATCGATGGGCTTTCCACCGAAGTGGTCGTCAGCTTGCCGATGATGTTGTTCATGCTCATCGTCGCGTTCTCACAGCCGATCGGCGGGCCGCTGAGCGAGAAATTCGGCGCACGCCGCTTGATGATTGCAGGCGCGCTTGCCGCGGCGGCGGGATTGGCGTTCACCGCTTTCGCCACTGATTTCTGGGAACTCATGGCGTCGCGATTCCTCACCGCCGCAGGTTACGGCGTCGTGTTTGTCGCCGGGCAGAGCCATATCGTGGCCAATTCCGATGCATCAAACCGGGCGTGGGGACTTGCGATGTTCGTCGGTGCCGTTCTGGCGGCCTCGATCTGCGGTCCTGCGATCGGCGGCATCCTTGCCGACCGGATCGGCTTTCGTGGAACCTTCATCGCCGGGGCCGTGCTCGCGGCGATTTCCGCGCTGCTTGCCGCCCGTTTGCTTCGCGACGGCCGCTCGGGATCGGCGATTCGGCCGCTGCGGGTGGGCGATATCGGCGTGGTTCTCGCCAACCGGCGCTTCGTCGCCCTCGTGCTCTTTGGCGCGATGCCGGCGAAGATCGTATTGACCGGATTCCTTTATTATCTCGCGCCGCTGTTCCTCGCGCATCTCGGCAATACGCCCGCGGAAACAGGCCGGATTATGATGCTCTACGGGTTGATGATGGTGCTGCTTACGCCACTGTCGGCCCGTCTTGTCGATCGCCTCGGCCGGCCGCTGGCTTTCGTCGTCGCCGGCGGAGTACTGTCCGGCGCCGGCCTGCTGGCTGTCGTCTGGTCGGCGAGCACCGAAACGATGATGATGGCGGTGATCATGCTGGGACTGGCCCAGGCGGTCAGTATCACGCCACAGCTCTCCTTGGTCCCGATCGCCTGCCCGCAGGAATGCAAGGCACTCGGCCAAGTCACGGTGATCGGCTTCTTCCGCTTGTTCGAGCGGATCGGTAGCGCGCTGGGTCCGCTGCTCGCTGCCGCTCTGCTCCACCGTTACGGTTATGAGACCGGCATCGTCGTCATCGGCGCCGGTGTCGCCGCAGGCTGCGTTCCCCTGGTTTGCCTCTGGCAGATGAAAAGGCGCTGCGATACGGCGGAGCCGATCGCCACCGCGCAGCCGGTTCGTCAGGCGCCCACGCCCAAACCGCCGGCAGGCAGGGAAGATGGAACGGTATCCAATGGGGGAATCGTCAATCCCGTCAGCAGCATCCGGTAGTGGATCGCGACGAGTTCGCTCTCTTTGAGACGTCCCTCGGGCCGATACCACGTGCATACGCCGGTCAGCATCGAAAGGATTGCGAAGGCAGCGACGCGGGCATCGGGGACGCTAAAGACGCGCGCGGCTGCTCCTCGCTCAAGAATTTCAATGAGGACGGACTCATATGCGCGGCGCATATCTACAATAGCTGCATAGTTTAATGGCTCAAGACTGCGGAGCTCGAAATTAGCGACAAAAACATCAAGGCGGCGCTGCAGATGATAAGTCAGATGAAAGCGGACAAATGCTTCAAGTTGTAACAGTGGATCATTTGTATTATTAATTTCAGTATCGCACGCATCCAACAAACCTTCCATATGTGTGCGAATGAGCTCAAACAAGAGATCTTGCTTGTTGCGGATATGGTTGTAAAGCGAGCCGACCTGGATGCCGACCTCGGCTGCGAGCTGACGCAGGTTCATCGCGGCGAAACCGTGCTCGTAGATAAGGCGCAAGCCGACTTCGCGAATTTCTTGCATCGTCTTGACTCCGGAAGACCCGGGCGTACGTGACATGACGACGCTCCTTCTGTTGCCAAGGCGCATGCACTTACATCGCGCTTTTTGCATTCAGTCCTAAGTAAACGTTGGCGGCGTGACGCGAGAGCACTGCACACACGCTACAACTGATTATCATTCTATTCGAACATTTCGTTTTCCTCGATCGCGTTGGAATTTTCACTTGCCCAACGACGTATAAAAACGTATGTTCGTTTTATAATAAAAATGGCTTCAAGGGAAGGCTGATGCGGACATTCCCCCTCTCGCGACTGGATTCCGGTTTGGGCGAGACGATGGAAATGTTGCGCGCGTCGGTGTCATTCGCCACGGCGGGAATTGCGCCGCGCGCCACGGATATCGATCACAGCAACACGTTTTCGCTGACCTCTGGCGCAGGCTCGGCGCTCTCGGCGCGAATGCCTGTGAACCGCTGTTTCGCGATTGCGTGGTGCCGGACGAAACCGTGCTGCGCGGGGAGGCGTGCTGATGAGCAAACTGGACGACGAGCAGTTGCTGGTGATGCCAAGCTCTATGAGATCGGTATCGGAACCAGCGAAATCCGCCGAATGCTGATTGATCGCAAGCTGTTCGCTGAGATCGCCTGAAGCGCCGGGTGCCTTTCTTTAACGACGTGAAAAAAGGCAGACGATGGCGCAAGCGCAGAGCGATCTCGCCCCTGGCTCTTCTGCAGTCGTGGCGAACGCCGCGGTCATGCGCGGATTCGTCGCCAACCTGCGCATTGTCGCCGGGCTGAACCAGCACCAGCCATTCGACATGCGCGGAACGATCGCCGGCTTTGTCGATGCCAGTGTCTTCGACGAATTCAAGCCGCCCTGCGGCGCAACACTGATTACCGGTTTTGCCTGCGTCGTGGCCTATCCCGCCGGCATTGTTGCCGAGAACGAGGTCTTGTTCTCAAGGGGCGCGGTGAACGCGGCGCACTTCGTGCAGCTCTGCTCCCGGCCCGACATCCCGCTGATCTTCCTGGAGAACATTATCGGGTTGATGAAAGGGCGCACCTACAAGCCCCGTAGCACCGCCAAAGATGGCGCGAAAACGTTGGCGCGCAAGGCCGGGCGTGGAGCGACGCCGAACCGGAGGCCTTCAGGGCGCCAATCCGCCGATCAGTATGAGATCCGAGGCATCCATACTGCGCCAGCGCCCGCCCGAGGGACGATGGCGTCATCGATCCGTCCAATATTCGGATGGCCCTCGGGCTCGGGACTTGTCGCAGCGATGCACGCACCACCAAGCAAGACCGACTTCGGCATTTTTCACATGTGAGGGGGCGTTGGGTCATGAAAGAGATCACCATAGAAACGCTTGCCTTGGGCGTCGCCACCGTAACGCTCAATCGTCCCGAGGTTCACAATGCCCTGGACGACGAGGTCATCGAACAGTTGACACGAACCTTTCGCCGGATTGGATGCGATCCTGCCGTGCGCGTCGTCGTGCTGCGTTCGAACGGTGGGACGTTTTCGGCCGGTGCTGATCTCGGCTGGATGCAACGAGCCGCGCACATGCCGCAGGCAGAAAATCTCGCCGAGGCGATGTCACTCGCCGAGATGCTGAGCACCATCGAGCGATGTCCGAAACCGACGATCGCGGCGGTTCAAGGGCCGGCGATGGGTGGCGGGGTCGGCCTGGTCGCGGCATGCGATATCGCCATCGCGTCCAGTTCGGCCTATTTCTGCTTGTCCGAGGTTCGTTTTGGTCTCGTTCCGGCGGTGATCAGCCCCTATGTGCTGGCAGCGATCGGCGAGCGTGCGGCCCGGCGTTACTTCCTGACCGCCGAGCGCCTATCCGCCGAAGAGGCGCAGCGTCTGGGGCTCGTCCATGAAATCGCTGCACCGCAGCAGCTTGACGGCAAAATTACCCAGATCATTGCCCATCTGCGCAAGTGTGGTCCCGAAGCGGTCGCGGCGGCCAAGGAGCTGATCCGCTCGGTTGCCCGTCGCCCGACCGACGATTTCGTCGTTCATGATACGGCAATGCGCATTGCCCGCCAGCGCACGAGCGAAGAAGGCCGCGAGGGCATCAAGGCCTTCTTAGAAAAGCGCAAACCCGCCTGGGTGATCTGAGCTGCGGCGATTTGACCTGCCGGTGTTCGACAAGCTGGCAATTGCCGGCGGTGGTGAGATCGCCTGTCGTATCATGACCTCGGCCCGGCGGATGGGGATCGCCACGGTTGCAGTCTGTCCTGACGCCGAAATATCCGCCCTGCACGTGGCGATGGCCGACGAGAGATGGTGGACGACCCGCCGCCGCGCTGCATGGCTTTCACGAGCGCAGGTGATCCATGCGGGCTACGGATTCCTTGCTGAGAAGGGGTCGCTACACGCAGCTAACTTTCGTGTAGCGATCCCGAGAACGCCGATTTCGCCCCTGCCTGTCGCAGAGCTGCTCTCGTCTTCGTCGACCCACCAACGGGCGCAACCGGTCTCGGCTGCTGCCCCTGGGCCACCGGGGCATGCGGCAATCTCGTCGGCGAGCATCTGGTCTATTTGCTCGACAGCCTCGGCACGGCGTCCGGTTGGTGGATTGCGCTGAGTGGGCGCAAGGCGGTCGCGAAAAATCGGCACGCCGCGCGTGTGCGCCATTCGAAGGTTAGCGCGGCGCGGTGGCGAGTTGTTCGCGGAGGACCTGCGCCTCCGGGCGCATCGGATTCGCTCGCTGGAGGTCGACAAGCAGCGCTGCGGCTGCGGGTGCGTCGATGTAAGAGAGCTGGCGGGCAATCGCCAGCAGCGGACGATAGGCCGGATCGAAGTCGGGGCTGACGCGTACGATGGCCAGCAACTCCGGCGCGAGGGTGCGGGCGACGGTGCGGACGTCGGCCGACGGCAGCGGGCGCAGACCCGCTAGTAAAAACTGCCGTCGCGCCTGCCAATAGGCGGCCAGGCGTGAAGCGGCGAGACGTGAGGCGGCGCTTGGGGCGTCCGCCGGCAAAATCTCTCCCGGCTGGGGCTGGAGGCGATCAATCAGGGTCAGCAGCCGCTCCGCCGGCCTCTCGCGCAAGGCGTAGGCCGCGCGCGGCGCATCGAAGAGGACGACCGGCCGGTCATCGGTGTTCAGTGGTCCCGGTCCGGCGAACCTGCGCAATGTCTCGGCTCCGCCGAGGTAAAGGCCGAACAAGGCGAGCGAATCGCTCAGGCCCTCGGCGTCGAGGGTAACGCCGATCCCGTCGGCCTGCGCCCGGCGCTCGAGCCAAGCGTCATCGCGGCGGATCGGTGCGGTGGTGCCGACAAGGGCGACGATCGGCGTTTCGAGACTGAAAGTGGCAAGGAAGGCGTCGGCGTCGGGAAAAACGTCGAGAAACGTGCGAACGATGACTTGCAGGGTTGGAAGGTCAAGCTGGTGCAGCGGCAGCCACTGGCAGAAAAGGCCGCCCGGCGCGAGACGCGCGCGCACCGCCGCGAAATGCTCGCGGGTATATAGGAAGCCCGCACCGTCGATCCACGGATGGAACAGGTCGGCGACGATGACGTCGTAACCGGCGTTCGTGGCGCGGACGAAGCGGCGCGCATCGGCGACGTGCAGCGCGAGGTTGGGATCGGCGCCGAGATCGCCGGTAGCGGCGGCGAATTCCGGTAGGAGATCGACGATCTCGGGGACGAGTTCGACGGCTTCGCTGCGCAGCCCCGGATACTGAGCCGCCGCCGCCAGCGTTGCGCCGGTGCCGAGACCGAGGAACAGCGCGCTCCGTGGCTCCGGGTGCAGCAGCAGCGGGATCAGTGCCTCGCGATGGTCCGAGCGCTGCGAGACGGTCCCGCCCATGCGGAAGTGGCTGTTGACCTGCAGGTGGCGCTCGCCTTGCGCGTCGGTAATCACGCTCACGCCCGCCATAACGCCGTCGGCATGGGCGATGAGATTGCCACCCGGCGGCACGCGGATAAAGCGTAGCGGCGGGGCGAAGAGCAGCAATCCGAGGGCGAGGAGTACCACGACACCGGCGGCCCCCATTTGAGGTCGGGCAAGCGAGCGAGGCGTGAGGGAACGCGGCCAGAGCACGGCGGCAAGAAGGTAGCCGAGCGCGGTGATCACGAGTGCCGTCTTCGCCCCGATCTGCGGCAGCAGGAGGACGCCGAACAACAACGGCGCCAGTGCCCCTCCCAGCATGTTGATGCCGAGTGCACGCCCGAAGCCGCCACCGGCCGAGCGGACAGCCTGTGCCAGGTGGCTGAACAGCGCACCCATGCACACGGTTGGCGGGAAAAAAATCGCCAGCGCGACAATTGCCTCGGCGAGGATCGCGCCACCCAAAGGTGCGACGGCGGCGCGCGCGGCCCACACGCGCACCATCGCATGCACGCTGGGCGCCGCCCACAGCGCTGTCGTGCCGGCGACGCAGGTCGCGGCGGTGGCCAGCAGCAGTGCCCGTGCCGTGCGTCCGATATCCAAGCGCGGTTGCGCCCGCTGATAGGCCGCAGCACCGATAGCCGTGCCGAGGAGGTAGACGCACAGGACCGCGGCGAAGGTGTAGACCGTGTTCTCGAGGATCTGACTGAGGACGCGGACGACGAGGACCTCGTAACCGAGACCAAGGCAGCCGGTGACGAACAGCACGGCAAGGCAATGCCCCCGGTTCGCCTCCCGGTCCGCCTCTTGGCCCTCAGTGCCGCTTGCACCTTGCGGCAGCGAGCGGGGTGCCGCTGATCGTCGCTCCACCGGTCGTCGCCCCTGCGGTCCCGCGATGTGGGCCGGGCCGATGAGCATGGCCGCTGCGCACGCGGCGTTAATGCCGGCAAAAACGACGAGAGACGTCGAAAAACCGAGAGCCGGGGCGATAACGGTGGTGGCGATCCCGGTGCCGGCGACGGCGCCGAAGGTGTTCGCCGCGTAGGTCGCACCGACCCAGCGGTTGCCTCGGCCCATGCCCGTAATCAGTCGCTCGAGCGCCGGAAGTGTTCCGCCCATCGCCGCGGTCGCCGGCAGCAGCAACAAGAAGGGCAGGGCGAAGGCAACGCTCCACTGCAGCACCGGCGCGGGATCGGTGCCGAGCAGGCGCGGCGCGAGGCCGCTCGCCCAGGGGATGAGGTGCGCGAGGGCGAGCGCCGAGGCGCCGATGATGAGCTCCAGGGCGGCATACCAGCGTCGCGGAACGCGGCTGGCACAGATCCACCGGTCGAGCGTCCAGGCGCCAAGCGCAAGACCGATGAAGAACGCGGCGATGACGGCAAGGACGGCAAAAATCTCGTGCCCGAGTGTCACGCTCAGCATGCGCGTCCAGACGATCTCATAACCGAGGCCGGCGAAACCGGACAGGAAGCTCAGAACAAGCAGGCCGACGACCGCTGATTTGCCCGTGAGCGATTGGCCTGCCGGCCCTTGGGGTATCGGCTCTTTGGTCGTCGGCGCTGGCGCACCGTCGGCGACGACGGGAAGGGTGGAGGAGGGAGAATCCATGAACGCCAGAACGTACGAAGAGGGGAGCCCTGCCGCGGGCTCCTCTCCAATTCGATCGCGGTTGCGGCACCGGGTGGGGAAGAATGCGGCGATCCGCCCCTGAGCGCCCCCAAGGTGCCGTCGAACAACAGCCGGGTTGACTAGCCTTGCGTCTTCGCCGCCGCCGCGCGCGCCACCGTCGAGCCGGCAACCTTGATGAAGATCGGGTTCGTATAGAACCACAGATCGGCCCAGGCTTCGACGTCGTAGTTGACGATCTTCACACCGTCGCCGCGGTCGAGATGGGCCGGGCAGGCGGCATCGGTGCACAGGATGTTGTCGGCGTTGCTATCGGCCAGCGGGTTGCCGTCGGCGTCGGTTTCGTTCGGCGTGCCATACGGCAGGTTCGTGCCGCGGGCGCGGACGTACATGTCCTTCTGCACATTGTGCAGGACATAGGAGATGACCCGCTGGTCGCCGTTCACCTTCCACCACGTGGTGTCGTTGAAGGTGGCGACGATCTTGGTCGAAGCGTTGGTCGGGTTGGTGTAGTTCGCGTCCGACGGATCGATCTTACCGGTGACGTCGCCGGCGATGAGATCGACGTGATCGAGCACCGGAGCGTTCAGCGGCTGGTTGATGCCAATCTGAAGCAAGGACGGGTTCGGGAACGAATAGGGGCTGTGGTTGGTGCCACTCGGATCGGTGACGTACAGCCAGACCCGCACGTCCGAGCCGGCAGGAACGGTCAGCGTTTCGCCCATCGTCGCCCGCTCGTTCGGGCAATTGCCGTAGATGCACGCCTGGAACTTCAGGTCGTTGGCGATCAGATCGCCTTGCACGGAGTAGGCATTGCCGCTGCGCAGCTTGTCGACGACCTTTTGTGCGGTCAGCTTCGGATTGGCGGCATAGATGTAGGACTTCTGGTATTCGCCGGGACAGAAGTCGCCCGTCGTTGCCGTGTCGAACGGGGAGAAGATGCCGCGGTTGTGCCAGTCGGACGACGCGAAGAACCACCAGTTGCGGCCCTCGCCGAGCAGCGCGTCCCACATGCCGCCGACCTTGGCAGCGTAATAGCCGGTGCCGCCGTAGGTGCCGCCGAAGGTCCGGCTCGGGGTGTAGCCGCCGCGATTGCCGACCGCCTGGTGCCCCGGCTGGCTCTCAAAGCCAAAGGAGACGTCCGGGCCAGCGTTGTTGTAATCGCGGAAGTGCTCGACGTTCCAGCCGGCGTTGCCGTTCGGATCAAACGGGCCTTGCCGTTCGACGTGCGCCGGGACGTTGTAGGAGGTCGTCGGATAATTGGCTTGCATCCACTCGACGCTCTTCACCGCCTTCGGATGTCCGCCGGCATCGTTGCCGGCGCCGTTGGGGATCTTGCCCGTCCAGCCCTGGCCGCCGCCCTCGCTGGTGTCGTCGTCGTCGCGGTCGAAGAGGTATTCAAATTCGGCCATGGCATTGGCATTGCCGATCGCGCCGCTCTTTGGAAACTGGCCGGCAATGATCGTCGTGCTGGCGTGCTCGTGGCCGGGAACGATCGTCTCGAGGCCCTGGTAGACGACCTTGCCGATTTCCTTGTGAGCCTTGAAGTCCTCAGGATAGTTGAATTCCTGAATGCTCTGCCAGCGCCACATCGCCTGGATGCCGCCATCCTCGACGTAGTCGCCCTTGATCGCCGAGGCGCCGATGGTATCGACCCAAAACTCGCCGTCGCCGGTCGCCGGACCGTCATATTCCGGATCGCTGAAGCGGCAATCGCGAGTGTAAGCCCCGCCGTGGCCGGAGTCCGACATCCAGTCGAGGTCGTAGGTGAGCAGCGACTGGTCGATCAGCACGCGGACCGATGTCGAACCGTCCGAGCACGTCGTATGGTTGTGAAAATCACCCGCCCAGTAGGTGAGTTCGTTCGCCTGAACCGCAGCGGCGGGGAATCCCAGGACCAGAGCGGCCAGGGCCACGCCGGACATAAGATTGCGCGTGATTATCGAGTTTTGCATATCCCTCCTCCATCGAGCGACCGGAACACCACGGTGCGCCCATGCTCCCCAGCGATCGGCGCGTCATTGCGACTATCTAGCGCTTTCACGTGAATGAGCGGCGAAGCCAGGATGAAGGTTCGATGACCGTCTGGTGACGGCCGGAAGAATTCTCGCAATGCGGGCGGAGCGGGCGTTGACTCCGGTCATGGCGGGGGCTTCTTTGCCGCTGTCGGCGGTGGCGCCGACGGCGATCCGCCCGTGCGTGATCGTCGCGGCGATTTGAGACCGCTGCTTCTGATCATGAGACCGGAGCTTCGATCTGCAGGGATGAAGACCACGCTGCGTTCGGCACGGCGTGAACCGCTGTTGCACTTTCTCGTCCTCGGACTGCTGATCCTCGCCGTCGATGCCGTGGCACATCCGCGCAGTGGCGATCGTGACATCGTCGTCGATGCGGCGGTGATCCGTGATCTGTCGACGCAGTTCGAAACCAGCCGTGGCCGCCCGCCGACGCGCCCGGAGCTGAACGAGCTGATCGATGGCTGGACGATCAACGAAATCCTTTATCGTGAAGGACGCGCGCTCGGCCTCGACAAGGGCGACGACATGATCCGCGAGCGGGTGATCCACAAGATGCGGCTTGTCGTCTTCAACAACGTCGTGATCGAGCCGCCGACGGACGCCGAACTGCGCGCCTGGTACGAGGAGCATCGCTCGCGCTTCGGTGAGCCGGAGCGCTATGACTTTTTTGACGTACGCGTCGACGGGCATGGCGAGGAGGCCCGCCGGCTCGCCGAGGAGACGCTCCGCGCCATCACCGAAGGCAAAGAGCCGGAATCGCTGCGGGAGCGCGTACGCGTCTATCGCGAACGGCCGCGCGAGACGGTTGTCGCCGCGTTCGACGAGGCTTTCGCCGACGCGCTGACCCAGTTGCCACGCGGCGAATGGCAGGCGGTTCCGTACCACGACGAATGGCATATCGTCCGCGTCGATGCGATCATCGCAGCGAAGCCTGTGGACTTCGATCTTGCCCGCCAGCAGATCGAAAGCGAATGGCATGATGACCGCCAGCGGCATCTGGCGCTAAGCGCGGTCAAGGAACTCGGCACCAACTACGAGGTTCACCGGCCGGAGGAAGGCGGATGACCCATATGGTCTTCGCCCGGCGGCCTGCCCGGCGCGGTAATGCCGTGGTGCGGCTGATCCTCTTCTGGCTGGTCGGAATTGCGTTTCCGCTTATCGCAACGCCGCCCGCCTTCGGCCACGAGCTGTCAATGGCGGTGCTGTCGCTGAAGGAATTTCGCCCTGGTGTATTCATCGGCCGCTGGACGCTGACGTCGGGCCTCGACGAACAGGGCTTATCGCCGGTTTTTCCCTCGCACTGCACGTGGGTTGCCCCGCGCCTTGATTGTGGCGAGCGCGGGTTGAACGGAACCCTCGGGTTCGAGGGGATGGGAAGCAAGCAGTCGGCGGTGATGTTTCGGGTGACGCTTCTCGACAAGAGCACGCGCACGTACACGCTGACGCCGGCAAGCCCGACGCTGACGGTCACGCAGGACCCGGGCCACAACTTCACCGGCTGGCGCGAAATCGCCGATACCTACATCACCCTCGGTATCGATCACATTCTGCTTGGTGTCGATCACCTGCTGTTCGTTCTCGGGCTGATCTGGCTGGTGCGCAGCACGCGGATGCTGATCAAGACAATCTCCGCGTTTACCGTCGCCCACAGCCTGACGCTGGCAGCGGCAACCTTCGGCTGGATCGTCGTTCCCGAGCGGGCGGTCAACGCCGCGATCGCGCTCAGCATCGTCTTTGTCGGTGTCGAGATCGTCAAGCTGCAGGGGGGTCAGGTGGGGCTGACGGCACGCCATCCCTGGGCGGTCGCCTTCTCCTTCGGTCTGCTGCACGGCCTCGGCTTCGCCAGCGCGTTGAGCACGCTCGGTATCCCGCAGGCGACACTGCCGTTCGCGCTTTTGTTCTTCAATCTCGGTGTCGAGATCGGCCAGATCGCCTTCGTGCTCCTCGTTCTCGCCGTGATGTGGGCACACCGGACGGTGCAGGCGCAGGCGCCCCGATGGTGCGCGCCGGTGCCCGCCTACGCCATCGGCGCCGTCGCCAGCTTCTGGTTCCTAACCCGCATGGGAAAAATCTTCATAACCTGAAGGAGGGGTAGGGTGTCGCAAATCATTCGCAACCGATGGCTCGCGCTCGTCTGGGGCGTGATCGTTCTGCTGGCAGCCCAGCCGGCTTTTGCCCACCAGCAGGCGGGCGTCGCCGGTGGATTTGTCAGCGGATTCTCCCATCCGCTGTTTGGCCCGGATCACCTCGTCGCCATGGTTGCCGTCGGCCTGTGGGGCGCCCAGCTTGGCCGCCCGGGAATCTGGGTTCTGCCCATCACCTTCCCGCTGGTGATGGCGGTCGGCGGTCTGCTGGGGGTGACGGGGGTGCCGCTGCCGGCGGTCGAGATCGTCATCGCCCTGTCCGCCATCGTGCTGGGGCTCGTTGTCGCATTACGGGTGCGCGCACCCTTTTGGATCGCCGCGATCCTCGCCGGCATCTTCGCCATCTTCCACGGCTACGCGCACGGTCAGGAACTGCCGGCGGCCGCCAATCCGGTCGCTTACGGTGTAGGGTTTGTTCTCGCCACCGGCCTCTTGCATCTGCTCGGCATCGCCATCGGCACCTTGATTGCCTGGCCGATGGGCGAACGGCTCGTGCGCGCCTGTGGTCTCGTCATCGCCATCGTCGGCAGCTACTTCCTCTACGCCACCTTCGGTCCGGTGGCCTGACCATGGGGGGCCTGACCATGAGGGGCCCGAGCATGAGGGGCCCGAGCATGGGTGGGTTCGTTCGGATCGGCCTGCTCGCCGTTTTCCTGCTGGCGCCGGCGGCGGCGCAAGCGCACCTTGTCAGTACCCGGTTCGGCGACTTCTACGGCGGCGCCATGCACCCGCTGACGGCGATGGAGCACGCCCTGCCCTGGCTTGCCATCGGTATCCTCGCCGGCATGCAGGGCCCGCGGACCGGCCGCTGGATCCTGCTCGCCTTTCCGCTCGGGTTGTTCGTCGGCGCCGCGCTCGCCTGGTTCGTGCCGACGGAACCCATCGTCTCGCAGGCGAACATCGCCTCCTTTGCCGTGGTAGGATTGCTGGTTGCCGCCGCTTGGCCGCTGCCGGCACCCGTCCTCATCGCCGCCGGCCTGGTGTTCGGTCTAACCCACGGCTACGAGAACGGCACGGCGATGACGCCCGCAACCAATCACCTGCTGTTCATCCTCGGCGTGACCACCGTCGGCTGGGTCTTCATTGCCCTGACAACGGCGTTGACGACCGCCTTCCTGCAGTCAAACGTTGGCTGGCGGCGGATCGGCGTGCGCGCCGTCGGCAGCTGGATAGCCGCCGTTGGCATCATGCTGATCGGGTTTCGCTTCGTTGCCCGCTAACCCGCGTTCCGGCTGGCTTGCGACGGCTACGCCCGGCTAGCGCGCGATCCAGACCGAGACGGTGCGGTCGTTGCAGCGAAAGGCACCGTTGCCGCCGGCATCGGTCGTAACCGTACCGCCGACGGTGCCGACGACTTCGGCGAAGGTGGTGTTGGGCCGTCCTGTCTGCATGGTCTTGCTGCCGCCCGGCCCGTCGGACATCACCACCGCAAGGCCGTTCGGATGATCGGTGTCGCCTGCGCGCGTCCAGCCGATGACGTTGCCGTCGTCGAGGTAGTCGGTCTGCTGGCCGTAGGCGTGGTCGCGGCGCGCCGCCAGCAAGGCATCGAGGATCGAGCGCATGGCGGTCCGCCCGCCACCGCCGTAGTAGTCGGGATAGAAGACGCACGGATAGCCGCCCTCGCGCAGCAGGATTAAGGCGTAGGCGTGCGGACGGAACCATTCCGGAACCGCGTCGTCCTGACGGTTTTGCTGGTGGGTGTCGTGATTGTCGATAAAGGTGACCGCCAGTTCCGGGTCTTGTGCGACCAGCGTGCCGTTGAACACCTGGCGCATGTCGAGCCCGCCGCTCGCCCGGCCGAGATCGCGCATGGCGAACTGCAGCGGGAAGTCGAACAGCGCCATCCGCCGGCCGGTCTGCTCGATGAACCAGCGCAGCGTTGCAACATTGCCGGTGAAGTATTCGCCAACGGCAAACAGCGAACTCCGCGCCGTGCGAACATGGTCAAGCCATTCGACGAAAAAGGGGAAGCGTATGTGCTTGACAGCATCCAGACGGAAGCCATCGACGGCGAGCGCCTGCAGAATCCAGTCGCCCCAGGCGCGCAATTCGGCGCGGATTTCATCTCGATCCATATCGAGGTCATCGAACATCAGGTAATCGTAATTGCCGCGCTCGGGATCGACCGGCGTATCAAAGGTCTTGTCGCGCAGGCGAAAAAGCGAGCGATCGCCCGTGCGCTGATCGAAATCGACGGCGTCGAAGTGATACCAGTGCCACTGAAAACCAGAGTAGGTCGCTCCGCGCCCGGGAAAGGTGAACTGGGTCCAGGCTTCGATGTCGCGCGCCGGGCCGACGTCGATGTTGCGGTTGTCGCTGGAAACCGGGGTGGCTGAAACCACCTCGGTGCCGTCGGCGCCACCCTTGTGGTTGAAGACCGTATCAAGATAGACTTGCAGGCTTGCCTGATGCATCGCCTGCACCGCGGCCGTCAGTTGCGCGCGCGTACCGTATTTGGTGCGGACCGCGCCTTTCTGGTCGAACTCGCCGAGATCGAAGAGATCATAGGTCGCATAGCCGACATCGCGCGGCCCGTCCATCGCCTTGCATGGCGACGGCAGCCACAGGGCGGTAAAGCCGGCGGCGGCGAGCGCGTCGGCGTTGGCCGCCAGTTCGTCCCACAGCCGCCCGTCGTCGGGATAGTCCCAATGGAACGCCTGCATCATCGTACCGTTGATCGTCGGCATGATGTCGATTCCCCCTGATCACGCGACACGCTGAATCGAGCGGCGGATCGTTATTGACGTTGCAGCACCAGAACGCTGTTCGCCGGAATGTTGATGGTGATGACGCCGCCGGAGGAGGCGATGGCGCCGCCGTTGAGCATGCTGGTGCCGCCGTACGTATCGGCGTCGCTGTTGAAGATCTCGCGCCACTGGCCGTCGGCGATGCGGGTGTCCTGAATCCGGTAGCCGTTGCGGAACGACCAGTCGTTCAGACAGCCGACGACCAGCATCTCCTCGCCCATCGTCCAGCAGCGGAAGACGAGGATCCGGTTCTGGTCGTGCACGTGCACCGTCTCGCACTGGTGCGAGCGGAAGGCGGGGTGGGCGCGGCGGAGCCGCAGGACGTCCTGGTAGAAGCGGAAGAGGCGCGCGCCCGAGTTCGCGCGCAGCGCCTGGAAATCCTCGCGATGGTCGAGAAAGTCGTCAAAACGGTAGGGTTGCTGTGCACCCACCTCCTCGCCCATGAAGAACATCGGTACGCCCGGCGCCAGCAGGGTGATGCCGGCGGCGAAGTGCACGCGGGCCTCGGCGTAGCGCCGCGTCTCGCCCTCGAGGACGGCCCCGTTGACCGCGGCGACGATGGTCCGCGCCGAGTGGACGTCCTGGCCGTTTTCTTGATAGTAGGAATTGCCGGCCTCGTCGTGGGACTCGTGATAGATCACCCGGCCGTTGGCCGAAGCCGTCAGTGCGCCGGCGAACCAGGTCATGCTCAGCGGCCGATTATCGCCGTAGCCGGCGAAATGCAGCAGGCGGGCCCGGCTCGAATCGTTCTGCGCGTCGCCGATCAGGTGATGGTAGTAGTCGGCGTACCACACCGCATCGAAGCCCATGCCGCCCTGATCCAGCGACTGGGTGACCGCAGCCCAGCCTGAATGGTCCTCTGCGGTCAGGAAGACGTTCGGGCGGATCAGCCGCAAGGTGCGCGACCACTCGCGCAGGAACTTGGCGCCGAAGATGCGCGCGTTGTTGGCGGCGCGGCCGTCGGCGTGCAGCACCGCGTAGGAATGGATCGAGGTCGTCTGGTCGACGCGGAAGCCGTCGACGTGGAATTCGCTCATTAGGGCGGCGGCGCTGGAGATGAACATCTTGCGCACCATCTCGTCCCAGAACCGCGGCGCGTAGCCGGTCGACATGTTGTCGATGAAGCCGCCGCTGCCCGGCGGGTTGGCGTTGGGGTAGTCCGAGGCGCGCCCCTCGTACCAGAAGTAGATGTTGCTCTCGGGCGTATTCGAATCGTAGGCCCATTCGGCCCGCTCGCCGTCATGGGTGAAGTGGTTGTAGACGACGTCGAAGATCACCGCGATGCCGCGCTGGTGGCAGGCCTTGACGAAGTGCTTGAACTGGTCGCGCCCGCCACCGGCATATTCGATCGCAAGGTAATGCGAGGTGCCGTAGCCCCAGCCGGCCCAGCCCTCGTACTCGGAGAACGGCATCAGCTCGACGGCGGTGATGCCGAGGTCGGCGAGGTAATCGAGCATCTGCATGGCGTCGTCGAGCATGCCGCGCGGATTGCGCCCGGCACCGAGGCCGTCGACGTGCAGTTCATAGATGACGAGCTCGTCGAGCCGCGTCGGCATCGGCCGATCGGCGCGAAACTCGTCCGCCCAGAACGCCGCGTCGCTCTGCCACTGGGTTTCCGGCCAGACCGGCTGGCCTTGCGCGTCGAGCTGGCGAAATGGCTCGACCACTTGCTCCGGATCGACGACGACAGAGCAGCTCTTGGCGCCGTCGAGGTCCTGGCGCCGGCCGCTCCAGCCTTGCGGGTTGGTCTCGGGATCAATGCGGCCGCTGCCGAGCTGGCAGCGCGAATAGAGATCGGTGCGATAGGCGACCTGCCCGTCGTCCTTGGTGATGCGGAACATATAGGGCGTATGATCGAAACGGGCGAAATCGGAGAGCTCCGGCGCGTCGTCGATATCCGTTGCCCAAACGCCGTCCTCGACGTGGTGCATGGGAATCGCGGCGGTGACGCCACGACCGTCGTTCCAGATGTAGCCGCCAGCGACCTCGCCGCGGACAAGCTCGACGTTGCGCGCGTTCGGCGCCCAAACGGCGAAGCGAATGCCCGGTTGCGCCAC
Organism: Rhodospirillales bacterium; assembly: GCA_016712595.1. Classification (NCBI taxonomy): domain Bacteria; kingdom Pseudomonadati; phylum Pseudomonadota; class Alphaproteobacteria; order Rhodospirillales; species Rhodospirillales bacterium. The sequence goes on from JADJQT010000001.1 coordinate 2,330,823, forward strand.
ACCGTCGGCGAACTGCTTGTTGGCGCCAAGGCGCCGGCAATGGGTCAGGTAGTAAGTGACGATCTGATCGGCACCGCTGAGCACGAAGCTGCGGTTGCGCGTGGTCGACGCCGGATCGTCGATCTCGCTGGTGATACCCCACACCTCGGGGTTCTGTTGCGTCGACAGCACCACGCCCCACTGGAACGTCCGGCCGATCTGGCTGTCGTCGAGGCGAACGAGCAGGCGAAAGGCGGGGCAGCCGTCGTCAGCGGTGAACGCTTGCATCGGCATGCTTGCCCACTGATCGGACAGAAGCCCCTGGCCGTTCCAGCTGCCGGTCAGCCGGGCGCCGAGGAAGAGTGTGTCGCGCAGCCCGGTCCGGTATTCGAAATGCACGGGTATCAACGCCATGACAGTCCTCCGTGATGGAATCGCAAGCGAACCTCCCGACGCGAGCCGGATTTCGCTTTGGCCTAAAGCGCGAGTGCCTCGCGAATGGCGGCGTCGACCGCCTGGTGGTCTTCCGGGAACAAGCCGAACGTGGTGAGGTGGCCCGACGTGCTGGTGATCTCCCGGTACTGGGCGCCGGGGATGCGCTGCGCGTCGATGACGCAGTCCTGCGGCGGAAACATCACGTCACCGTTGAACGCGGCGATATATGTTTTCGCCGTGATCTTGCCGAGCGCCGCCGCCATGTCACCCGTTCCGCCGCTGGGATCGGCGAGCAGTGCCTTGCGCGCCTGGATCAGCAGGTTGTTGGGATCCTGGCCGATCATGAAGCCCTCGAAGAAGCCGCGAACGAAGTCCTGGACCGAGCCGAAGCCGAGGCGCTGGAGGATATCGCCGTGGTAGTAGGAGAGGGGAGGCAGGGTCAGCGCCATGCAGTGCCCCTGTCGGCGCAGCCCGGCCTGCACATCCGTCGCCTGGGCATAAAAGCCGTTGTTCCAGGCCGGATCAGTGACGATCGGCTCTTCGATCACCGTGCGCAGCCAGTGCAGCGTCCACGGCGAGGGCTGTGGCGCGCCGGCGATCGAGGCCATGCGCTTGACCATCGGTGCGAAGCGCACCGCCCACTCGTAGGTCTGCAGCGCGCCGACCGACCAGCCGAGGACAAGGGCGACCTGCTCGATGCCGAAGTGCTCGGTCAACAGCCGGTGCTGGGCGATGACGTCGTCGGCGATCGTCGTCTGGGGAAAGGCGCCGCGATCGAAGGGGGCGGGGGTATTGGAGGGCGAGGAGGTAAAGCCGTTACCGAACTGGCCCGGCAGGACGATGAAGTACTTGGCCGGATCGAGACCCAGACCGTCGCCGATATAGATCTCGAGCGCCGCGTCGTTGCCGCCGAGGAAGTTGGGAAAGACGACGCAGTTGTCCTTCGCCGCGTTCAGGGTGCCGTGGGTGGTATAGGCCAGCTTGGCGTTGGGAATCGTATAGCCCGACGTCAGCCGGAAATTGCCGAGCTCGAAGGTGTCCATGGCGTTGGCCTCCTTGTTGCGGATCGAACCGCGGAGCGGCGTGCCGGCCGCTTCGCCATCCGGATGCGGATCAGTGCCTGGCTTTGATGAAGTCGGCCGCGCGCTCGCCGATCATCACGATCGTCGTATGTGGATTGCCGCTGGGGATCGTCGGCATCACCGAGCCGTCGGCGATGCGCAGGTTCTCGATGCCGCGCACGCGCAGTTCCGGATCGACCACGGCCATGCGATCAACCCCCATCTTGCACGAGCCGACGAAGTGATAGTAGGAGCCGACGTTTTCCGTCACCCACACCCGAAGCTGGTCATCGGTGACGACGTCGGGGCCGGGGCCGATCTCGACCAGGCCCAGCGGCTGGAAGGCGCGGGTGCGATAGATGTCGCGGCCGATCTTCACCATGGTGACGATGCGATCGATATCGAATGGCTCGGCGCCGTAATTGCAGCTGATGTCCGGCGCGACCGTGGGATCGGCGCTGCGCAGGCGCACATAGCCGCGCGAGAGCGGCTGGACGAGGCCGGGCAGGCTCAAGATCACGTGCGGATCGACGAGCTGGGTGACCGGCGTGATCGGCTGGCCGGTCTGCAAGCGGTTGACGACGTTGGCGAAGAACTGATCGCCGAACGGCGCGCGATGCACGAGGCAGATCTCGAGGTCGGGGACGAGCAGGTTCGGCTGCGATCCCCAGAACAGGCCGACCTCGGTCATGTTGCCGCGCGGATCGGTGCCGGGCTCGGCCATGCGGCCGAACGGGCCGATGACCAGCGGGTGGTCGTGGAAGTTCTCGCCCACGCCCGGCAGGTCGACGACGGTGGAGATGCCGAGCCGGCCCAAGGCTTCGGCGTTGCCGATGCCGGAGAGCTGCAGCAGCTTCGGCGTTTCGATCGCGCCGCCGCAGACGATGACCTCATGGCTGGCGTTCACCTCGACCGGCTGGCCGTTCTCGACGTACTGCACGCCGGTGCAGCGCGTGCCGTCGAGCAGCAGCTTGGTTACGTAGGTGTGGGTCTTGAGGGTGACGTTGCCGCGGGCGAGGGCGGGGCGGAGGTACGAGGTGAGCACGCCGCCGCGCCGCCCGTCCTTGATGTCGACGTGGTGCCAAGCGGCGCCGAAGGGCGTGCGGTTGAAATCCTCGACGACGGGATAGCCGAGCTCGGCGCAGGCGTCGAGGAACACCTGCGAGGTCGGGTTGCCCATGTCCTTGGCGTTGATCACCGTCATCGGCCCGCTCTTGCCGGCGGTCGGATTGGTGTTGTCGAGCTGGTTTTCCGAGCGCTGGAAATACGGCAGGCACTCGTTGAACGACCAGCCGGCGCAGCCGTCGTAGGCCCAGTTGTCGAGATCGGCGGGTCGGGCGCGCACGTGCATCATGTGATAGACGCACGAGCCGCCGCCGGTGGCACGTCCGGCGGCCGAATACACCTGCCGGTTGTTGAGTCCCGGTTGCGGGACACTCTGGTAGGCCCAGTCGATCTCGGTCAGCAGCAACTCGTTCCACCGCCACGGCACCTCGACCGCCTCGGGCAGATCGCCGGTCCCGGCTTCCAATACCAGGATCGACGCCCCGGCCATCTCAGACAGTCGGTAGGCGAGGGTCGAGCCGCCCGCGCCCGAGCCGACAATGACGAAATCGTAAGTGTCTGCCATGGATCGCTCCTTGTCAGCCGCGGCCTTCGGCGTCGCCCGCCGCCCGCGTCATGCGCGCGGCACGGCGGCGGCGCTTAAGCCGTCGTTGTGGCCGCAGTTGTGCCCGTCGTTGCGTAGGTTGCCAGAACCGCACTGATGTCCGCGTCGCTGAGGCTGGGCATCATGTCGACGACGAGATAGTCGAAGTAGTGCCGGCCCCACATCGTCTCCCAAAGCGGGAAGTGGGCATCGAACGCCTCGCCGCGCTTTTCGGCGAGGCGGATTTCCAGGTCCCAGATGACGCGGTCGAACTCCGCTTCGCTGAACGGCAGACCGTAGGCGGCGGCGGTGGCGATGACCTCGTCCTTGCCGAGCCGCTTCAGCGCGTCGAGGACGTCGGCGCGGATGGCGACGGTGCGCAGGAAGGTGATCAGGTTGCGCGCGCTCATGATGCGGCCTCCTGGCGCGTCGCGATCAGCGCGGTCAGCTCGTCGTCCGAGTGCCGGCGGACTTGTTCGACGAGGTAGCCGAGATGATAACGCCCCCACATCCGCCGCCACAGCCGGGCCGAGCCGTCGAACGGATCCCGGTCCTTGGCAAGGATGACGCTGGCCTCGATGCGTCCCGAAACTTCTGCCAGGTCCCAGGCGCTAAAATCGAAGCCGTCGTTCTTGGCGTGAAATACCAGTTCGCTCAGCGTGCGTTGATCGTAGCGGGCGAGAAGGCCCGCATCATCACGCGCGGCGCGAAAGAACGTCAGGACACTTTCCAGCGACATAACCCGCATCTCCCCCTGGCCATCGGTTCAATCAGACAATTCAGGCTGGACGCTTCAGCCGTGCACCGGTTCAGTCGAGCGCCGGCGCCGGCACGCCGGGCACGTACGGCCGCTCGGCCGGGCCGATGATCCAGTTCTCGCGGACGATCATCTCGTGCAGGTAGCGCTCCTCGGTGAACAGCCGGTAGTCGGCGCGAACGATCTGGTGTTCCATCGAGCGGTTGGCGGCGAGCAGCGCGTCGAGGTCATCGAACCAGAGCTGCTCGACGCAGTCGAGTACCGCCTCGCCGACCGAATAGAAGCCATCGACGACGTGGCCCTGGACGTAGCGGCGCAGGCCGGGCACGTGCATGACCTTGGCGGCGTGGGTGCCGAGGCAGTATTCGCGGAATGCCTCGAGCGGCAGGCCCTCGCGGCGCTTGGACAGGAGCAGCAGCTTGACCATCTTGCTGTCGCGCGTCTCGGGTGGCCCGGGCAGGAGGACATGGGCGTAAGTATCGAGCCCCCGCGTCAGCCAGAAGGCCGCCCAGTTGGGCTCGTCCGCCCGCGCTCCCAGCAGAAACTCCGGCGTCTGCAGTGAGGCGAGCTGTTCTTCGACATTGGCGAGCCAGATCTCGGCGACGCCGCTCCACATCGGCTCGCCGCTCTCCCCCGGTAGCGGAATGCGGGTATCGACCAGGTAGCGGCGGATCTGCGGGATGCGGCTGGCATAGCGCACGGCGTGGATTTCCACCCAGTAGCGCTGGAACGCCTCTTCCGACATGCCCGGCCGCGGGTGGGCGAAGATGAACTGATGGATCATGACGATTGCCCTCTTTGCGTCGCACTCTGAGCCAAGGATGTCCCGTGATCAGGCGGTTGCGACCGCGGCGTCAGCGACGGTGCTCCGCGCGCTGCGGATCATGTCGGCCGCCTTCTCGGCGATCATCATGATCGCAGCGTTGGGGTTGCCGTTGACCAGCTTGGGCATCGCCGCGGCATCGGCGATGCGCAGGCCCTCGATGCCCCGCACGCGAAGCTGTCCATCGACCACCGCCGCGGCGTCGGTGCCCATCTTGCAGGTGCCGATCGGATGCCAGACGGTCGAGCAGACGCGGCGGATATAGGTTCGCAGATCCTCCGAGTTGGTGATCGCGTCGCCGGGAGCGAGCTCGCGGCCGCGCAGACCGTCGAAGGCGCTGGTGTGCACCATTTCGCGGGCATAGCGGATGCCGTACTCGAACACGGCAACGTCCTCGTCCCGGCTGAGGTAGCAGGGATCGACGACGGCGTTGGCGGCGGGATCTGCCGAAGCGAGGCTGACCGTCCCGCGGCTGAGCGGCTGGGAGACGATCGGCGCGAAGGTAAAGCCGGGTCCGTCCGTCCGGTATTCGTCGGCGACGAACTGGACGGGGCCGAAGAAGTACTGCAGGTCCGGCGACGTCTGCTCCGCGCTTGTTCGCGTCCAGTGGAAGAGGCCGGCCTCGGCCAGCATCTCCGGTGGATCGAGCGGCGCGAGGCTCTCATAACCAACCCCGAGCAGCATGTGGTCCTGCAGGTTCTGGCCGACACCGGGCAGGTCTGCGATCACCCGGATGCCGTGGCGCTTGAGTTGCTCGGCGGGACCGAGGCCGGAGAGCATCATCAGCTTCGGTGTCTCGAAGGCGCCGGCGCAAAGGATCACCTCGCGCTCGGCCCCGAGGGTGACGACGCCGTTTGGTCCGGCATATTCGACGCCGCGCGCCCGTCCGTTCTCGACGATCAGCCGGGTTACACGCACGCCGGTCAGCAGCTGGAAACCCTCGCGTCCGATCAGCGGACGGATGAACGCCGAGGCGGCGGTGGCCCTGACGCCCGCGGTCGTGCGCGTCGACTGGTAAAAGCCCGCGCCCGCCTCCTGCGCCGCGCCGTTGAAGTCATTGTAGGTCTGGCCGGCTCCCAGCGTCGCCGCCGCCTCGATGAAGGCGTGGCCGACGGCCGACGGCGTCCGGTAGTCGATGATCGGCAGAGGCCCGCGATCACCGTGATAGGGCGAGGCCGGGCCATGGTAGCGCTCGGATTTCTTGAAGTAGTGCAGGACCTCGTCGTAGCTCCAGCCGCGATTGCCCAGCGCGCTCCAGGTATCGAAATCGCGCCGGTTGCCGCGGATGTAGATCATGGCGTTGACCGCGCTACAGCCGCCCAGCACCTTGCCACGGGCGATCTCGATGCTGCGCCCGCCGAGCCCCTCCTGCGGCGTCGTGGTGTAGCCCCAGTTCTCGGCACCCTGCGGCGCCCACAGACTGAACATGGCGTTCATATCGCGGGCGTAGATCGCCGGATTGGTATCCATGCCGCCGAATTCGAGCAAGGTTACCTGTGCGCCCGGTTCCTCGGCCAGGCGGGCGGCGACGATGCAGCCGGCGGTTCCGGCTCCGATCACGATGTAATCGACGCGGCCGTTGGACATCTCGACTCCTCGATGCACTCAGATTCAGACGTTGAGGTTCAGACGGTCCGGGCTCCGTGCCGGTTCAGGACATCGGATGCCGCTTCAAAAACGCGTAGATGCCTTCGCCGACGGCAAGCGGGTTCATGCTCTGCATGCCATGGGTGGCGTTCATGATCGCGCAACGCTCGGCCTGCGGCAGCCAGCTCATCAAGAACCGCTGGGTTTCGCGAAAGCCGGGCATCGCCGCTTCGCTGTCCAGGCCCATCGCCGCGAGGATCGGCATCTGCGGCTTGCGCGAGACCATGCTGTCGGCCTGCGACATGCGGAAACCCCAGTTGTTGATCGCCGCGAAGTCGACGTTGAACGTCGTGTCCACGCACGCCTCGACTCGTTGCCAGACGTCGAGCGGATTGGTCATGTCGACGGAGCCGAGGAAGCTCGGGCCGCAGACGAGTTCCATGTAGCGCTGGGCGGCGCGCAGCTTTTCGCCAGCGTTGTAGAACACCATAGCCTGATTGTAGGCGTCGATGTTCGCCTGCACCGCCGCGGGTTCCTCGCGCGGCAGATACGGCTCGAGCAGGATCGCCGAGTGCGCCCGTTCGGGATACGAGAGCAGGAACTGAAAGGCGATGACGCCGCCGAAGGAGAAGGCGAGGATGTGCGCCTTGGCGATGCCGAGGTGATCGAGCATCTGTTTGACGTGCTCGGCGCCCTCTTCGATGCTGAGCGCGCTCTTTTCCAGAGTGCTGCCGTTATATCCGGCGCGGTAGTAGGTGATGAGCTGGTAGTCCTCGAACAGCGGCGGATAGAAACGCAACGGCGTAATCAGGCTGTCCGCGATGCTGGTGCCGTGAATGCAGAAGACGGGCTCGCCCTCACCCAGCACGGTATAACGCAGATCGGCGTTGTTCACCTTGGCTCGCCGATCGAGCTCGACGTTCCACTCCCGGCCGTTATAGAGCGTGTTCGTATGCATGACCTGCTCCTCCGGCGCGGCGCCGGCATCGGGCTGATTGCCGCTCCGATGCGCTACCGCTTTTCGATGCGATGGGTTTTGTCTCTCTGCCTGAGTGTTTTGCCTTTTACGGTGCGCGGGCTTAGCGCGGCACGCCGTCCTCCAAGGTCAGCTCGATCAGGAACGGGCCGTCGTGATCGAGCATGGCACGGATCGCCCCCGGAACCGTGTCCGGGGTGGATACGCGCACGCCCGGAACGCCGAGGCCGGCGGCAATGGCGACGTAGTCGATGCCCGGCTCATGGATGTCGAATGGCGGCGGAAAGTTCGGCGGATTGACCGCGCGGTCGTGCCAGTAGGCGACGAGGTTCTGCTTCAGCAGGCGATAGCTGCGGTTGTTGCAGACGACAAACTTGGCGCCGATGCGGTAGTGCGCCGCAGTCCACAGCGCCTGATAGGTATACATCGCCCCGCCGTCGCCGGTGAAGCCGACGACCGTGCGCTGGGGATGGGCCAGCTTGAGACCGACCGCACCGGGGATGCCGACACCGAGGGTGCCGCCGGGCGTATAGAAGAAGCTTCCGGGCTCGTCCGGCCGCCAGTAGCGCTGCAGTTCGGGTGAATGAGTGAGCGCCTCGTCGAAGACGATCGCGTCCTTCGGCAGCGCTGCGGCCAGCGGTTCAGCGAAGGCGGCCATGTACATCGGGCTGGCATCGCGCCGCGCCCGGTCCTGCTCCACGGCGCGGGCGTGCGCCTCCTCCTTAGCCTTGGCCGCCACCGCGATGCGATCTTTCGCCGCCGCCTTCTGCGCGTCGGTCATGCACGCGCTGAGCGCCGCGGCGAGCTGGCCGAGCGTCAGCTTCGGATCGGCGACGAGGCCCATGGTCACCGGATGGTTCTTGGCGATCGCGTGCGTATCGAGATCGACGTGGACGATCTTTGCATCGGCGCGGAAGGGATTGGTGACGAGGGGGAAGACGTCGGAAAAGACATAGGTGCCGCAGATGACAACGGCATCGGCGTTTTCGACGATCCGCCCGCTCGACGTGCCGAACATGTGCCCCATGCTGCCGGCATCGAGCGGATGCGAGTGCGGCATCATCAGTTCCGAGGCCATCGAGCCCCAGACGGGAGCGCCCATGGTTTCGGCGAGGCAGACAAGTTCGCCCTGGGCGCGCGCGTGGGAGACGCCGTCGCCGATGATGATCAGCGGGTGTTCGGCGCCGGACAGGAGTGCCGCAGCATCGGCGATCAGCGCCGGATCAGGGGCTGATCGCGTTTCCAGCAGGGTCGTGGGGATCACCGGTTCGTCATTCGCGGCATCCAGCACGTCTTGCGGAATCGACATGAACACAGGACCCCAGGGCGGGGTGGCGGCGATCTTGTAGCAGCGGCGGAACAACCGCAGCAGGCTGGACGAATGGGTGGCACGCGCCGCGTACTTGGTTACCGGGCGGGTCATGCCGACGAGGTCAACCCACATGTGCGCTTCCAGCGGATCGAACTCGGCGCCGGACTCGCCCGATATCACCACCATCGGCGTCTTGCGTCGCCAGGCGTGATAGATGCTGCCGATGGCGTTACCGGTCCCGACACTACAGTGAAGCTGGACGATCGCCGGTTTCTGCGTCGCCTGGGCATAGCCGTCGGCAAGGCAGATCGTCGCCGCCTCCTGCAGGCCCAAGATATACTGGAGCTCGGGAAACCGGGAGATTTCGTCGAGCAGGCCTTCCTCGCTCGATCCTGGATTGCCGAATAGATAAGTCACGCCCTCGGCGTGGATCTGCTCCAAGAGCTTGCGGTGCCCGTTTGCGCTCGTCATGGCGCTCGCTCCTGTCTCCGCGTGGACGATGGACCACCCCGCGAGCGGGGGTGGCCGGTGATCGTATACCGGGTGATCGCAGGCCAGTGATCGCAGGCCGGTAATCGCCTGGCGATAGGTCGCATGCCTGTGCTCACCGACCGGCGGGTCAGCGTTACCAGCCCCAGCGGCGCAGCGGCGGATTGCCGTCCAGGACCTCGATCATCTTCTGTCCGGTCAGGATGCTATCCGGTGTCGAGCGTCCGGTGATGAACGGATAATCGACGATGACGCTCGTCGGATGACCGAAGTTGCCGTGGTAGGCGCCACCGGGCGCGGTCGCGTCGCGCAGGATGAACTCAAGCGCGTAAGGTGGCGGACCCATGTTGAAATCGAGGAACTGGCCGCGTGCCTGCACGAAAGCGGTGCCGTCCTGGTAGTCGTATTCCAGGCAATGGCCGGTGACGTGCTTGCCGCGGATAATGCTCTCGCGCATGTTCATATCGCGGGCGAAGGCGAGGCAGGCGACGCCATAACACTCGGCGCCGATCGGCTTGCCGGCGGCGAGGAATGCCAGGATCAGGTCATGAACCCGCTGGTTGTTGACGAGGTCGACCACCGGCCCCGAGCCGCCGACGATCAGCATCGCGTCGTATTTCTCGATTCCGCGCTCGGCATCGACCCTGAGGCGGTTGTACGCCTCTAGGCCGCGCACGAAGGTGGGCGCGGCGAAGTAGGGCCGCTGCGGGAACCAGTCGGCAAGACTAATGGGATTTTCCAGCCGCTTGCCCTGAACCGTCGACGGATCGTCCATCTCGATGACGCGCGCCGCCATGCTGTCGGACGTCACCGGGCGCTGAAGCGGTGGATCGAAGAAGGTCGGGTCCCAGCTCACCGGGATGGCGTTCGGCCGGCGTCCGTTGGGGGTGCAGAAGTCGACCTTGTAACCGACCTTGTCGAACTCGCCGAGCGGACCGACCAGCTCTTCGCCCCAGTAGCCCCATTCCGAAAGGACGATGAGAATGCGGCGCTCGCCAGGCGTAACACGCACGGCCGGCGGAGGATCGGACTGGACGGCCGCCGGCGGATTGACGATCAGATCCTTGATCGCATCGACGAGTGCGTCCGAGGCGTGCCAGCCGGGGTTGGTCACCAAGTCGCGGTCGATCACCACCTGGTAGGCTTGCGGCGTGCCGGCGGGGCAGGGGGTGTAGATGGCGCCGGCGTTGATCACGTCGGCGAGGACGACGGGATTGCAGATCACCTTGCGTCCGGCGAGCAGGTCGGGCGAGGGAGTGAGCAGCCACAGGGCGTGGCAGGGCGCCCCCTTGATGATCTTCGGATTTTGCATCGCCCGGCGGAAGAAGCGCGCCGCCGGCGCGTTGCGTGCCACCTCGGCGGCGTTGCCGGTGGTGATCTCGCGCTCCGAGTAGCGCAGGCGCACGGTCGTATAATTCGCTGCGGCGACGACGGCGGCATAGTCGTCGAGGTTGACCGCATCGACGTCCTTGGTGACCTCCAGCCATTCCGGCTGATCGATGACGCCCGGCTCGACCGTGCTGTAAAAGCGCTGAGAGGGCTGGCCCCACAGGCGCGATACCAGATCGACGGTGGCGCCGTAGCTGGCGAACCGCTCCTGATAAATCTTGATCTCGCCGGGAATGTACTGGGCTTCAACCAGTACGGCGACCTTCTTGCCGGCAAGGGGTTTATCGGTCATGTCCTGCCTCTTGCGTATTGCGTCTGAGCGTCTTTGCGAGCCGCATCGGCGTTAGGTCGTCGACGAGCCCAGTCCCTTGAACGAAACGGCAAGTTCGATCATGCCGTCGGTCGATGGCGTCAGACCGGTGAGCGGAATCTGGAAGTTGTTGACGTCTGCGGGCTTGCGGGCGTCGGTCACATCCAGACCATTGGCGCGGATACGGCAGATCTCGACCTTGCCGGGAGGCATGAAGTCCGGCAGCACGTTGATCGAAGTCAGATTGGGATTGGGGATCACCTTGAAATAGAGGCAGAAGCTGTTGTCGCTGCCCCCGCCGGCGGAGACGAAGGCACGGGTGTAGACGTGGGCGAGGTAGGCGAGCTCGAAGGCGTGATAGCCGATGGCGTGGCTGCTCTTCATGCCGTACTGGCCGTCGATGATCGGCAGGCCGTCCGGCGTGGTGCGGAAATAGTAGCCCTGCCGTTCGCGATCGAGAAAGAACAGGTTCCAGAATGTCTGACTTTCGCGCGCCAGCTCCAGGTATTGCTTATCGTTGGTCGTGGCGCCATGCAGGATGAGGTAGGCGAGGATGCCCTGCTCTTGCTGCCAGAAATCTTTGGTGGCACCCAATGCGAACTGGGTCGGCATGCCGCCGGTCGGCTCGCGGTAGACGCAGTCGAAGATGCCGCCGCGGATCTTGTCGAGGCCGACCTCGCCCATGCGGTCGGCGAGGCGCCGGGCGACGTCGAGGCACGTCTGCGAGCGCTTGTCGTAGCCGGTGGCATCGTTGCCGCGCCCGCCGTCGCGCGCCCGCTTCGCCTGGAGCTGGAAATAATAGGCGCAGCGCGTCAGGTTCCAGGCGATCTTCAGGTTGTGGCCGACCACCGCCCGGTTCTGCTGCCAGCGGTAGTCATGGATCGGCGTCCAGTCGGCATGGAAGCGCTCGTTGACGTAGTCGGATTGCGGATCGGGGAACTTCTCGCAAATCAGCGACGACGTTTCCTCGAGGATGCCGATGCACCTCTTGAACAGTTCTTCCAGCATCCCGCGGGCTGATCCCTGCGGCAGCGGATCGAGGGTCAGGATCAGGTTGACCATGTAGGCGGGAATATGGTCGCCGACCGAGTTCCAGTTCTTCTGGGCACAGTTGTCGCCCATCGATGGGTCGTCGGGACGCATCGTCGCCGGATCGAGGTGCGAATAGTAGCCGCCGGTGCCGGCGAAGCCTTTCTCGGTCGCTGCCGGCGGATCCCAGTAGTAGGCTTGGAAGCTGTTCACCGTGCGGCGGATGTCTTCCAGCACCTCCCAGTCCTGGGTAATGCGGTAGTACTGGGTAAGGCCGGCGAGGGCATAAATTTGCTCATAGAGCGGAATAGTGCCGACGTCGTCGGGCCCGTGCGAGGCGAAGAGCAGCGTCTCGCCCTTCTCGCCTTCCTGATTGCGTCGGCGGCCGTAGGCCCAGAAGCAGTATTCGCCGTCGTGGCTCAGACTGCGGAAGGCTTCGCGAATGTAGTTCATCGCCGCCTTCGCTGCCAGGAAGTAGCGTTCGGCGCCGGTCATCAGGTATGCGGAGGAGAGATCGTAAAGGAGGCGGGAAAGTACCGCGCATTCCTGCACCGTATCGTCGGTGTGTTGACCGAGGATATTAAGGTTGGTGCGATAGAACTTGGAAAAATCATCGATGGTGTAGCTGCGTCGCGCATCGAACAGGTGATCGAGGATGCGATCGGCCATTTGTGTGACCTGCGACAGCCACCAGTGTGTCTCTTCGAAGAGATAGCGCTGCGGATCGGAGTGCAGCAGATAGACCGTCCGCGCTTCGAAGCGCGAATGCCCGCCGTTCTCCTGATAGACACCGCCGACCGACACCGGACGTCCGACAACGGCGTATTTCTGCAATTGGAAGACGACGGAGTTATCTCGAGAGACCCCCTCGGGGTCTGGAACCCGGTCCCGACCCTGCTGGTCGAGGTTGGTCATGACCGTATAGTAGGTCTCCGAGCCGACGAAGGCCTCAAAGACATCACCACTACGGGCCTTGACGGAGAACGACGGCTTTCCCGTATCGATCGCGATGACGGTACCGGCGATGGTCAGCGATTGATAAAAGCTGCTCAGCGACATAGGAAATGCCACCTCCCCACGGCAGACGTTTACCGGTCGTAGAGAAACGACCGCACGAAGATTGAAGGAATTCTACACTACCGCCCAAGACCAATGTGCGTTCTATAGGCGCACACGATTTCGTGATTATTTGCTCGATAGATAAATCGCGCAGAAGATTAGAGATTTCTTAATCTCTATGGCGCGAATTATACCTAACATCGACAGAGATTGCAAGCCTCGGTGCCCCAAAACGGTTGCAAATGCCGTCAGGCTGACCGACCATGGGTTTCGCCTTCGGTGTTCCGGGAAAGGCATCGCGCCGCAGAGCCAGACTTTCGCTGATGGGCAGGATTCGCTTTCCACCGACGCGCATGGCAGGGTTCTCCGCAAATGGTCCGGGATGGTGCGAGGCGATGTCCGACTGGCCGGCGCCTCCGCTACCGCGATCCCGCATGTCTCTGACGCCGGTTACACTGCCTGTGAAGCGTGTCTGGGGCGTGTCACGGCGGCGGCTTTCTTGTTTCAATTATTTCCGGCGTTCGGTATCGCCTCGCCGGCGGCGTGCGATTCGCTGCGTGTCGAACGTCGCGCGGCAGACGGTGTACCGGGAGATGCAGCAGGGGATGCAGGGCGGGAAGCGTCGGAATCGACGCCCCCGTCGGCGGCATGCGAGGCAGCGTTTTCGCTCGGTACGGGACTGAACGGTGGCGCCCGGTACTTTCCCGGCCGCATGCGCTGTTCCAGCCGGCGGACGAGTTCGCCCATCACCGCTCGATAAAGATCATCGCGTAGCACAGCGTCCTCGATGCCGGTATCGATGTTCGGGTTGTCATTGATTTCGACGACGAAAACCCCCCGTTCGGTTTGCTTCAGATCGACGCCGTAAAGGCCTGGGCCGATGAGGCTCGCGGCACGGGTGGCGATGTCGATGACCTTCGGCGGGGCGGCATCGATGGCAAGGGTCCGGCACGAGCCCGCTTCGGGTTCTTCTCCGGCGGTGCCGTGCTTGACGATCTGCCAGTGGTCGCGAGCCATGAAGTACTGGCAGACGTAGAGCGGCTTGCGATCGAGCACCCCCACCCGCCAGTCGAACGGCGTTTCCATGTATTCCTGAGCGATGATCAGGTCGGTGTCCTTGAACATCTGCTCGGCGATGGCGGCCAGCTGCGCTGCGTCGGCGGCTTTGAAGACGCCGCGGGAGAACGAGCCGTCGGGGATCTTGATCACCGCGGGAAAGCCCAGCTCACGCTCGATGCGACCTATTCGCCGTCGATCGAGGATCAGCGTGCGCGGGCAGGGCACTTCGTGCGCCTGCAGCAGTTCGGCGAGATAGATCTTGTTGGTGCAGGTCAGGATCGAGCGCGGATCGTCGATCACCGGCATACCCTCGGATTCCGCCTTCTTGGCGAAACGATAGGTGTGGTTATCGAGGGCCGTCGTCTCGCGGATGAACAGAGCATCGAATTCCAGAAGGCGGTCGTAGTCGGCGCGGGTGATCAGTTCGACGTCGCAGCCGAGCTGGGCGCCGGCGCGCACGAACCGTTCGAGCGCCTTCGGGCTCGATGGCGGCAGCTTCTCCTTTGGATCGTGCAGGATGGCGATCGACCAGCGGGCTGGTACCGCCGTCTTCTGCTTGCGCCAGCTCGTCCGCGTGTAGCGGTCGAAAGCCTCGGCGAACAGCGGGCTCTGATCGGCGGGAACGTCGCGAATGGAGATGGGTTCGATCGATTCGATCGTCCAGCCGTTCTTGTACTTCAGATCGACGCTCAAGAGCGGACAGCGGAACAGCTCGAAGATGCGGCGCGCGGCGACGGTCAGGCGGCCGTCGTCCGGAATGCCGAAGAAAATCGTCGCCCTGATCGGTGCAGCCGCGTCCGGCGGCGCTTGAAACGTGCGGCGGACAAGTTCGTTCGCCTCGGGCAACGCAATGCGCAACAGGCGCTTCCAGTGCAGGTCGAGCACGACCTCGACGGAGGGAATCACCTTGTGGCCGCGCGCTTCGGCGAGCAGCGAGGCGTAATAGCCGAGACTGAGATAGCCGAGATCGCCGCAAAGGTTGACCACGCGGGCAGAGGCCGGCAGGCGACGGGCGCCTTCGCTGACGAAATCCTTCGCCGTCGTCACGAAACGGTTCGGCGCCGGCCACGGAAAGTCGGAGCGACGATCGACGACGATCACGTGCAAGGGCATCAGATCCGCTCCTTGCCGATCACCAGCGCGGCCTGCTGCTGCGTTTTTCCGTAACGGGCCATCTTACTGAAATCACTTTGCAAAACAGGGATTTGCATGCAGTCCGTGGGAGTCTTGTCGAGGTCTTCGTCGACGTTGGGGTCGTGCAGATAGACGTAGGTTTCATCGAAGCCCGTCACCACCACCCAGTGAGGCTGCTTGGCGCGATCGAAGCGATACGAGCTGATCAGTACCACGGGAATCTTGCCGTCTTCGCAACTCCGCCGCATCGCCGTCAAAGACAGCGGTCGCAGGACGATGGTGACGCCGCTCGTGGCCAATTGCTCGCGAAAATCCGCCTGCACCAGGCGAATCACTTCGCGCTTGCGCTGGCTGCGGACGGAATCGACGAACAGGACACCGCGGTCGCTGAGGTGAAGCTCAACGGAAAACCCCCGTCGCTGCGCCGCGAGAGCGAGCCCTTCCGGACTGCAGCCGCCGAGACCGGAGGTCATGAACACGGTGGTCGATTCCCGCCACAGGCGAATTTCCGTCGTCTGGTCGAACGGCACGCCAGGATCGAGGGCGCGCATCGCCATCAGTACCGCCGCCGGCCCGCAGGTGAAATCGAGCGTCTGCGGATAGTACGGAACGCGAATCAGGCTCGGATCGGGCGGCAGGGCGAGGGATTTTTCCATGCGCACGGCGGTGACATCGTCTTCGTAATAATGCGGTTGCATGCCGAAGACGCGAAAGCCGTGCGCCCGGTAGAAGGCTTGGTTGACCGTCGAGTCGGCGCGCACCTCGAGGCGCATGTAGGCGGCTGCGTGGTCGCGCGCCACCCGCTCAGCCTCGATGAGGAGGGCGGCGCCCACCCCCTGCCGATGACATGCCGGGTCGACAGCGATCGAGTAGAGTCGCGCGAGCGAAGTGCCGCGATTGAACAGAATGATGGCGTAGCCGCGCACGGCCCCCGCATCCGTTTGCTCGACGAGCGTCTCGGCGTTCGCCTTCGACAACAGATAGCGGAATGCCCGCCGCGAGATGCGGTCGGAGACAAAGGCCCGGTTCTCGATGTCGATGAGCGCCGGAAGATCATCGGCGGTCGCGGAGCGGATCATGACCCCGCTGTTCTGGACGTTCCGTGCCCGCCTGTCGAGCGCCGTTCACTCCACTGTCGATGCGGACGTCGACTTTGACCTGATCCGACCACATAACAGCCGGAACAGCGCGGGCAGGGGGTGCAACATCACAGACGCCGGGACTGGTCGTGGTATAACGACCAAGGTTCCCGGTCGGGCATACACACCATCCCGCCTCGAGGGGGGGCCTCGGAGGAGCCAGCGCACAAAAGCCCCACTTGCCCCGATCAGGACAGCCGAATGGGATTCACACCACTACGCTCGTGCCACAACCGGCAGCACGAAGGAAAATCATGACGTTACCGCGTAGAATGTCGCTAAAGATGGTTATTGTGTGTCTTATCGCGAGTCTGCTTTTTGGCGGAACCGGCGTCGAGACGCACGCCGCGAGCGCGCCCTTGCTCAGCGACGGCAACGCGCCAGAGAACGATCATTCCGCCACCGACATCGGCGAATCGCTCAAGCCCGCATTCTCGCCGTTCGTCTCGGTCAAGGGACGGGCACTGATTGCCCCGGACGGGCAGCCGCTGCGGATCAAGGGGATCAACCTTGCAAACTGGCTTGTCCCCGAGGGGTATTTGTTCGATTTCGAGGGTGCGCGCTCGGCCAGGGCGATCACCATGATTCTCAATCAGTTGATGGGAGATCTTGAGACACGTCGGTTCTGGCGACGGTTTCGCGATTCGTACGTCACGCGCGACGACATCCAATTCATCAAGGATAGCGGATTTAACGCGGTGCGGATCCCCTTCAGCTACCGTCTGTTCGTCGGCAGTGGCCTGCCGCCGGCGCTTGAGGGCGTCGGCTACCGCCTGCTTGACCAAGTGATCGGATGGTGCCGCGAGGCGGGGCTTTACGCCATCCTCGATCTGCACGCGGCACCCGGCGGACAGACCGGCTCGGTGATGGATGACAGTTGGGGCTATCCTTATGTCTATGAGGACGCAGCCAGCCAGGATCTGACGGTCCGCCTCTGGCGCGCGCTCGCCGAGCGCTATAAGGGCGAGACGGCGGTGCTTGGTTACGACCTTCTGAACGAGCCGATCGCTGACTACCTGAATGTTGCCGCGCTCAATCCCAAGCTCGAGCCTCTCTTCAAGCGTATCACCGCCGCCATTCGCGAGGTCGATCCGAACCATCTGATCATTATTGAGGGCACCCGTTGGGGCTCGGACTTTTCCGTCTTCGGCCCTCCGTTCGATGACAAGCTGGTCTACAGCTTCCATAAGTACTGGGTCGAACCGACCCCCGATGCCATTCAACCGTACATCGAGTTCCGCAACAAATACGACGTGCCCCTCTTCATGGGGGAGTCCGGCGAGGCCAGCAACGCGTGGATCAAGGCGATGCGCGTGTTGCTCGAGCGTCATGACATCGGCTGGGCATTCTGGCCGTACAAGGGCCTCGATACGTCTGCTGCGGTGGTTTCGGTGTCGCCGAGCGCCGAATGGGAGGCGATTTCGACGTTCGCTGCGCGTCCCGTGGCGACGATCGAGCATGTCCGTGCCCAGCGTCCGGCGCGGGTGGTGATCGCCAAGGCGGTCGAGACTTACCTGAACAACATCAAGTTCGAACACTGCCGGGTGAATAGTGAGTACCTGACCGCGCTCGGCCTCATGCAGGTCGTGGCCGACGTCGGCCTCGAACAGCGCGCGCGGCCGCTCGTCGCACCGCAATGACGTGGCGCCATCGCGATCGCGGCGACGGTGGCGATCTGTCAGCGGGCAAAAGATCTGGGCGGGAACGGAGCGCGATTAGGGTTGGATAGGATCGGCCGGGGCAGGCAAACGATGATCGCCGCGCCCGTCAGCGCCGCCGCGGCCACGAGCGAGGGTATGAGAAACGAGCCGGTGCGGTCGTGAACGAAGCCGGCGAACGCCGGACCGATGATCTGGCCGATGCTGAAGGCGACGGTCACCGCCGCGATCGCCCGCTGGGGATCCTCACCGGCCAGGCTCCGCGCCATCATCAGTCCGATCGCGGTAATTCCCATGAAAGTCCCGCCCAAGAGCAGAGCGGCCAGCACGATGGCGTATGCGCTCGGCCCGAGCACGCTCGCGGCGACGCCCACGGCCTCGGCAAGGCAGGCGAGGGCGAACGCGGCAGGTGCGCCGCAGCATCGCGCGATCCAGCCCCAAAACGCAACGGACGGAACGGCCGCGAGGCCAACGATTCCCCAGACGAGCGGTTCGAGCGCCGCCACTGCCGCCGACGGCGCGGCCCGGACGATAGCGACGAGGAACGTCGCGGTGATGATGTAGCCGATACCGAACAGCCCGTATGCCGCGACCAGCCGGATGAATGGCTTTGCGCCACTGTGCGCCGCGCTGCCAGGGGAAGAGGCTTGCGGCGCGAGCGGCGTACCGGCCGGTAACAGCTGGATGGCGGCGATCGAGGCCGCCGCGGCGAGCGCCGAGGCCGCGAGCCACAGAACGCGCCAGGAGGCGCCGGCCTCGATCAGGGCGGCGATCAGCGCCGCCGAGAGGGTGATGCCGACACCGACACCGGCGAACAGGATGGCGGGAAGCCCCGGGCGAGCGGAGAGGGCTCCGGATCGGGCGAGTTCGTCGAACACAAGGGCCGAGCCGAAGATCAGGATGAACGCGCTTGCCACCCCGCCGGCGAAACGCAAGAGCAGAAACAGCGGCATGCCGTCGCCGGCCGCCATCGCCGCCATGGTGAGCACGTTGACGGCAAGGGCGCCCAGCACCCAGGCCCGACGGGATCGGGACGGTCGCGATCCATGCAGACGTGCTGAGGCAGCGGCAAACGCGCCGCACAGATAGCCGAACAGGTTGACAGAGGCGATGAGCCCGGCGGCGCTGCCGCTCAGCCCGAGCTCACCCGCCATCACCGGAAGAATCGGCGTATAGACAAAGCGGCCGATGCCGAGCCCGGCGGCCAGCGCCAGCATGCCGCCGCCGGCGAGCGCGAGCGGCGCGGTCACTGCGGCGCGGTCGCGGCGAGACTGGGGTGCGTGGCAAACCCGGCGTACCAGGCGGCGAGGCCGTCGTTGCCGGTGCGCCAGTCAATGTCGGGATGCCGGAAGTCGAGATAACCAAGGGCGCAGGCGGCAGCGAAATGACCGAGGCTCACGGCATTGCCCAGATCCTCGACCTCGGTCAGGAGCGTTCCCACGGCGCGGGCGAGCTGACGGCGCCAGCGTCCCGCCATGGTCGGCGAGCGTTCGCTTTCGGGCTTGCGCTTTTCGACGGCAAGCAGGACACCAAGGTCCATGACCCCGTCGGCGAGTGCTTCGGCGCGTCTTACCCGCCAGCCGTTATCGCCAGCGGGAATCAGTTGCGCACCGCCGGCCTGTGGATGGGCGTCGAGGTAGGCGCAGATCACCGGGCTGTCGAACAGCGGCCAGCCGTCATCGGTGACCAAGCAGGGAATGCGGCCAAGCGGATTGGCGGCAACGAGGTCGGTCGGTTCGGCCCACGGATCGGCGGCAACCTCGTCGATGAGCGCAAGCAGCGCCCGCTCTCGCGCGACAATCCTCACCTTGCGCGCATAGGGCGAGGGCGACAAATAATAAAGCAGCATGAGCGAGACGTCTCCGGCTTGACAGACGCATCGAGGCTAGCGCCGTTCCGCGAGCAGGCAAAACGAACAGATCTGATCACGGCGATCTGAAATAGCGATGGAAAGCCGCCTATTCGGCGGCGGCGGCCACGATGCCAGATGCGCGGGCAAGGTTGAGGAAGGCCTCAAGGGCGCTTGACGCGAAACCGTCGCGGCGGCGGACGAACATCGTCTCGACAATGCGCTCGTCCGGCGCGAGCGGGTGCACCGCGAACGGCTTGTCTCTCAGCGTCCGCTCGACCAGCGCCTTCGGCAGCATGGTGATGCCAAGCCCGGCCCCGACACAGGCGAGAATCGACTCCAAGCTGGCGAACTCCAGGTGGCGGATGCCGACGATTCCCCGGTGCGCCAGCAGCGCCTCCAGCGACAGCCGGTAGGAGCAGCCGGCGCGCATGACGATGATGCGCACGCCGGGGCAGGCGAGAGCCGCGGTGAGGGAGGCAACGCCGGGGGCAGTGAGCACGACCAGTTCTTCGCGGAACATGCGTTCCTCGACGAGGTCGGGGTGGTGCACCGGTCCGCAGACGAAGGCGCCTTCGATGCGCTCGCTCAGCACCAGATCGATCAGCTCGCCGCTGGTCCCGGTCTTCAGCGCGACGTCGACCTCGGGAAAGCGGGCGACGTAGACGGAGAGAAACGTCGACAGACGCATCGCCGCCGTCGTCTCCAGCGAGCCGATGACCAGCGGGCCGCGCGGCGTGCCGTCATCATGTGTCGCCCGCCGCGCCTCGTCGAGAAGGCGGGCGACGCGCTGAGCATAGGGGAGCAGCCGCCGCCCGGCCGGTGTGAGCGATACACCACGGTTCGAGCGATAGAAAAGGCTGGTGGCGAGGTCCTGCTCGAGGTGGCGAATTCGCGCGGTGACGTTCGATTGCACGGTGTTCAATTCGCTCGCCGCCCGGCTCATTCCACCGGACCGCGCCACCGCCTCGAAGACCTTGAGGTCCGCCGCATCCATCGCATGCATGCTCCACGCGCAACGGCCGGAAACAGTCGCAGACTTGACATCGTCTCCGGCTTCGCCAATAGGCAGACGCATGAACCCGCATCTTCGCCTCGGCGTCAACATTGACCACGTCGCGACCATCCGCAACGCGCGCGGCGGACGGCACCCGGACCCGGTCCGCGCCGCGTTGCTAGCCGTCCGCGCCGGCGCTGACGGCATTACCGCTCACCTGCGCGAGGACCGCCGGCATATCTCCGACGACGACATCTTCCGGCTGCGCCATGAAGTCCCGGCGCCGCTGAATCTCGAGATGGCGGCGACGGACGATATGTTGCGGATTGCACTCGACCATTGTCCTCACGCCGTCTGCCTCGTGCCCGAGCATCGCCAGGAGCGCACGACCGAAGGCGGGCTCGACGCGGTTGGCGGCGCCGTGCACCTGGCGCCGTTCGTCGGTGCCCTGGCGCGCGCGGGCATTCGGGTGACGCTGTTCGTCGAGCCATCTCTGGCTCAGGTCGAAACCGCCGTGGCGATGGGCGCGCATGCGGTCGAGTTTCACACCGGCGCTTGGTGTCATGCCGGCGCTAACGCGAAAGCGGCGGAGCTCTCCCGCCTTCAATCGGCAGCTAGACACGCGCACGGCTTCGGCATCGAATGCCATGCTGGCCACGGACTTGATTACGAAACGGTCGGGCCGGTCGCGGCAATCACCGAGATCGTCGAGCTGAACATCGGCCATTTTCTGATCGGCGAGGCGATCTTCTGCGGCCTTGAGGAAAGCATCGCGCGGATGCGGGCGGCGATGGACGCGGCGCGGCACGGTGGTGCCGGTCACGGGCCAGGCGGGGTGCGGTGATTATCGGCGTCGGCACTGACCTTCTCGACATTCGCCGGGTGGAACGGACGCTCGAACGCTGGGGTGATCGTTTTTGCCGGCGGGTATTCACCGAGATCGAGCGGCGGCGTTGCGACGGGCACATCCATCGTGCCGCGCGTTACAGCCAGCGCTACGCGGCGAAGGAGGCATGCGCGAAGGCGCTCGGCACCGGCTTTCGCCAGGGCGTTGCCTGGCGCGACATGGAGGTTGACAACCTTGCATCCGGCAAGCCGTTCCTGCGATTGAGCGGCGGCGCGGCCCGGCGGCTTGCCGCCCTGATGCCGGACGGCCACGCCGCGGCGATCGAACTTTCGCTCACCGACGAATACCCGTTCGCCCATGCGATCGTGGTGATCTCGGCGCACACGCATCGATTGCGCGACATCGCAGCGACGATTCCTTGACATCGATGGGCGACGAATGGCTTGATCGCGCTGCACAAGCAGACGTCCCCTGCGGTTCGTCATCATCTCGAACAAAAAGATCGGCATATGGCCTCGAACAAATCGAACGGGTTCTGGGAACTCGTCAAAACCGTCGTTTACGCGGTGGTCATCGCCGTGGTCGTGCGCACGTTCCTGTTTGAGCCGTTCAGCATACCCTCCGGCTCGATGATTCCCACGCTTCTCGTCGGCGATTATCTGTTCGTTTCGAAATATTCCTACGGCTACAGCCGCTACTCGCTGCCATTCGGCATGCCATTGTTCTCCGGGCGTCTGCTCGCCGACCAGCCGGAGCGGGGGGACGTGGTTGTCTTCAAGCTGCCGACGGACAACACCACCGACTACATCAAGCGGGTGATCGGACTGCCCGGCGATCGGATCCAGCTCAAGAACGGGCTGCTTTACATCAACGACGAACCGGTCAAGCGCGAGCCGGCGGGCCAGTTCATCGCTCACAGCGGCCTGGCGCTGGCGCAAACCTATCATCGCTACATCGAAACCCTGCCGAACGGGCGCCAGCATCCGATCATTGAGATCAGCGACAGCGGCCCCTTCGATAATACCGGCGTCTATACCGTTCCCGAAGGCAGCTACTTCATGATGGGGGACAACCGGGACAGTTCGCGCGACAGTCGCTTCTTGAGCGAGGTCGGGTATGTTCCGTTCGAAAATCTCATCGGCCGTGCCCGGGTCATCTTTTTCTCCGTCGACGGTGAGGCCCTGGCGTTTTGGGACTGGTACAAGACCGTGCGTTTCGATCGCTTGTTCCAGATCATCGAATGAACGAGTGCCGCCCTGCTCACGCCCGCCGTCTGCTCGAGCTGCAGGAGCGCCTGGACTATACCTTTGTCCACCGCCGCTTTTTGGAAGAGGCGATGACGCACTCAAGCTTCCAGGGTGACGGCAGCGGTCGGCGGCATTGCAACGAGCGGATGGAATTCCTTGGGGACAGAGTCCTCGGTCTGGTTGTCGCCGAACTGCTATATCGCAAGTTCCCCGGCGAGGAAGTCGGCGCGCTCGCCCGCCGGCATGCCGCGCTCGTTCGCCGCGACGCACTGGTCGAGGTCGCGGGCGAATTGGCGTTCGCCGATTGTCTGCGTCTGTCGCGCGGCGAGGAGGAGGCCGGCGGGCGGCACAACCCCGGCCTGATCGCCGATGCCTGCGAAGCGTTGATCGCCGCGATCTATCTCGATGGCGGCTTTGGCGCGGCGAAGTCGGTGGTCGAACGTCTGTGGTTGCCACTGGTCGAGCGTGATACCGCGCCGCCCAAGGACGCGAAGACGCTGCTGCAGGAGTGGGCACAGGCCAAGGGTCGCGCCTTGCCGCACTACCGCGAGGCCTCGCGCAGCGGACCGCCGCACGCTCCGCTGTTTTGTGTCGAGGTCCGCGTCGACGGCGTCGAGCCGGTCAGCGCCACCGGCTCGTCGAAACGGGCGGCGGAACGCGCGGCGGCCGAGGCGCTGCTGTTGAAGGTCAGCCTGCGCAATGACGAGTGAAGACAAGGCAGCGAGCGAAGACCTGGACAGGGCCTGCGCCAGCGGTGTGCGTCGCTGCGGTTTCATCGCCATTCTCGGCGCGCCCAACGTCGGCAAGTCGACACTGGTCAACCGGCTCGTCGGGACCAAGGTTACCATCGTCTCGCCGAAGGTGCAGACGACGCGCTCGCGCGTGCTCGGCATCGCGCTCGTCGGGGCGAGCCAGGTTCTGCTCGTCGATACGCCCGGCCTGTTCCAGCCACGCCAGGGCGGTTCCCGGCGCCTTGATCAGGCGATGGTCGAGGCCGCGTGGGAGGGCGCCCGCGGCGCCGATGGCATCGCGCTGGTCGTCGACGCGACCCGGAAAACCCAGGAGGGAACCGACTTTGTCGTCGCTTGGCTCCGCCAACACAGCCGCCGTGCGGTTCTGCTGCTGAACAAGATCGATGCGGTCGACAAGGCACGCCTGTTGGCGCTGACCCGGGACCTCGACGCCACCGGCGTTTTTACCCGTGTATTCATGGTTTCGGCGCTGACCGGCGATGGCGTGGGCGACGTTGCCGATTGGCTTGCCTCGGCAGTTCCCGAAGGTCCATGGCTCTATCCGGAAGATCAGGCGTCGGATATGCCGACGCGAATGCTGGCGGCGGAAATCACTCGAGAGAAGCTGTTCTGGCAGCTCCAGCAGGAACTTCCGTACTCGATCGCCGTCGAGACGGAGACATGGACGGAAAACGCCGATGGCAGCATCCGGCTGGAGCAGGTGATTTACGTCGAACGTGAAGCCCAGCGCGGTATTGTCATCGGCAAGGGCGGGCAGCGGATCAAGCAGGTGGGACAACTCGCCCGTCGCGAGATCGAGGAGATTCTCGACTGCCGCGTGCACTTGTTCCTGTTCGTCAAGATTCGCCAGAAATGGCGCGATGATCCGGGATTTTTTCGCCTGCACGGCCTCGCGTTTCCGCCACGAAAGCCGTCCGGCTGATCGACGCCGGCCGCACAACGGCCCCGGGATGTGGCCCAGGGAACGGCCCCAGAAACGGCGAGGACGATCAGCGCCCCGCCGTTCAACCGGGGTCAGAAGGCGACGGCTACCCCGTTCAGCCGTTCGACGGCATCGCTGAGCGCGGCGTCTTCGCTGTCAAAAAACCGTTCGACGTCGGTCAGCGGTACTCCGTTCTCATCGATTTGTCTCCACACCCAATGCTCTCCGCTACTCAAGATCTGCACACGCGCGTACAGACGATGAAAATATCCTCGGCGAGACGGATGCGGTTCGGTGATCATGATGTCGTGAACACTCACGGAACCTTCCTCTTACCTGTGGTGACCTGTGATGCGATTGTTTTGGCGGCGGCCATTTTGTCAGGGGCGGTCCAAAACGGCTCGCACTGTAGCGCTTATGCACAAGGCGGGCCAGCACTTGGCGAAGACGCTGGCAGCCTCGAGAGTTGCGGAGTCTTCAAGGGGTTATGACCAAAGGGAGAATGTCTGTGCAGACTTTTGGAGTGCATAGAATTTAGGCACAATAGCGAACGTGACGAGCGGGCACGGGCAGGCAGGAGCGATTGATACGGCAATGGAATGGAGCGGGGAGGCCATCGTTTTGAGCGCACGTCCGCATGGTGATACGGCGGCCATTGCCTCGCTGCTGACGCGCGCTCACGGTCGCCATGCCGGCTTGGTGCGCGGCGGCGTCTCGCGCCGCGCTCGCGGCACCTTGCAGGCAGGAAACCGCGTCGTCGCCCGCTGGCGCGGCCGCCTTGTCGACCAGCTCGGCGCGCTCGACTGCGAGCTCGGCCACAGCCTTGCCCCGGCGGTTCTCACCGATCGCCTGCGCCTCGCCGCGGTGGTCTCCGCCTGTGCGATCACCGAAGAGGCGTTGCCGGAGCGCGAGCCGTTCCCCGAGCTGTTTGCCGCGCTCGATGCGCTGCTGGAAGGGGTCGAGACCGACGGTGACTGGGCCTGTGCCTATGTTCGATGGGAGGCGTTTCTGCTGGGTAAACTGGGTTACGGTCTCGATCTGTCGCGCTGCGCCCTGACGGGTGCGACGGACGGGCTCGCGTTCGTCTCGCCGCGCACCGGCCGCGCGGTGACGGCGACGGCGGGCGCCGCTTGGAGGGAACGCCTGCTGCCTCTGCCGGCGTTCCTCGTTGAGCCGGCATCGGCAGCCTCGATCGCTGACGTAGCATCGGGCCTCGCGCTGACCGGCTCGTTTCTGCGGCGCTTCGTCTTCGGCGATCGCGTCCAGGGTCTGCCGGCGGCGCGCGGCCGCCTGGTGCAGGAACTGGCGCGCCGATCGGACGGCCCGGTCGTCACGCCGACGATGCCCACGGACGCGAGGAGCTAGCCCAATGGTGCAGAGTCCTTCCGCGGGCCGCGTCGAGGACGTCTCGCTCGCCGACGCGCTGACCGAGCGCTACCTGACCTACGCCGTCTCGACGATCGTCGGCCGTTCGTTGCCGGATGCGCGCGACGGCCTGAAGCCGGTGCACCGGCGCCTGCTCTACGCTATGCGCCAGCTCCGTCTCGATCCCGCCTCCGGGTTCAAGAAGTGCGCGCGTGTCGTCGGCGACGTCATCGGCCGCTATCACCCGCACGGCGACGTCGCCGTCTATGATACGCTCGTGCGGCTCGCCCAGGATTTCGCGGTGCGCTATCCGCTAGTCGAGGGGCAGGGCAACTTCGGCAACATCGACGGCGATGGACCGGCGGCGATGCGCTACACCGAGGCGCGGCTGACCGCCGTCGCCGAAGCGCTGATGGACGGCCTCGACGAGGATGCGGTCGACTTCCGGCCGACCTACGACGGCGAGGACGAGGAGCCGGTGGTGATGCCGGCGGGCTTTCCCAATCTTCTCGCCAATGGTGCCGCAGGGATTGCCGTCGGCATGGCGACGAGCATTCCACCGCACAATGCCGGCGAGATCTGCGCCGCCGCCGTGCATCTGATCGATCATCCGGATGCGACGATCGACGATCTGACCGCGCTGCTTCCCGGGCCCGATTTCCCCACCGGCGGCGTGCTGGTCGAGGATTTCGCCACCCGCGCCGAGGTCTTCCGGACCGGCCGCGGCTCGTTGCGGCTACGGGCCCGCTGGCAGGTCGAAAAAGGCGAGGGTGGTGCCTCGCTGATCATCGTCAGCGAAATCCCCTATCAGGTGCAGAAGGCGAAACTGATCGAACGGCTGGCCGATCTGCTCGGCGAGCGCAAGCTGCCCTACCTCGCTGATATCCGAGACGAATCGACTGAGGCGGTGCGCATCGTGCTGAAGCCGCGGGGGCGATCGGTAGACGCCGAGGCGATCATGGCCGACCTGTTCCGGCAGTCCGACCTCGAGGTGCGCATCGCCGTCAACATGAACGTGCTCGCCGACGGCCTCACCCCTCGCGTTCTCGATCTCAAGTCGCTGCTGCGCGCGTGGCTCGATCATCGGCGCGTGGTGCTGCACCGGCGCAGTCTGTTCCGCCGGGGAAAGATCGAGCAGCGATTGGAACTCCTGGCCGGCTTTCTGCTCGTTCATCTCAACCTCGATGAGGTCATTCGCATCGTCCGCGAGGAGGATGATCCGAAAGCGGCGCTGATTGCCCGCTTCGAGCTGACGGAAACCCAGGCGGATGCGATCCTCAACATGCGCCTGCGCCAACTCCGCAAACTCGAGGAGATCACTTTGCTCAAAGAGCAAGAGGGGCTCCTCGCCGAGCGCGCCGGGCTCGATACCCTGCTGGCGAGCGAGAAGAAGACGTGGCGGAAGATCGCCGCCGAGGTGCGCGATATCGGCCGGCGTTTCAGTGGCGAGACGGAACTCGGCCGCCGGCGCACGGGAATTGCCGATGCGCCGCAGCCGGTGGCCCCGCCCGCCCGGGTCCAGCCGGCGGCCCAGCCGATCACCATCGTGTGCTCGGAAAAGGGCTGGTTGCGCGCGATCCCCGAGCACCTCGCCGATCTTGCGGCAATCCGCTACAAGGAGGGCGACGCCGGGTTGTTCGTCGTCCATGCGATGACGACCGACCGGCTGTTGATCGTCGGCGGCAACGGGCGCCTCTATACCCTCGGCTGCGACCGGCTGCCGGGTGGCCGCGGTTTTGGCGAGCCGCTGCGCCTGCTGATCGATCTGCCGCATCCGTTCGAGCCGATCGCGCTGCGCACGCATCGCGAGGCTGGTCGGTTGCTTGTCGCCTCCGCCGCGGGCAGGGGATTCGTCGTCGCCGAAGCGGAGGTGCTGGCGCAGACGCGCGCCGGCAAGGTCGTGCTCGTCACCGACGGCGAGGATCGCACCGCTTTCGCTCATCCGATCGGCGCGAGTGACGATGCCGTGGCCGTTGTCGGCAGCAATCGCCGCCTGCTGGTTTTCGCCCTCGCCGAACTCCCGGTC
This sequence comes from Rhodospirillales bacterium, assembly GCA_016712595.1. Lineage (NCBI taxonomy): Bacteria > Pseudomonadati > Pseudomonadota > Alphaproteobacteria > Rhodospirillales > Rhodospirillales bacterium. The sequence continues at coordinate 2,358,672 of JADJQT010000001.1, forward strand.
ATGGGGCGCGGCAAGGGGGTTCTATTGCAACGCTACCGCGACGGAATCCTCGCCGACCTGACGACCTTCGCCCTCGCCGACGGCCTTTCCTGGCAGACGGCGCGCGGGACGCGGACGGAAACCGACCTGCGCCCGTTTCTCGGCAAGCGGGGGCAGGTCGGCCATACCGTGCCGCGCGGCTTTCCGGCAAATGGCCGCTTCAACGGCTAGGTCAGTTCGCCCTCGCGGCGCCTCACCCGGGCGAGGGCGCGGAAGTCGCGGGCGGTCAGGCCGAAGGACGCCTTGAAGCAGCGGCTGAAGTGTGACGAGTCGCAAAAGCCCCAGCGGAAGGCGATCTCGGTGACCGGTTCGCTATCGCAGCCAGGGTCGGCGAGTTCGGCCCGGCACCGTTCAAGCCGTTGTGCACGCACGTAGGGACCGAACGCCGTTCCCGCGCCACGAAACACCCGATGCAAGTGGCGTGTCGAGATCCCCAAAGCGCCCGCGACCTGCGCCGGGCTGAGCGCAGGGTCGCTCAGACGATACGCGATCTGCTGCTGCACGCCATGCCAGCGACGCTGCGCCGACTGTGTCCGTCTCGGGCGGCGCGAGCGACGGCGCTGTTCCGCATCGAGCGCCGCCACGGCCAATCCGGCGAGTGTCTCGCGAACAATTTCCACCTGACAGCCGGGAAGGGCGTCGGCGGCATCGGCGACGGCGACGAACAGTCCCCGCAGGATACGACCCATCGCTGAGCGACCGTCAATCAACCTTGCTGCGGGTCTGCCATCGGTGACGAGATCGGCTGTGACGTACGAGCGGAGCGCAAGGCGCGGCATCAGCACACCCATCTGCCGTGAGCGTCCCGCCGGGGATTGAGTAATCGCTGCACTGGAGTCGACCAGCAGGAGATCGCCCGGCCGGCACGCGATTTCGCTATCGCCGCAGGCGATGGTTTTCGTCCCCTCGACCTGCAGGATCAATACGCAGCACGGCCCGGCGTGGCGAGGATCGGGCAAAACCGAACCCGACCCATCGGCGACCATGCGTCGCATCGGTCGCTTGGCGCCGGAAGCGGCCTGGCGTTCGCGTGGCGCGTGGGCCTCGGGCAGGCTTTCGCGCGGCAAAAGGAGCGCCGTGGGCGAATGGGCAACGACACCCGAGAGCATCGCGACCTCGCTGCTGGCGATCAGTTGTACCGGCGTGGGCATCCGTGTCCTCCGCCAACCCCGACGCATCCGGTAGATGCCATCGCGCCCGGCAACGGCTTCCGTTCAAGCTAATTCTGTACACGCCTTAATGCGCCGGAAAAAGTCATACGAAAGTATAAGTCCTTCGCGTTCGACGAAAGTACGAAGCTCCATGTCCGTGTCATCCAACCCGATGACGCGCTCAGACAAGAGTACGCCGTCTGAGCACGTTATTATTCACTTTTATCAATTGAACGACAAAAGGAAGCGATTTCTAAATAACGATAATACATCGCAAAACACAATATATGGGGAGGAACAACAGATGCTGAATTGTCTCTTCGGCAGGAAGTTCGCTGCAGGAGCGATTTGTGCGGCGCTGCTGGCGATGGCAACTCCGGACGCCATGGCGGTCGACGTCGATCCTGGCGAGTACGAAGCGGCACCGCCCGGCACCAGCTTACTGATCGGCTATGGTCTATTTGACTGGTACGATCAGTTCCACGACCGCTCCGGCGACAAAGTCTCGGACAGCCGCCTGAACACACAGACGGGGATTCTTCGTCCGGTACACTTTGTCGATATCTTCGGCATTACCGCCGACCCGCAGTTCTTTTTGATCTACGGTTGGCAGGATAATGCCAAGTTGGGGGGAGCCACTCTGGACGATGCCAGCGGCTTCTACGACATGATCCTCGCTAGCACATTTTGGATCATCAATAATCAGGAGAAGAAGCGCTGGTTCGGCATCACCCCATTCCTCTGGCTTCCAGTAGGCAATTACAGCAAGAATAATGCGCTGAACACGGGCGAGAACCGCTGGAAGGGCGCCATCCAGCTCGGCTACAATGAGCATTTCGACGAGAATTGGGCGGCCGACTTCTACTTCGATACCACCATCTATGGTGACAACGACTCGTACGGGCCCGGTCATGACAAATTGAAGCAGGATCCCTCATACCAATTCCAGACATGGCTCCGCTACTACATCACGCCCGAGTGGAATGTGGCTCCTGGCTATTCGGCCACCTGGGGCGGATACACGAGGATCTCTGGCACAACCGACCCCAAGGCGCAAACGCAAGCGCAGCAGCTCCGCTTGGCCACCCAATATTGGTTCACGCCCGATTTGCAATTCGAGACCCAGATGCGCACCGACGTATGGAGCGAAGGCGGATTCCAGGACACTTTCGGTCTGCACTTCCGCATCTTGAAGGTGTTCTAGCCGCTCCTATCGACATCATGCCCTCCGCCGCGTACCCTCCTCTGTGGCAACGAAGCCACAGAGGCAGTGGCCGCGAGTCTGCGGATGTGAACGGCCTTTTCGCGTGACCAGTCAGTGTTTAGTGAGAACAATCTCTGGCGAGAAGGTCCTCAAATGCGGAAGGGTTGGATACATGCGGTGGCCGTGCTGGCCGGTACCTTCGCGGCGATGTCTGCGCCAGGAGGGACTAGCCCGGCGCGGGCCGCTGAAGTGCCTTTGGAGTTCCCCGAGGGCGGCCCGATCACGCCGACGGATACGGCGCTCTCCGACTGGGCGATCGACCAGCGCATCGCGTACATCGAGCAGCGCCTTGATGACAACCGCCTCCACGGGCAGGTGTGGTACTGGAGTTGGATGACGATCAACGGCGGCAGCGCCGCCATCCTTGGCATCCAGGCCGGCCTCAGTAACCATAAGGACGATCGCATCAACAACGGCGTGCAGGCCGGTCTCGGTGCCATCGGCGTCGCCGACCTGTTGCTGCGTCCGCTTGAGGCGCGACATGGCGCCGATCCGATCAGCGATCTGCCGGATTCGTCCCGACAGGAAAAAATCGTTAAGCTGCGTGCCGCTGAAACCCAGCTCCATCGCAACGCCGATCGCGCCGACGAACGCTACGCGGTCGTTCAGCACGCCGGCAACGTCGGCGTCAATGCCGCGGCAGGGCTCATCATCGGCTTGGCCGGCAAACGCTCCGACGGGATCATTGCTTTCGTCACCGGCGTGATCGGCGGCGAAATTCAGATCTGGTCGCAGCCTTGGGAGCCGGCGGACGACTGGCAATCCTACAAGCAACAGTACGCAGGGCAGGTCGACCGCTCACGACTCACGGCGTTCCTCGTTCCGATCGCCGACGGCGGCGCCGAAGCCGGCTTGCGCTGGACGTGGTGAAGACGCGGCATGGTGGCGTCGCGACCCGGCGATGCTGAGGGCGCTTGACGTCTTTGCCCGGTGCGTCGATGCGCTGAACGAGCGGATCGGTCGCGCCGTTGCCTGGTTGACGCTGGCGATGGTCCTAATCGCTTTTCTCGTCGTCGTCCTTCGCTATGTCTTCAGCGTCGGCTTTGTCTGGCTGCAGGAATCCTACGTCTGGATGCATGGCGCGGTGTTTATGCTGGGCGCCGGCTATACGCTGCTGCACGATGGCCACGTGCGCGTCGATATCTTCTATCGGGAGGCGTCGCCACGGTTCAAGGCGTGGGTCGACCTGTCGGGCGTCTGTGTCCTGCTGGCACCGATGCTGATTACCGTCTGGGTGGGCGCAATGCCTTATGTCCGCTCTTCATGGATGGCGCTTGAGGCGTCACGCGAGGCGGGCGGTCTGCCGGGACTTTTCCTGCTCAAGACGATCATTCTCGTTTTTTGCGCGCTGCTCGGCTTGCAGGGGCTCTCGCTCGCCGCCCGCTCCCTGCTGACGCTGCTCTCGGGGGAAGCGGACAATGCCGGCACGGCGAAAGCCAAGGATACTCTACGCTGATGGGCGTCGAGGGGCTGAGCCTGTTGATGTTCGTCGTCGCCTGCGGCGTGTTGATCCTGGGTTTTCCTGTGGCGTTCAGCCTCGCCGGCACCGGCCTTGCCTTCGCCCTTCTTGGCAATCTCGCGCACGACTTCGATCTGCGCCTCCTGGGTGGCCTTGCCTCGCGGTACTTCGGCATCATGGTCAACGAGGTCCTGGTCGCGGTGCCGATGTTCGTCTTTATGGGCGTAATGCTGGAGCGGGCGAAGATCGCCGAGCAACTCCTTGAGACAATGGGGCTATTGTTCGGGCGCATGCGCGGCGGGCTTGCCCTTTCGGTGATTTTCGTCGGCATGGTTCTGGCGGCGTCGACCGGTATCGTCGGTGCTACCGTCGTGACCATGGGCCTGCTCAGCCTGCCATCGATGATCAAGGCGAAGTACGACCCGCGGCTTGCCTGCGGTGTCATCTGCGCCTCCGGCACCCTCGGCCAGATCATCCCGCCGTCCGTGGTTCTCGTTCTGCTGGGTGACATGCTGCAGGGCGCCTACGCCGAGGCGCAGCGAGCGACCGGCAACTGGGCGCCGGCACCGCTGTCGGTGATCGATCTGTTCGCCGGCGCGATCCTGCCGGGAATGCTGCTGGTCGGCCTCTACATGACGTGGGTTCTCATCAAGGCGATCGTTGATCCGGCCGCAAGTCCGGCTCTGGTCAGCAAGTCCGCAACCGTTGAGGGGCTGGGGCGGCGTGTCGTTGACGCGCTGCTACCGCCGGCGGCGCTGATGTTCGCGGTGCTGGGCTCGATCCTGGCCGGTATCGCCACGCCGACGGAAGCGGCGGCGGTGGGTTGCATCGGCGCGCTGCTCCTGTCGTCCCGCGTCGTTGGGCGGTCGAAGGGGGACGAGGCGGTCCGGACGGTGCATCGGTTTTTCTGGTCGCGGCCGTGGGCGCTGCTGCTGTTCATCGGCCGCCGTCTCGACAACGGCTCGCAGCGATCGATCACCGCCGCCGGATTCGCCCTGTGCGCCCAGATCGTGCTGCATATGCTATTCGATTTGCGCATGGGGCGCGAGGTGCTGCCGTGGCCGGACGTCGCCGCGTTCGTACTCGCCGTGGCCCTGTCGGCCGTGGTGCTGCGGGGATTGCTCGTCGCCCTCGCGCGGGTGTACGAGGCCGGCATCCTCGCCGAGGTGATGCGCTCGACCACGTCGATCAGCAGCATGGTGTTCGTCATCCTGCTCGGTGCCTCGGTTTTCTCCTTGGTGTTTCGCGGTCTCGGCGGTGACCGGGTGGTCGCCGAGGTGCTGAACGGCCTGCCGGGCGGCGCCGCCGGGGCGATGGTCGCGGTCATGGCAGTGATGTTCGTTCTCGGCTTCTTTCTCGACTTCATCGAGATCATCTTCGTCGTCGTACCGATCGTCGGCCCGATCTTACTCCAGCAGGGGATTGATCCCCTGTGGTTCGGGATAATGATCGCCATCAACCTGCAAACGAGCTTTCTCACCCCGCCGTTCGGCTTCGCCCTTTTCTATCTGCGTGGCGTGGCGCCACCATCAATTACAACTTTGCATATCTATAGAGGGGTCGTTCCATTCGTGTGCATCCAGCTCGCCGGTCTTGCGATTGTGGCGCTGTTTCCGCAACTGGTCACCTGGCTGCCGCGGGTGCTGTTTCGCTGACGGCCGCTGATCGCCCGCAGGCCGGTGAGGCCGGTTGCCGGCGTTATCCGGCGTTGGCCTTGGCGAACGGATAGGGCAGGGCGCGGGCCTGGGAAAACGCGGACTCCGAAAGGTTGGTCCATGCCATGGCGTTGGCTCGGAAGCGGAGCAGGCTGTCCATGACCTTGCGGCTCGCCTCGTCCTTGCCGGCGAGATCGGCGAGGACCTCGCCCGACAATTTGCCGAGCCCTTCCAGCACAGGATCCGGGAACTTGCGCAGTGCGACCCCGTGATCATGGATCAGCGTCTGCAAGGCGGTGTTGTTGCGGGCGACGAACTCGCTCAGCACCCAGCCGTTGACGGCGGCGTTGGCGGCTTCGACGATGGCCTGCAGGTCGGCGGGGAGCTTTTCCCATGCGGCGAGATTGATGAAATTATCGAGAGTCGAGCCGGGTTCGTGCCAGCCGGGATAGTAATAGTACTTCGCGCTTTTATAGAGGCCGAACGCGAGGTCGTTGTACGGGCCGACCCACTCCACCGCATCGACGGCGCCGGATTGCAGCGCCGGCGGGATCTCCGCGCCCGGCAGGTTGACGACGTTGCCGCCCGCCGCCTTCACCACCTCACCCCCGAGACCGGGAATGCGCATCTTCAATCCCTTGTAATCCTCGAGGCTATTGATTTCCTTATTGAACCATCCACCCATCTGGGTTCCGGTGTTGCCGCTGGGGAAGAATTTGCAGCCCATCTGGCGATAGAGTTCATCGGCGATCGCCTGTCCGTCGCCATAGCGGAACCATGCGTTTTGTTCTGCGGCGAGGAGTCCGAACGGAAATGTCGTCAGGAACTGCACCGCGGCGATCTTGCCTTTCCAATAGTAGGGTGAGCCGTGCCCCATCTCGACCGAGCCGCTGGCGACGGCATCCATCGCTTCGAAGGGAGGAACCAGTTCGCCGCCGCCAAAGACCCTAACGCTCAGCCTTCCCTCGCTGGCCTTGGTAATCAACTGCGCCAGCAATTCCGCGCCGGTCCCGAGGCCGGGAAAGTTTTTTGGCCAGGTTGTGACCATCCGCCATTCGATCCGCCCTTGCGAAATCGCCGGCGCGGCGAAGGTGGTTGTGGCGGCGCCGGCCGCTCCGGCGACTGCGGTACCCTTGAGGAAGTGGCGGCGATGCATCGGGCGAAGCCTCCGTGACGGTCCGGCAGTTCGGCGGCGGGAGGGGGTAGGGCGGCGTCGAATCCCGCGACCGGTGTCGCCGGCTCTTTGCTGCGTTCAGTGATAAAACCGAATACCGCAAGCCGCTTGCCCACACAATGGCAAGGCGAATGCCGCGGTGCCTAAGCGTTTATGCGGAACGGGCGGGTGCTTTTGGGATCGTTTACGTCAAGCAATTGCCATCCGCCGGACGTGTATGCCTCAAGCGGCTGAAAGCGGGATTTGTAGGCCATCTTGGCGCAGTCCGCGACCCAGAAGCCGAGATAGACGTAAGGTAAACTCAAGGTCTGCGCGCGCTTGATCAGCCACAGGATCATAAAGCTGCCCAAGCTGCTACGCTCGCTGCGTGAATCAAAGAACGAGTAGACGGCGGAAAAGCCGTCGGTCATGCGGTCGGTCAGGCAGGCGCCAAGCAGGGTGCCGTCCGGCCCGCGCACCTCGTGGATCACCGTATCAACGGGCGTGTCTTCCACCAGGGTCTGGAAGTCACAGAAATCCATTCGCGACATCTCGCCGCCCGTGTGCCTGTCTTGCTGGTAGGAGCGAAACAAGGCGAATTGCTCGTGCGTCGCGCGGGCCGGAACCTCGGTGACGCTCAGATCGGCGTTGCGCCTGTCGATTCGCCGCTGAGTCCGGTTCGGAGAGAACGAGCCGGCGAGAACGCGGACGGCGGCGCAGGCGTTGCATCCCCGGCAGACGGGAACATAGGCAATGCCATGACTGCGCCGAAATCCGGCCCGCGAAAGGGCATCGTGGAAGCCGCTGGTTTGCCGGCCGGCTAACTCGGTGACCAGTCGTCGTTCAAACCGGCCGGGCAGGTAAGGGCACGGCAGTGGTGCCGTGACGAAAAAGAAGCGGGCACTCGGCATCAGCCGGTGTTTCATGATGGCGATCGAACCTGAAAAGCGACACGACCCGGATAAAATAACACCGATCGGCGTCCGTTTGAACGAACGAACGACGACTGCGTCGCAATTTCGTCAAATTATCGCTTTTCGCCAGTCCCGCGCAGCAGGACCACCGAGAGCCGCCGATTGCCCGGCGCCGACGGATCGCCAGCGATCAAAGGATCGGTCGCCGCTTTGCCGATCACCCGGGCGATGCGGTCTTCCGGCACGCCATATTGCAGCAGGGCTCTACGGGCGGCATTCGCCCGATCCGCCGAAAGCTCCCAGTTGGAATACCCGGATTCGGTTTGGTAGCGGGTGGCATCGGTATGGCCGGTGATGTCGATGTCCTGCGGCATGCGCATGATCACCTTGGCGACCAGTTCGAGCACCTTGCGGGTATGGGCGAACATCTGCGAATCGCCCCGGGGAAACATCGGCAGGCCTTCCTGGTCGATAATCTGAATGCGCAACCCCTCCGGCGTATCGTCAACCACCAGGCTTTTCGACAGCCCGCGCAGATCGGGATCTTCGCCGATCGCATCGTGCAGTTGACGCTCGGCCTCCTTGAACTGCTGTTCTTCGTGCTTTTTCCATTGCTCATTGAGCTCTTTCTTGCTCAGCTCCAGCGGTTGGTCGTTCTCGTCATCAGTGTCTTTCAGCTCGACTTGCGCGGTCGCACTATCGCTGACCTGAGGGGTGATCGGAACGTCGGGTTGCGGGACGGCGATGTTCTTGATCGTCCTGCCGGATAGCATACCGACACCGCCACTGGTCTTCGATTTGGTCGAGATCGGTGCGAAGTACTGTGAAATGCCGCTCAATGTTTCCTTCGGCACGGCGTTAAGCAGCCATAACAGTAAGAAAAACGCCATCATCGCCGTGACGAAATCGGCGTACGCCACCTTCCAGGCGCCACCGTGGTGACCGTGCCCGCCCTTCTTAATCCGTTTGATGACGACCGAGCCGCCCTTTTCCGCCATGGTGTGGTCCTCAGGACGGAAGCTGGACGGTCTGGAAGGCGGCGTCCATGTCGGCGAACGACGGGCGGACCGCTCCAGGCAGGATCTTGCGGGCGAATTCTACAGAGACCTGCGGCGCGTAGCCCTGCACGTGGCCGATGAGCGCCGTCTTGATGCACATCATGTAAAATCCATCGGCGGTATGCGTATTCTCCACCGACTTGGCCATCGGTGCGACGATGCCGTAGGACATCAAGATGCCACTGAACGTTCCGACCAGCGCGCCACCGATCAGGTGACCCAGGACCTCGGGCGGCTCGGTGATCGAGCCCATGGTATGGATGACGCCGAGCACCGCGGCGACAATTCCGAGAGCCGGCATGGCATCGGAAACGTTCTGCAACGCGCCCGAGATTGCGTGGTTGTCGGCATGGTGCGCATCGAGTTCGGCGTCCATCACCGCTTCAAGCTCATGCGGCGCACACGTTCCCATCGTCAGCAGTCGCAGGTTGTCGCATAAGAACTCGACGGCGTGGTGATCCTTGGCGAAGCCGGGATAGCCCTGAAACAGAGCGCTCTCTTCAGGCTTGTCGATGTGCGATTCGAGCGCGAGGTCCCCTTTGGATTTCGACAGCTTGAACGTGGCGAACAGCATCGACAGCAGCTCGATGTAGCTGTCCTTCTTCAGCTTCGAGCCTTTCAGTAGGGTGCCGAAGGATTTCATCGTCCCCTTGATGATCGACATCGGGTTTGACACGACGAACGAGCCAATCGCGGCACCGAAGATGATGATGAATTCGAACGGCTGGAAAAGCACCTCAAGATGTCCGCCGGCGCCGATATATCCGCCGACGACACACCCGAGGACAATAATCAATCCGACGATACAAAGCATTGGCTCAACTCATTTCGTTGCTTGACGGACCTGAACGTGTGCTCCTACGTAGACAGCTTCGCCATCGTCTGCTTCCGATCTGCTCCGTTCGACGGTTCTGGAAGGGCAGCCGAGCGATACGCTAGCAGCCGATGGTTATTTACGTGTTAATCTCACGCGCGCTTTTTGCGCCGAGATGACCGGGGAGCTTTCGTGAGCGTCAATCCCAATACCTTCCGCGAAGCGCTTGCCCGTTTCGCGTCCGGTGTGTGCGTCGTGACCACGGTCGGCAAGGATGGCCGGCCGGCCGGCGTGACAATCAGTGCCTTTTCGTCCCTGTCCCTGCATCCGCCGCTGGTGCTGTTTTGCATCGGTAAGCAGAGCGCCAACATCGCCGCCTGGCTCGCCGGCCGGCATTTCACCGTTAATGTCCTGAGCGAAACGCAAGCACACCTGTCGGACGCCTTCGCCTCGCGGCGGGAGGACAAGTTCGTCGGCGTCGAGGGGACAATCGGCGCCAACGGCTGCTTTCGTCTCAAGGGGTGTCTTGCCAGCCTCGAATGCACCCGCTCGTCGTTGCATGACGAGGGGGACCACCACATCGTCGTCGGCCGGGTCGAGCACGTCCACCTCGAGCACAACATGCGGCCCTTGCTGCGCTTTCGCGGAGCGTACGAACGGATCGATTCCGCCGCGCTCCCGCCGGTCATTGCCGAGTCGTGAAATACATCATCCTTCGTGCGCCGGCCGGCGACGCCGCGGTGCTGTTTCCACGGGAGTTCATGCATCGCTACGTCGCACAACTCTTCGCGCCCGCGCCGGTGCTCGCCGCTGGTTTCGTTCGCTGGAGTGACGCGGGGCCAGAATGCTACGGGCACAGCGCCGGACTGAAAATCGCCTCGCGGGGAGTAATCGACAGCGCGCTGGTCATGCGCGCCCTCACCTTGGACATGCCCACCGGCTGAACGGCGCGGGTTTCGCGGGCGGTGTCCAGGATTATTCCGGGTGCAATACCAGGCGCGAAGAGGCGCGAGACCGCAGGGAATCCAAAGATTGATCAAGACACACGCCGTCGCCATCGCGCCACATCGGCATCTGGTCACGGTAGTGCGCCGATAGTGGGTTGCCGGACTGGCCGGCGGCGAGGACGAAGCGGCTGCGGCTCAGATCGCCAAGATCATAGACACCGCGAAACCCCGCGCCGTGAACGGCGGCATAGGGATCTTGCCGATCGGAAAAGCGCATCGCCGCGCGATTGATCGTATCGTTGCCGCCATCGTCGGCGATGCTCCGGCTGGCGAAACCGCCGATGAGCGGGACGTGCTGCCAGAACGGGTGATCGAAGCGGGCGCGATGCAGCTCTCCCCACTGCCAGGCACGCACGTCGTCGCCGAGCGTCGCGCGCAGGCCATCGATCGCCCGATCGAGGGCCGCCTGGACGCGCGCGCGGCAATCAAAGCCGCCGGATGCGGCAAGGGCAGCGCACCAGCCGTTCTCGCCCGTCAAGCTCGCCTCGACGAAGCGCGGGCGATCCGCCCAATAGCGCTCGAATTCGGGGCCAAGGGCATCGGCGGTCAGCTCTTGCACCAGTTCGCGCAGCCAGGCGGTGAAGATCAGCGGCTCCGGACGCGAGCGGTCCATCGCGCCGCTCCAGCGGCGCAGCAGATCGAGCATGACGGCGTGGCGCTCCGGATGCGGCAGCGCGCTCAACATACGCGGCAACAGTGCGCGCGCCGACAAGGATACGGCATCGATCTGCATCGCCGCGACGGCATCGAGGCTTTGCGGAGGCGCTTCGGCGAGCAGGTCCTGGATGCGCCGGGCACGAAAGCCGTCGTCCCAGGACCCGTGGATCAGCCAGTAGCCGGCGGACCTCGGGCTAACCTCGATCATCGGGCGGTTGTTGGCGTTGAACAGGACGCCTGCCGTCGGATCAACCGCCTGCGGCTGGGCCTCGAACGGCAGAAATCCGTCCCAGTCATAGTCGCCCGTCCATCCCGGTACCGGCATCCGGCCATCGCCGTTGCGGCGTAACGGAATGCGTCCGGCGGCGATAAAACCGATATGACCGTCGACGTCAGCGTAGAACACGTTCTGTTGCGGCGCTGTCGCCAGCCCGGCGGCGGCGCGGAATTCGTCCCAGTTGCGCGCGTTCCCGACGGCGAGGAGGGCATCGGGCGTGCGGTCGTCCTCGGCGAGCCAAGTCGCGGCGAGCGCCACGGCGAGCGGTGCGCCGGACGAGCCGCCGTCGCTCGCTGGTGTTTCCGCTGGCTCAGGGACGCTGACCCCCAAATCGGACAGCACCGGGCCATGGCGCGAGCGCCGCACGATCAGCCGCTCCGGCTCGCCGCCTGCGACTTTGATCACCTCTTCGCTCACCTGGAAGGCAAGAGGGCCCTGCGGGGCGTCGTAGTGTCCAGGATCGCCGGGACGGGTGCGCTCGACGAACACGTCTTCGACATCGATATCGGAGCTGGTAATCCCCCAGGCGATGCGATCGTTGTGTCCGAGGATGATTGCGGGAAAACCGGGGGCCGTGGCTCCGGTGTGGGTGCCGTCGGGAGTCGTGATCCGGGCGAGAGTCCAGGGTAGCGGCAACTGGAAGGCGAGGTGCGGATCGTTGGCGAGAATGGGCAGCCCGCTCGTGGTGCGCGCGCCGGCAATGACCCAGGCGTTCGAGGCACCCTGGGGCTGGCCGGGCGGGCCGGCCGTGAGGAGGGCGAGGCGACCGAGGACGTTTGGATCGAGGGGCGATGCGGCGCCGAGGGGCGCGCGGGGGTCGAGGGGAGGATCGTCCGGCCAGAGCGCGCGCAGCTGCGTGGCGCTGAGCCTCTGGGCGAGACGGGCACGCAGAAGCTCGTCGCGATAGTTGGCCGACAGGCGCATCGCCATCAGTTTGAGCCAGACGAGCGAATCCGCCGGCGTCCAGGCTTCGGGTTCGACGCCCGACAGCAAGAATTCCGGCGGCAATCGCCAGCGCCGCGCGGTGATCGCGGCATTGACACCGACGGCGTAGGCTGTGAGCTGGTGCTGGGTTCCGGTGGAAAGCAAGGGGAATTGCTGTTTCGCCAGGCGGTAGAGGCCGAGCGTGCGCATAAATCGGTCCGACGGCAGCGCCGAGGCACCGAAAACTTCGGCGAGGCGGCCGGCGCCGAGGCGGCGCGTCATCTCCATTTGCCACAGGCGGTCTTCTGCGTGCGCCCAGCCGAGCGCGGTGGCAGCATCCTCCCCGCTTCCCGCGAAGATATGCGGCACCCCCCAGGCGTCGCGCAGGATCTCCACCGGCGCGGTGAGCCCGGCGATCTTCCGGGCGCCGGTCGTCGGCCACGCCGAGGCGAACAGCCATGCGATCCCTGCGGCAACGACTACGGCGAACATCGCGGCCAGCCGGATCGCCCATGTTGACCACCGAGGCATGGGCGATGTTCTGCGGCGCCGATGATGCGAAGATCAAGCGGAAATTCCCGCGTCGAGCGCGACGCGCCTGTGCGGGCGAATGGACCGTCGCCAGCAGTTGGCGCGAACAGACAGGTACGAGCAGACTGGCGCAGTGCGGCCGGGCGCGCCATTATCTTCTCAGCCGCGTTCGCGGTGCCCACGTCGCCGGCCCGATCGCCGGACCGCTTGCCTTGCCAATCGTAACGGAGCCCGCAAAACCGCCATGCCCATGGTCGAAAAAAGTTTTTCCAGCCTGGGAGCGCACGGCTTCCACAAGATTGTCTATAGCGAATGGACGGACGGCGCCGCCGGCACGAGCATCGTCTGTGTCCATGGCCTGACCCGCAATGGTCACGATTTCGATCATCTGGCGGCGGCGCTACAGGCAGACGCCCGCATCATCTGTCCCGATCTTCCTGGCCGTGGACGCAGCCACTGGTTGTCCGAGCACTCAGAGTACCGGCCGCCGACCTATGCCGCCGATCTCGCGGCGCTGATCGCCCGTCTCGATGTCGAGCAGGTGGACTGGGTCGGCACCTCGCTCGGCGGCCTGCTCGGCATGATGCTGGCCGCGCAGCCGAACAGCCCGATCCGCCGACTCGTCGTCAATGATATCGGCCCCTTCATCGCCCGGGGCGCGCTGCAGCGTATTTCCGCCTATGTCGGCAAGGACCCTGAATTCGCCGATCTTGCCGCCCTCGAAGCCTACCTGCGAACGATCAATGCGCCGTTCGGTGCGCTGAGCGACGCGCAGTGGCGCCATCTCGCCGAGCACAGCGCCCGAATCGATCCGGCCACAGGCGGCCTGCGGCTGAATTACGATCCGGGGATCGCCGCACCGTTCAAGGAGGGGTTCGATTCGGATGTCGATCTGTGGGGCCTTTGGGAGACAATTTCTTGTCCGGTGCTGATTTTGCGCGGCGCGGAGTCCGATATTCTGCTTCACGAAACGGCGCAGGAGATGCTTACCCGCGGACCGAGCGCCGAGCTGATCGAGATTCCCGGGGTCGGCCACGCGCCGATGCTGATGGACGAGGCGCAGATCGCCGCCGTTCGCGCGTGGCTGTTGAGCTGAGGACGATGACGCCGCCGCCCCTGGCGTTCAGCCGACGTTAACTATCGCCAGTGTAGAACCGGCCCACACGGTTTTTCTGAGCGAGTGGTCGCATGGGCAACATGATGACGGCGGAACTGGCGGTCGCGGATGACGACGTGGGAGGGGAAGCGCAGACCTTCGCCACCTTCAACGTCGCGGGTCAGACATTTGGCGTTCCGGTGTTCCGCGTACAGGACATTCTGATGCCGGAGCGGATCGCGCCGGTGCCGCTGGCGCCGGCCTCGATCAAGGGCGCAATCAACCTACGCGGTCGGATCGTGACGGTCGTCGACGTGCGAACCCGGCTCGGGCTGGTCGAGCGGGACGACGGCAAGCCCAGCATGGGCGTGACCGTCGACTTTCGCGGCGAGCTCTATACGCTGCTCGTTGATCAGATCGGCGACATCATCGAGCTGCCGCAGTATCGCCGTGAAGACAAGCCCTCGACGCTCGATTGCGCCTGGCGCGACGTGACCGACGGGGTCTATCGCCTCGAAGACGGCCTGATGGTCGTCCTCGACGTCGATCGTCTGCTCGATATCGGCTAACGCCGGGCTGCTTGATGGCGGCTCGCGCCGGACTGTTTGATGTCGGCTGGCGCCGACGGGGCCGTCCGCGCGCGGGGATCAGCCGCGGCGGAGCAATCGTGCCGCCTCAATGGCGGTATAGGTGAGGATACCGGCCGCGCCTGCACGCTTGAACGCGATCAGGGTTTCGAGCAGCGTGGCATCGCCGTCGATCCAGCCATGGGCCGCGGCGGCCTTGAGCATCGCATACTCACCACTGACCTGATAGGCGAATGTCGGCATGCCGAATGTCTGAGCGACGGCGCGCAGGATATCGAGGTAGGGCAGCCCGGGCTTGACGATCAGCATGTCGGCGCCCTCGTCGATGTCGAGCGCGACTTCGCGTAGCGCCTCGACGGCGTTCGCCGGGTCCATCTGGTAGCTTTTCTTATCCCCCTTGAGCTGTGAGGCCGAGCCGACCGCGTCGCGAAACGGCCCGTAGAACGCCGAGGCGTACTTCGCCGCGTAGGACATAATCTGCACGTCGATGAAGCCGGCAGCGTCGAGGACGTCGCGCATCGCTGCGACGCGGCCGTCCATCATATCCGACGGAGCCAGCACGTCGCAGCCGGCCGCAGCCTGCACCAGCGTCTGGCGGCACAACACCTCGACCGTCTCGTCGTTCAGCACGCGCCCGTCCTTGATCAGCCCGTCGTGGCCGAAGCTGCTGAACGGATCGAGGGCAACATCGCAGATCACGCCGATCGCCGGCAGTGCCTGCTTGATGGCCCGCACGGCGCGGCAGACGAGATTGTCGGGGTTCAGCGCCTCGCGCGCATCGGGGGTCTTCAGCGCCGGATCGACCGAGGGAAAGACGGCGACGGCCGGAATGCCGAGCTCCGCCGCCTCGCCGACGGCCTCGATCAGAAGGTCGCACGACAGACGATCGACGCCGGGCATCGAGGCGATCGGCTCGCGCCGCCCTACGCCGTCGACGGCGAACACCGGCCAGATTAGATCCGCCGGGCTGAGGCGGTGTTCGGCGACAAGGCTCCGTGACCAAGCGGTTTTGCGATTTCGCCGCAGCCGGGTACGAGGAAATGCGCCGAGCGGCGGGCGCGCCGGTGGTGGTGGCAAGTTCCCGTGCATCAGGCGGCGTCCAGGGCCTGGCGAAGATCATCCAGAATATCGTCGCTATGCTCGATGCCAATGGAAAGCCGGATGTAGCCTTCGGAGACGCCAGTGGCGAGGCGGTCTTCCGCCGAGAGCTGCGAGTGCGTCGTCGAGGCTGGATGAATGGCCAGCGTCCGCGCATCGCCGATGTTGGCGACATGGTAGACGAGCTTCAACGCGTCGATGAACCGGCGCCCGGCATCGCGCCCGCCGCGCAACTCGAAGCCGACTAGCGCGCCGTAGCCGCCGGTGAGGTAGGCATCGGCCCGCCGGCGCTTCTCGCCACTCTGCAGCGCCGGGAAGATCACCGTTTCGACCTTTCTGTGCTCGGCGAGAAAGTTGGCGACGGCGATGGCGTTGGCGCAGTGCGCGCGCATGCGCAGGGGCAGGGTCTCGATGCCCTGAATGAACTGAAAGGCGTTGAACGGGCTCATCGCGGCGCCGATATCGCGCAAAAGGACGACGCGCATCCGCAGGATATAGGCGATCGGCCCCAGCGGCTTGGCCGCTTCCACCCATACGGCGCCGTGGTAGCTGGGGTCGGGCTGGTTGAGCGTCGGAAACCGCTCGGCGTGGGCCTGCCAGTCGAAGTTACCGCCGTCGATGACGACGCCGCCGATCGACGTGCCGTGCCCGCCGATAAACTTCGTCGTCGAATACATCACCACGGCGGCGCCGTGCTCGAACGGCCGGCAGATCACCGGCGCCGCGGTATTGTCGACGATCAGTGGCACGCCGATCGCCCGGCCGAGGTCGGCGACCTCGCGGATGGGGAAGACCTGCAGCTTGGGATTGGGCAGCGTTTCCGCATACCAGCAGCGTGTGCGTGCGTCGCTCGCGCGCACGAACGCCTCGGGATCGCTTGGATCGACGAAGCGCGCTTCGACGCCGAGGGATGCGAGCGTGTTCACAAACAGGTTCCACGTGCCGCCGTAAAGGTCAGTGGAGCTGACGAAATTGTCGCCGGCCTGGCACAGGTTGAGGATGCAGAGGGTCGAGGCCGCCTGCCCGGAGGCACAAGCCAGCGCCGCAGCGCCACCCTCAAGCGCTGTCAGCCGCGTCTCCAGCACATCGCAGGTCGGATTCATGATCCGGGTATAGATGTTGCCGAGTTCGCGCAGAGCGAAAAGGTTCTCGGCGTGCTGGGTGTCGTGGAACTGGTACGACGTGGTCTGGTAGATCGGCACGGCGACGGCGCCGGTCGCAGGATCGCTGCGATATCCGCCGTGCACGGCGATTGTCTCCGGATGCATCCTCTTCGGGCTCACGAAGGTTGTCCTCTATGTTTATCGCTTCGTTTATCGCCTGCGCTTGGCACGGCTCCAGCCGAACGCGGAGCAGATATACACCTATAACCATACACGGCCGCCCGCCAAAATCGCCAGCATTTGCTTGGCTCTCCCGTAGGCAAGGCCGGCTGATCACCATTTCAGCTCGTTGACGATGTATCTGCCGTGATCATGTCGGGTCGGTGGTGACGGCGACAATGAGGAGGGCGGAATCGCCGCGGTCGTCGGCGTCAGAGACGGTGAAGAAAAGCATCGCCAAGATTTCCTCGCTGTGGACGACGAATAGCAGCACCCGGCCACGGGCTGTGACCACCTTCGGGGTCTCGGCGCCAATCAGATGGCGCATCAGGATCGGTCCCGCTCATCCAGTCTTCGTCGCGCGGCGTCTTGCCCTTGCAGACGCGATCGAGGCGAACAAGATCGCAGGTGCTCGGCGTCTGCTCGCTCGTCTGCATACGCAGAAGCTCCCTAAGCGGCAGCAGGTCAGTTCCTGACTCTTTGTGGTCGACACGAAGTTTCACCTCGTGGCTAATCTGCGAGATGGTTGACGGGCGTACGGCAACGATCGGGCGCCGTCTCGTCGCGCGCTGCGGAAGCGTAACGATGAGTCCCTGCAAAGCCGGAAGCGTCGAGAACACCGCATGGCAGGGATTGCCGGGGGGAGGCAGGCATGGCTGCTTACCTTGTCGAGGAGCCCTCGGTCATCATTCGGAATGGAGAAAAATAATGGGGAATTTAGACGGAGACGTTAAGGAGTGGCTAGAGGCAGAGCTGGAAGACGCCTTGGACGAAGATTACGAATTGGAACTATCTGAGCCGGCTTTGTCCATGGAGCTACGCCGGATATACAAACAAAAACATCCGCCGAGCATAGACCGCGCGACCTATTTTAGGGCGATTTTGACCTTGCAGGCGGAACTGATCAAACTCCAGGACTGGGTCGA
Organism: Rhodospirillales bacterium; assembly: GCA_016712595.1. Taxonomy (NCBI): domain Bacteria; kingdom Pseudomonadati; phylum Pseudomonadota; class Alphaproteobacteria; order Rhodospirillales; species Rhodospirillales bacterium. Next base: position 2,376,604 of record JADJQT010000001.1, read on the forward strand.
GGCGAAGGGCGAAAAAATCCTGGTGATTTTCGAAGGCCGGGACGCCGCCGGCAAGGGCGGTGTCATCAAGCGGATCACGCAGAGACTCAATCCCCGTATTTGCCGGGTGGTGGCGTTGCAAAAGCCGAGCGACCGCGAACGCACCCAATGGTATTTCCAGCGTTATGTGCCGCATTTGCCGGCGGGTGGCGAGATCGTCTTGTTCGATCGGTCCTGGTACAATCGCTCAGGCGTCGAGCGGGTGATGGGATTCGCCTCCGAGGAGCAAGTCGACCAATTCTTCCAGGACACGCCGGAGTTCGAGCGCATGCTTGTGCGGTCCGGCGTCCGCCTCATCAAGTACTGGTTTTCGATAACCGACGAGGAACAGCAGTTACGTTTCTTGATGCGCATCCACGATCCGCTCAAGCAATGGAAGCTGAGCCCGATGGACCTTCAGTCGCGCGTTCGCTGGGAAGCCTATACCAAGGCCAAGGAAGAAACCTTCGCCCGCACCAACATTCCCGAGGCTCCGTGGTTCATCGTCGAAGCCACCGACAAGAAACGCGCGCGCCTGAACTGCATTCACCATCTGCTCGACCAGATCCCGTATGCGGAGGTCCAGCATGAGCCGATCAGTTTACCGGACCGGGTTTTCAACCCCGAGTACGAGCGAAAAGTTCTGCCGCAGGAGTTGTACGTTCCGCAGCGATATTGATCCCGTACATAAGTACGAGCCTCGAGAGCGCTTATCGCACTCTCCTCGGTCGAAGTATTGCGACAACCGCTTGAATCCGCCCACTATCTGTCGATCAAATACACCGCACGACTTGTCAAGACGGGCGTTGAGCCTTGGATCGGCAGTGTCGGCGCAGCTACGACATGCATCCGTTTAGATTAAATCTGACAGGTTGGGATGGTGGGGGTGTCGTCTCCGAGCGTAGACAATGGGGTATCGGGGCGAGGAGTCGACACGATGACCGGAGCCGAAAAGATTATCTGCAACAAGATCGGATGCTGGAGCTGGCGAAGCAGCTCGGCAGCGTCAGCCACGCCTGCCGGATCGTGGGTTTTTCCCGCGACAGCTTTTACCGGTTCAGAGATCTATACGAGAAGGATGGTGAGGCGGCGCTGATCGAGATGTCGCGTAGGGTGCCGAACCCGAAGAATCGGATGGCCAAGACGATCGAACGGCGCATCCTCGATCTGGCTGGGGAGCAGGCGGCCTGGGGACACATACGGATGGCCAACGAGCTGGCGAAAGAGGGCCTCCGCGTCCCCCTCACCGGCGTCCGCAGTGTATCTGGGTTCGCCACCACCTTACCACCATGGCGAAGCGGCTGAAAGCCTTGGAGGCCAGGGTGGCGCGGGGCGGCCGATCCTGACCGAGAGCCAACTCGCCGCTCTGGAGAAGGCGAAGACCGACAAGGAGGCGCACAGTGAGTTCGACAGCGCCTGTTCCGGTTACTGCGGTGCCCAGGACACCTTCTCCGTCGGCACGCTGAAGGGGGGCGGCTGCATCTATCGCAGAGCTTCGTCGACGCTATTCGAAGGTGGCGATCGCCGAGCTACAGGCCGACCCGGACAAATGGCTCCGTCAATACAACGAGGTTCGCACCGCCAGGGCGATGGCGTTACGGCAAGATATTGATACAAACCTTCCTTGACTCCCTGCCGATCGGCAGAGAGAAGTTGATCGGTCAGCACAGCCATCGCCGTGCCTCGCCGCCGCGGCGCTGGAGAATGACTAGGTTGGGGTGTAGTCTTGGCATCCGCTAAGGACGATACCAACGTCGCCGCATCCGAACCACGCGACAGGGGGCTTGCGCCAATGAAGAAGGGCATTCACCAGGGTCTTGGCTGTGCCGCTTTTGCGTTCGTCGCTGCCGTCATGGGCGCGGCGCTGACGAGCCGCCCGGCTCTGGCGCTCGACTGCGACAATCCGCAGACCAGCGCCGACGTCTCCGCCTGCCTTGAGCAGGAGCTGCGCGACAGCGATCAGACGATCAATGCAACCTATCAGGAATTGCGCGGGAAACTTGACGATGCAACGAAGCTGAAGTTGCGCGACGACCAGCGGGCGTGGCTGAAGCAGCGCGATCGGGCTTGCGCGCTCGACAGCAAGGAGAGTGACCGCGAACGCTGGATGCGCACCATCCTCGCCGATCCCAAGAAGACCGTGTGCGTGGTCCGCTTCACCCGCGCCCGCGTCGCCCAGCTCGAGGACATGCTGGCGTCGGCCTCGGTCGACGAGGAAGGAGAGGGGGAGGATGATCTCGCCGATAACGCCCGCTACGAGATCATCTCGCCGAATACGCATTCGACCGGCAAGTGGTACTTCGAAGTGCGCATGGACCGGGGCGCGATCGCCAAGCAGGCCGAGACGGCCCTGTGGATCGGTGTTGCCAGCGAGTCTGGCGGCGGTTTGGGCAACCTGATCAACATCCGCAAGACCTCCGCCAGGGCCTCGCCGCTGGTCTACGGCGTCGCCGTCGACCTCGCCCAAGGCAAGGTCTACAGCCGCCAGAACGGCACCTGGGCTGACGCGCCGGGTAGCTCCGGCGGCCTCGACATCAAGCTTGGCCGTCCCTACAGCGCCGAGGTTACCTCGAGCGCCGAGATGGGCGCGATGCTCGACGGTGAACTGATCGTCGCCAACTTCGGTGATGCGCCCTTCGCCTACTCGCTGCCCGACGGCTACCGGCCGTTCTCGCAGAAGTAAGACTTGCACCGGCGCGCGGTGGCCCGCATGTCATCGCGCGTACTCAAGAGCACACCATAGACGGACGTTCGCCCGCCGGTCCACATCGCCACGTTAACGCCAAAGGTCGATCGCGATGCGCTCACAAGCCTTGATCCTTGCCGTGTCCCTCGCTCTCGCTGCCTCGCTCACCATCGCGCTCATCGCACCGGCCGAGGCTCAGACCGCGGCCCGCAAGTTCGGCCGCGGCATAGCCGGCATCACTTGCGGCTTCATGGAACTGCCGGGCAACGTTGTCAAGGAGACGAACGAACAAGGCGCCATCGGCGTGCCGATCGGTCTCGCCAAGGGTCTCGGCATGATCGTCGCCCGCGAGCTCATCGGCGTCTACGAACTCGTCTCCGCGCCGTTTCCAGCCCCGTCCGGCTACCGCCCCATCCTTCACCCCGAATACCCGTGGGATTACTTCGAGTAACGCGGCTTTAGGGCGCGGACACTGGCGCGGCGCAAGTGCCCCACTTATGGTCGAACGGCTTGCGCGGACGCGCACACTGCTGATTGTCGGGGCGATGGGCTAAGCTCTCAACGGCGACGCGATCGGGCAGGGCCGCCCGGCCATCGCCCGGCTCAAGGCCATGCTGCGCAAGGCAGCGGGGCGAACCGTCTCAGGACTCTGGAACCTCATCGGCAAACTCGTCGACATCTTCCAGCCCAACGAATGCGCCAGCTACTTCTCCTCGTCCGGCTAAGATCCAAACTGAACGGAATCCGCTCGAAGACCCGCCCTGCAACTTAACCCGGGCTGCGGGCTGGTGTGTCGGTCACCGAGCGGGCGCGGGAAGCCGGCTGCCAAGAGCGACCCGATCGAAGCCCCTGCGTCATGAGTGAAGCGCCTTGGCGTTGGCCGCGTTTACAAACAAAACGCAGCAAAATCGTTGAACAAAGCTGCTTTCTGGCTGATTCTAGTGACGTTCGCGATAGTCGGGTGGTGGCGATGTCAGATTTGGTTCGATCGACGCTGGCTGGGATCAGGACGGTCGATGACATGGTGCGAGCGTTCAGCGACGAGCGCTGCCGCCGCCTGATGGAAAGCATGATCTGGCCGACCGGGCGGGTCTGTCCGGCGTGTGGATACCGACGTTCGATCGCGCTCGCCGGGCGGGATATGGGGAATTGGCGGGCGAGACCCGGTCTCTACCAGTGCTCGAACGGCAGTTGCCGGTTCCAGTTCACGGTGACGACACGAACGCCGCTGCACTCTACCAAGCTGCCGCTCGCCACTTGGTTGAAGGCGCTGTGGCTGACCCTGCAATCCGATAAGGGGCTGTCGTCGGTGCGCCTGGCCGAGGCCCTCGGCGTGAGCCAACCCACGGCTTGGCGCATGGGGCACGCCCTGCGGCTGATGATGGCGCGCGAGACCCAGCTGGAGGGAACGGTCGAGATCGACGAATTTTATCTTGGCGGCCGTCCGCGCAAACAGCGGGACACACCGCCGGTCGGCCGTGGCCGGAAAGGCCAGAAGCGGACGACCAAGGCGTGCGTCCTCGCGGTGGTCGAACGACCGCGTGACGCGGAGATCGGGACGGTCGCGGGTGGCGCACGGGCCTCGGTGGTGGTCGACCTCTCTGCCGTCGAGACCGAACGAGTCCTCGAGAAGGAGATCGACGTGGCCGCGACCCATCTGATGAGCGATGCGTGGAGCACCTTTGCCGCCGTCGGCCAGAGCTTCGCAGCGCACGATACGGTTCAGCATGCCAAGCGCGAATATGCGCGCGGCACGGTCCACGCCAATTCCGTCGAGGGGTTCAATTCCCGCGTCCGCCGTACCGTCGCCGGCGTGTTCCATCATATCAGTCCGGAGCACGCCGACCTCTACTTCCACGAGATGGGCTTCCGGTGGTCACAGCGCGTCGTCGCGGGCCAGACCACCCGCCGGTCACCCCGTGGACGGGAGCACGTTCGAACCCTCTGGGACCGCATCCCGCCTGCTATGCAACTCGTTGCGGTCCTCAGAACCGCCGTCGGCCGCCAACTCCGCCGAACCCGCAACGGCAGCATCTCGATCAAATCGCCAATCGCTGCGTTTTGCTTATAAACGCGGCGTTGGCCAGTGGCGACCGGCGCGGCAACCGATCTGTACCCATCCGGCGAGGGCCGCGGCTGGAGTGGGTTGCCGGACCGGCGCAGTTGTGAGCGGCTATGCGGCGGTGCTGATTGGCTCTGGTGCCTGCCAGTTCCAGGGCAGCAGCTCGTGGATGCGGCTGGTGGGGTGGCCGGGAAGGCGGGCGAGGACGGAGGCCAACCAGGCGCGGGGATCGATGCCGTTCAGCTTCGCCGTCTCGATCAGGGGTGTACATCGCCGCCGCCGCGCGACGACCGCCCTCGTCCGAGCCGGCGAAGGTCCAGTTGCGTCTGCCGACGGCGATGCCACGCAACGCGCGTTCCGCGGCGTTGTTCGAGAGGCAAACCCTGCCGTCGTCGAGGAAGCAGGTGAAGGCGGTCCAGCGCTTCAGCAGGTAGTCGATGGCTTTTGCCGTCTTCGACTTCGCCGACAGCCTCGCGTTCTGGTCGCGGAGCCAGGCTTCGAGGTCGAGGATCAGCGGGCGGGATCGCTGGTTGCGGACGGCCAGACGCTGCTCGGCCGAGGCGCCGTTGATCTCGCGCTCGATCGCGAACAGCGCGTCGATCCGCTTGACCGCCTCGATGGCGATCGGCCCCTGCTGCAGCTCCGCCAGCTCAAAGAAGCCGCGGCGGCCATGTGCCCAACAGCCGGCCTCGGTGATCGGGCCAGGCCGGCGATCGGTCTTGTACAGCCGGCCGAAGCCGGAGAAGGCGTCCGCCTGCATGATGCCGATCCAGCCCGCGAGGAAGCGTTCGGCGTGCACGCCGCTGCGGTCGGGCGAATAAAAGAAGACGGCGGCCGGCGGGCCTGTTCCGTCCAGGTGGGGACCGCCGAACGGCCGGTCGTCGCGGACGACGGTCCACAGCCGACCTTCCTTCGTCTTGCCCTTCGCCAGCACCGGCACCGGCGTTTCGTCGGCGTGGATGCGGGCGGCGGCGCGGACGTGCGCCTCGATCGCCGCGGTCAGCGGCAGCAGGGACACGTCGCCGGCGCGGGATACACGACGCGGGTGCGCGGCAAGTGTTCCGGCAACCGCCGGCGCGCCGGCTTGCGTGGCGTCGCGGCGCTGCGCGCCGGGGTCGGGCTCCGTTCCGCCGCCCGCAGCTCGGCCGCGGCATCGGCCTGGGCGACGGTCTCCTGCAGCTCGGTCAGCGCCAGCTCCAGCTGCTCCAGCCGGGCGCTGCGCTCGGACGACGTGCCGAACCGTTGCCGGCGCAGCCGGGCGATCTCCAGCTTGAGGCGCTCGATTTCCAGGTCGAGAACCCGCTTCGTCTGCTTCGCGATCGCCGCTTCGGCCTCGGCAGCACACCGGGCCGCGCGCTCGGCGATGATCATCGCGTGCGCTTCGGCGAGGTCGGCGGGCAGCGGCTCGGGCGTCGTCATCACGACCCGAACTGAATCAGATTCTCACGCCTTTGTAAGCTGTTATCTCATCCGGCGGCGATCGGACGCCAGGTTCGCCGCGGCATCCTCCAGTCTATGCCCTCGAGCAGATACGCGAGCTGCGCCGGCGTGATCGTCACCGTTCCATCGGCCGCCGACGGCCACAGAAACCGACCGCGTTCGAGACGTTTGGCGAACAGGCACAGGCCCTGGCCGTCGTGCCAAAGGATCTTCAAAGGTCACCGCGTCTTCCACGGAAGACGAACAAATGACCACAGTGCGGGTCCTGCTTCAGCCTTTCCTGCACCTGCAGCGCCAGCCCATCGAAGCCGCGCCGCATGTCGGTGTGTCCGGTCGCCAGCCACACCCGGGCGCCGGTCGGAACGGCAATCATCGCCGATCCAAAACGTCCAGAACCCGCCGCAGCGCCTCGGCGTCGAAATCGCCAACCACGCGGACACAGCGACCCGCGCCGAGTTCGATCTCGATCACCCCCGACCGGCCTTGCCCAGGCTTCGCGGGCGGCATCATCGCCGGCACACCCGCAGCCCTGCCCGCAGGCCCCGCCGCGACGGCCTCCGTCGCCGCCACCTCGTTCGCGACCGCGTCTTCCGCGACCTCGACGGCGACGAACGATGGCAATTCCGAAGCACCGGGGATGTCGATCACGACCAGCGCCGCCAGACGCCGCCATTTGAACACCTGTGCCGGCAGCAGCCCATGCCGCCGCGCCACCGCCGAGATCACCACTCCCGGCGCCGACGCCTCCGCCAGAACCGCAAGCTTCTGCCCGAGCGAGAACCGACGCCGCCGCTCGACCCGTCCCAGTACCTCACCCTGACGATAAGACATCGATCTTGCGCTGCCGCTAGCTCCAAATCCGAGCCAAATGCCGCACAAAATCCCGCCTCACCACAAGGCGGCCATCACCGGATGCGTACCATTTGGCTCGGATTTGGAGCTAAGCAGCGATTCGTAGGTTTGCACACGTTTTGGATTGGCGTTCGTTGTTGAGGTCAGTGACGGCAGCATGGATGGCGCGGTCGAGATGGTCGAGGTCTCGGAAGGTCTGATGGGCGAGGAAATGCCGCTTCAGGTCACGCCAAGCATGTTCGATGTCGTTCAACTCGGGGGCGTACCTCGGCAGCCATTCGACGCACAGCCATGGCCGCGCGGCGAGGGCGGCACGCGACGCCTTGCTGGTATGAATGGGACCGTTGTCGATGACGAGCACGACCGGCTTCGTCGGTCGGCCGGGGCGCGGGCCATGGAGCTCGTCGAGCCGCGTCAGCAGAGCGATGAAATCGCTGCTTCGCTTGCTCCGGCTGGTCTCGACGACCAGCGTGCCGGCCGCGAAGTCGAGCGCGCCGATCATCGCCACCTTGCGCGCTTGGCCGGGCGCTGCGACGCGCAGGTCGGCGCCGCGCCCGGCCTACACATGCGCGAGATAAGGATGGGTGAGCGCCTCGGACTCGTCTTCGAACAGCAGCACGATGTCGCCGGCCTGGGCCTGCTGCTTCAGCAGACGAAGCCGCAGGCCGGAGCGATCGACCGGCCTGGGCGTCCTGCCGCCCCTTCAGCGTGTGCCGGGGTCGCCGCCAGCCCCCTTTTTGCGCATCACCACGCTCAGCCGCGACTTGGAAATCCGCTCGCCGGTGCGCCGCTCGATCTCGTTCTGCAACCGCGGCAGCGTCCAGTTCCGCCGATCGGCAACCTCGTCCGTCAGCACTGCCGAGACCACCGCCAGCGCCGCCCGCGCCTTCACCGGCTCCGGCCCCGGTGCCTTGCGGGCGCGCAGGCCCGCCACCCCTCGCGACCGAACGTCCAGCGCCAATGGCGCACGCTGTTCGGCTCGACCGAAAACGCTTCGGCAATCCGAGCGCTCGACCAACCCTGCAGCGACAACAAAATCGACCGCGCCCGATCCGCTTCCGCCCGATCCGGCGAACCGGCCAGCGCACGCAACTCCTCGCACTGCTCCGCCGTCGCCACCACCCGAGGACGACCCGCCATGACAACACCAAAATCCAGTGATCCCTCCACCAGAGCCTGCCATATGTGGATCGCCCAAGGGAATCCTGCTTAGGGCGGTTGTCCCGCAGGTCCATTTTCGCCTTGGTGGGCCCCGCGCTCTTTTCGGTCGGTCATCTCGATCACGGAACCGGAAACGAAATTTCTGTCCGTGTCGCCTGCGCGGTGCTGATCGGCATGGCGAGCTGGTATCTCGGCAAGTGCGAATAATGTTCCTTCCGCTTTGGCCGAGCCATCGATCTTTCCTGCGCAAGGCCCTGCCGTTCACCGGAGTTCGTGTCGTCCGCTGAAGGCTCACGGAAATGCGCGTGTGCGCGAAAACGGCTTTTCAGGCGCTGACGCGCGTCTCCTCCGCGATTTCGTGCGCCGGCTGCGGTTGGGCGAGGAGGTAGCCCTGGGCCTCGTCGCAGGCGTGGGCGCGAAGAAAGTTGAGCTGGAGGTCCGTCTCGACGCCTTCGGCGGTGACCGCTTTGTCGAGGCCGCGGCCGAGGGCGATAATCGCCGTGACAATGGCGTCGGCGTCGGCCTCGGCACCGATATCGCGCACGAACGACGCGTCGATCTTGATGCGGGTGAACGGAAAGCGCTTCAGATACCCGAGGCTGGAATAGCCAGTGCCGAAATCGTCGATGGCAAGGCCGACGCCCAACTCAGCGACCTCGTACAGCGCCCTGGTGATGGCCGATTTGGAAGGATCGAGAAAGACACTTTCAGTAACCTCGAGTTCGAGCGCCGGGCCGGCAAGGCCGCTTTCACCGAGTACGCGCTCGATCAGGGAGGCGAAATCCGGCTGACGAAGCTGGACGGCGGAAAGATTGACCGCGACCCGCAACCGTCGCCCATCCGCTCTCCAGACCTGAGCCTGATGGCAGGCTTGGCGCAAAATCCACTCGCCGAGCGGAACGATCAGCCCGGACATCTCGGCAACCGGAATGAAGTTCGCGGGCGGGACGAAGCCGCCGCGGGGATGGGGCCAGCGGATCAGTGCCTCGACTCCTTGCATGCGCCCGTCGTTGAGGCCAAAGGTCGGCTGATAGTGCAGCGTAAGGCTGCCGTGCTCGATCGCTTGGCGCAGACCGTTCTCGATGCTGCGGCTGGCCTTGAGCTCGACGTCCATATCGGGGGAATAGTGCCGGTACTGGCCACGCCCGTCGCGCTTGGCGCGGTAAAGGGCCATGTCTGCGTTGCGCAGTAGACCGTCCGGTTCCGCGCCGTCGTGGGGGAATATGGTAATTCCGACACTGATGCCGGCGTGCAAACGGTTGCCATCGACGAAAAACGGCTCGGCCAGCGCGTCGATGAGTTTGTGCGCCATGATCGAGGCGCCCTTCTGGTCGACGAGATCGGGCTGGATCAGAACGAACTCGTCCCCGCCGACACGGGCGAGCGTATCACTGGCGCGAAGGCGGCTGCACAGGCGGGCGGCGACCCCCTTCAACAGTTGGTCACCGATCGTATGGCCGAGGGCGTCATTGACGTTTTTGAAGTGATCGAGGTCGATCATCATCACCGCGACGCCCTGCCGATGCCGTCGCGCGCCGGCCAGAGCCTGCCCCAGGCGGTCGTGCAGCATCGAGCGATTCGGTAGCCCGGTGAGGATGTCATGGTGTGCGAGGCGGTGGACGTTCTCCAGCGCCGCGACCTGTTCGGTGACATCCTCGATCAATGACAAGATGGTGATCTTGCCGCTTTCCTTGAGGTGGAGTACCGAGTTGTACCACTGGCAATGCAGGACCCGCCGCTGCTTGGTATAGCAGCGAAGGCTGAGGGTGTTGCGCGGGCATCGTCCCTCGGTCAGATCGCGTCGCGCATCCGCCGCGCGCTCGGCGTCCCCTTCGAAGAAAAGGCCGAACGCCTCCGCTGAGCGCTCGGAGACTTCAGCGCTGGTCCAGCCGAAGATCGCCTGCGATCGTCCGGACCAGCGGTGCACGCGTGGCGCATCGTCGGAGGAGCTTTCCTGCTCCCATTCGATCACACCGAGCGGCGTATTGTTGACGTGCTGGCCGAGCAAGGCAAAGGTCCGTCTTAGCTTTGCTTCTGTGCGCTCCCGTTCAACGATCTGCTGTCTGAGCTGCTGATTAACCTCGGCAAGCTCACTAACGCGTGACTGTAACTCGCCCGACATCTGGTTGAATGCGTCGGCGACAACACCGATTTCATCTTGGGAGAACACTCTTGCCCGTGTTCCATAGTCTCCCTTCGCGAAAGAATTTGCCGCGCGGATGATTTCTGTCAGTCCTTTTTGAATGTTCCGGCTTACGGATATCGTCAGAATCAGACCTGTCGTCTCAACGGTAATAGCGATAGAAAAAAGAAGTTTTAAAACGAACCCCTCGAGCCATCGCGAACCTTCGCCAAGAGTATAGGAGAAATCATCTTCAAGTGCCGTTAGTTCCTGGTTAATGATGTAAACTGATTTTAATAGATCGTCTATTTTTTTTTGCGACGGTGATTCTGACTCAATTTCATTATGCAACTCATCAGAAATTTTAAACAACTTTGTAACAATAGGTTCTGCATTTCCCCATATAGTCATTGCCTTTCTGATATAATAAACATTATTAAAATTTATGAACAAGTCAATCATCCCATTAATATCATCAGGATGATTACGTCCTTCTAAAAAACCCTGTCGCGCTGCTTCGATATCTGGTTTTGTCTGTCGTAGAGCTTGTCGTGTTTTTTCATCTCCGATTGGTACTTTCATAAATTTAACGAATAGATCGTAATCTAGATCTGTATGTGAAACACCGTACCTATACAAATGAAAAACAGCATCCTTTTGCGCTTTTGACCATAGACTCTCCGCCCCTACATAAGCTCTCAAGGAAGAAAGTGTATTTAAAGAGAAATACAATGCAAATAACTCAAGGCAAATTAACATTGCCATTGCACCTATAGTAAAATATAATTTTTTCGATATCGAAATATCGTTGAGCCACTTAATCAAATATGGACTGTACATAGGCTTGAAACCTATAAGCGCACGCTATGCGTGTGCGATAAGACAGGAACAATCCAATAATATTTGTTTTTTTATTGCGGTGCTTCCGTCGCCGGGTCCTCAAAAAAGTTCGGATTTCCCGTATAAACTTGGTCTGGCGGGTCGTCCCATACTGTTCAGCCTCCAACGCGCTGGGTGACAAGGAGCGGAATGCCGAAGATAACGAGATTATTCCCTGGTTGGGGGGTGTGTCATGTGGGACTTACGCCTGCGAAACTCTGCGATGAGCTTTGCGCTTTTAAAATCGTCGCAGACGGAGGCGATGCCGTGGTGCTCCGTGAAACGGCGTAGAATATGGGCGTCATCAGTTGATCTGGATCCACAATCGTGAACCCTGAGGCGAAGGGCTCCCGGCGGCTTTCCTGAGGGACACGATCCTTGGGTCGGGATGGTGGTGGTGCGATGATCGCGAAGATCGGTCGCGCCTGCTTCGTTCAAGAACAACCGTTCAAGGGGATTTGCGCAAGTTTCCTGCGGCTCGCCTACGCCTCGCTGCGAGTGGCGCAGGCTGCGCCGTCCAGCTGGCGGTCAATATGCGAGCGAAGCCGCGGAGCCGTCAGCGGGGGTCGTGAGCGTTTGTGGACCAAACGAGGAACGCAAGCGTAGCGGTTACGCGTTCAAAAGACGTTTGGTGATCTTGACGTTGTAAAGCTCCTTGAGCAGGGCGCTGATCATCCGAAGATCGGCGGGATCGCCCTCGATGAAAAGGCCCTCCAATTCGCTTTCGCCAGACGCGGCTTCGACCGGTTTCAGCGCCCATTCAAGGGCGCGCTTGACGGCCGTTACCGACACAGGCTTGACCAGAAAGCCGTCGACCTTGAGGCCCTTCGCCGTTTCGACGGCGTACTTGGTAGCGTCCGAGGTCAGCATGACGACCGGCGTTGCGGCAACATCGGCAAGCGACGACTTGCGGATTTTGGCAAGGTACGCGAACCCGCCCCCAGCCGGCATGTGGATATCGCACAACACGATATCCGGACGAGTGCGCAAGGTCTCGCTCAGCCCGATGTCCGAGGAGTCCGCTTCGTAAACGTTTGCCTGCGGGATGCCGATCTGGACCAGTATCTGGCGGATCGTGGTGCGAATGAATTGCTCATCATCGATCAGCAACACCTTCATCCGTTTCAGATCAAGGGGGATCATGCGACGTCTCTTTCAGCAAGGAAGGGTCTGAGCGAAGTACAGAGTTCGGCAAACGTCACCGCGACCAGATCAACCAGCACCGTGACCGTCTCGGACTGATCCGCAACACTCGCGGCCTCGATGTCGGAGGCGAGACGCCCGAGACGCTTCGCTCCCGCGGTCGTGGCGGCACCCTTGAGAGAATGGGCGGCGTTTCGCACCTGGGTCATGTCCGTGATCACCGCCCCGTCCAGAGCAGCGACCTGTCCTGAGGCATGATCAAGAAAACCCGCCATCGCGGCCTTGAGCTTGACGAGATCCCACTGGTAGATCGGTCCCAACTGCTCGAAGTCGAACACATCCGGATCGATCTCGGGCAGATCGGGCCGAAGGGTGGATTCCCTTCGTCGCTGGGTGTCCCGCGCCGTTCCGGCGGTATCCGTGACCGCACGGCGTCCGTGCGCCCATTTCGCCAGGATTGAGACCAGTTCATTTGGATCGACGGGTTTGGCCAAGTGATCATCCATGCCCGCGGTCCGGCACTTTTCGCGATCCGCTTGCATGACATTCGCGGTCATGGCCACGATGGGAAGGCTGGCGTTCCCCAGCTTACGGATCTCGATTGTGGCGGCGACGCCGTCCATGACCGGCATCTGCATGTCCATGAGGATCAGGTCGTAAGCGCGATGTTTGACCTTTTCGACGGCGATCGCGCCGTTCTCGGCGATATCGACGATTACCCCCAAGTCTTCGATAATTTCTTTGGCGACCTGCTGGTTAAATTCGTTGTCCTCGACCAACAGAACGCAAAGGCCCTTGAGTGCTTCCGGCACAGGTTCGGACGGCGCACTGTGGTAGGCATCGTTTTCGCCCCCTAACCGCCGATCATTCCCCAGGACCCGCATGGCAGCGTCGAACATCGCCGAGGAACTGACCGGCTTGACCAGAACCTCGTCAAAACCCGCCGCCTCGGCACCTTCGAGGATTTCCTCGCGACCGTAGGCCGTGACCATGACCAGTCGCGGGGAAGGGGCCAGGCGCAGCGCCTGGATCTTCTCGCCTGTCTCGAACCCATTGATCCCCGGCATTTGCCAGTCGACAAAGACGATATCAAACGGATCCGCCGCAGAAGCCCGCACCGCTTCGAGCGCCGCCTCACCCGAGGCAACCGCCTCGACACGGAAGGACATGGTGGAAAGGATATGTGCCAGGACCTCGCGCGCCTTTTCATTGTCATCGACGACGAGCATGTGGCGGCCGCGCAAGTCGGACCTCGGCATGGGGGCGCAAAGGGGCTCGCCTTTTCCCAGCCGCGCGGTGAACCAGAATGTCGAGCCTTCGCCGGGGATGCTGTCGACACCGGCTTCGCCGCCCATTAATTCAGCCAGCCGCTTCGAGATGACAAGACCGAGGCCGGTCCCGCCGTACTCGCGCGTCGTTGACGTATCTGCCTGCTGGAAGCTCTTGAACAGTCGGGATTTTTGCTCCTCGGTCAGGCCAATGCCGGTGTCACGAACCTCGAAGCGAAGCAGAACGGCGCCGCCGCAATCCTCGTCCATACGGACAGTAATGGCAATTTCGCCCTTCTCAGTAAACTTCACGGCGTTGCTGGCGAAATTTATAAGAATTTGCCCAAGCCGTAGCGGATCTCCAATCAAGTGATTTGGAACATCGTCGAAAATATCAAAAATAAATTCTAGCCCTTTTGCCGTAGCCTTATCTGATACAAGGCTAGAAACATTCTCTAATACTTTGTCTATATAAATATCTGTGCATTCAAGTGAAAGTTTTCCCGCTTCGTTCTTAGAGAAGTCTAAAATATCATTTATGATTCCAAGCAGGTGACGGCCTGCTTGCTGGATTTTTTGCACGTAATCCGCCTGCCGTGCGTTCAGGCCACTCTTCAGGGCCAGATGTGCCATGCCAATGATAGCGTTCATCGGCGTGCGGATTTCATGACTCATGTTCGCCATGAAATCCGCTTTGGCGCGCGACGCCGCTTCGGCCAACTCCTTGGCGTCCAGCGACGCCTGTTCGGCGCGCTTGAACAAGGTGATATCGTGGAACGAGATCACCGTTCCGATCACCTGTCCGTTCTTACAAAACGGCGTGGTCGAATACTCGACCGGAAAGCTGGAGCCGTCCTTGCGCCACAGCACTTCATCGGACACCCGTCGCGGCTCACCGTCGAGGGCGGTGCGGTGGATGGCACACTCCTCAAGGGGGAAGGCACTTCCGTCTGGGCGCGCGTAGTGAATGAGCGCGTGCATCATCTGGCCGACGAGTTCGCCCGGCTCATAGCCGAGCAGGCGCGCACCGGCCGGATTGACGTAGGTGAGCTTGCCGCCAATCCGGACCTTGAGGATGCCCTCGTTGACTGACGACAGGATCTGACGAAATCGGTCCTCCGCGTCGCGCCGAGCGATCGCCGCATGGCTCCAGGCCAGGCAAACGATGCCGATCACCAGAAGACCGCCGAGGGCGACCGGCAGATGCTTTGGCTGCCAAAGGCTCATGACCGAGACGTGGGGGGTCGAGCTCAGAATGATCCACTTGACGTCATCCGCGTGAACGGACGAAACGCGCCCGTTGGCGGACAGAGCATCGGCGGGGAACAGGGTCTGAAACGTGTAATGCGCGCCGGTGAAATCGAACTCTCCGTGTGGTGCCGACAGAATGTTCGGCCATACCGCGGCGGCAGTCCTGGCCATGGTCGTCTCACGACCGAACATGAATCCCCAAAGCTGATCGGTTGGTGCTCCGGCGAGCCAGTAACCCTCATTATTCAGCAATTGAATGGGCTCACTACCGGTCGAATGATTCCGATTGATATCTGCAATCAGCTCATCGGCGGAAATATTAACGATGATTATCCCGGCAGCGCCTTCTTCCACGTGACCGACCGGCATGGCTAGCCTCAGCATCGGCTTCCATGGCACCTCGATTTTTCCATTCTCGACATTGAGATCGATCGGCGAGACGTAAATTCCACCTTCGGACAGGCCAATAGAATTTTTGAAATAATACCGCTCCGCCTTGTTTTGCAATCGAGCACCGTCGACGATGATCACCTCGTCACCCCGACGATCGACGCGGACGATTTCGTTGCCCAGCCGATCGATGTAACGAAGCTGGGCGATGAGCGGCTTTTCCGAAACGGTAATCACGAAATCCCGGATTAACCCGTTACGGGCCGCCGCGCTTCCAGAGGCCAACAGACGCAGATCTTCGCTCTGGGAAATGATTTTCAGATCAGCGGCATAGAGTCGCAGAGTTTGGCCAAACAGATCATGGGCGCGCCGCGTTGTCTCCTGAGCTGCAGCGCGCCGATGGCGGTTATCCAGGATAGCGTCAAAATATAATGAAGATTGCCAGATAATAATAAATGATGCAGAAACAGTTATGAATATCTGTAGAAATAATTTTACCTGCCTTATATCGATGCGATTTGAGGTATTTTGCGATGAAATGGGCATTTCATTGCTCAACAAACTATAGTGTGGCGCGAACGTCGTGCAGATGCATCACGGCTATCGCAATTTAACCGAGGCCATATTTTTGCTCGAGTGAAGGCAGTAGCCCAGGTGCAACCATCGTCGATGCTGCGCTGACACCCCCAAAGGGCGCGCGATCTCCCACCGTCGCAAGACAGCGACTTCGACAGATACTGGCGCGCAAGGCGGAGCATAGAACGCCACATGAACATTCCCCGGTCGCGAACATGCGGCTAAGGTTAAGCGGCGCTGATTAACAAACGATTATTTCCGCGCGGAATGGCGACCGTCGGCGGTGTCAGAACGAGATGCCGACGCAGACACTCCCGTATGGGAGGTGAAACGGTGCGAGGGCAGGGGGCTGGCGTCTTGTGCGGCGGTGCTATTCTGCAGCCGCTGTTCGGCAACCTGCCGGACAGCGGCTTCTATCGACGTCTGAGCGCGGCGTCAGTGGTGTGACTGGTGCTGATCGAGATTGTCCTGCCGGACCGTGCGTGCCCAGCGATCATGACCGGCCTGCTGGCGGTCAGTGTGCATTTCGTTCCGGTCGGCGCCCAGTTCGTGTTGCTGAGCGGCAGTATCACGCATGTCCTGATGGATCGCCGCCTGATCGCCTTGCATCGCCTTCCGTTCGGCGTTGGCTCCGGCCTTATTGCCGGTCGCGAGATCGTGCTGGTAGGTCCGGTCGTCATGCATCCATTGCTGGTCGCTCTGGCGAATTTGTTGCCGATCTTCGCGAATATTGCTGCGGTCTTTTGCAAGGTCGCGCTCATCGCTGCTGATCGACTGCCGATCGCTTTTCAGGCTGTGATTGAGGTCCTCGATTTGCGCGTGATCGCCCTTCGACGTCCATCCCGGCGCGCCAGCAGCAGGCGACGGCATGGTTGTTGCTGATGGAAGGGGCGATGCGGGCGGAGAGGGAGACGTTGTCTGGGCAATTGCCGCCCCGGCGGACAGAAGCCCAAGGCTGACAATACTCACCGCCAGTTTATAGCGTACCATCTTGATGACTGTCATCGCAACTCACTCCGTCTTCGATCGCGACGTTTCGTGATCGAAATCGAAGCAAAAGCTAGTCGTCGCGAAGGGCGGTTCCAAATTAAGGATTGTTAAGCACACTCTATCGTTTTCGGTTGGTTTTTTTAATTGTGTCAATAATATGATGTAAACGTACTTTGATGTCGAGGAAATATACCTTTCCTATTGGGACGATCGGCATATGAAAACAAACACTCCCCACTTCGTTTGCCAAATTTGCGGAATATCGAAGCGTGCAGTCGAGATGATCCCGGCCGAGCTGGTTCGAGAAACCATCGCCGCACAGATACGACTTACCCATCCGAATTGGTCGGTAAATGGTTATATCTGCCGTTCGGATCTAAACCAGTTCCGGGCATCCTATATTCAATCGCTTATCGAGCGTGAAAAAGGTGAACTCTCGATCATAGAACGTGATGTGCTCAACAGCCTTAACCAACGTGAATTGCTCGCTACGAATGTTGATGAAGATTTTCAGAAAAACCGGACCGTGGGGGATATGTGGTCCGACAGGATTGCCTCGTTTGGAGGAAGTTGGCGATTCATTTTCTTGTTTTTTGGCTTCATGCTATTGTGGATGATAATCAATAGTGCCGCTCTCATCACGCATGCATTCGATCCCTATCCTTACATTTTCCTCAACCTGGTTCTTTCGTGCGTAGCTGCGGTGCAGGCGCCGATCATCATGATGAGCCAGAATCGTCAGGAGGCGAGGGATCGCATGCGCTCAGAAAATGATTATAAAGTAAACCTCAAGGCAGAACTTGAAATTCGTCAACTACACGAGAAGATTGACCACCTACTGTCAAATCAATGGGAACGGCTTGTTGAGATTCAGCAAATTCAGATCGAACTCATGGATGAAATGGTAAAGCGTCGACCGTAAAGGTTGGCAAATCACCATGAGAATTTTTTGCAGCGTAGATGTCGTTTTCGAACGCGCTCCAGATGAGAGGAAACAGCAAACGTGGCCCGCGGGTGCCAAGGAGCCCGGTGAGCGGCGCGGCAATGAAGCGGATCAAGGCCGGCGCGCCGCGACGTCCTCGGCAATGGCCAGGGAGGCGGTGAGTCCGGGGGATTCGATGCCGAAGAGGTTGATGAGCCCGGGGATGTTGTGGACGTGCGGGTCCTGAATGACGAAGTCGCACGGTGGCGTCTGCGGCGATTGCAGCTTGGGGCGGACACCGGCGTAGTCCGGAGTAAGGGCATCGTCCGGCAGGTCGGGCCAGTAGCGGCGGATGCTGGCATAGAAGCGCTCAGCGCGCCCGGCGTCGACACGGTAATCGACGACGTCGATCCACTCGGCATCAGGGCCGAAGCGGCCGCGCCCGGCGAGATCGCGCGTGTAGTGCAGGCCGATGCTGGCATGGTCCGGCGGCGGATAGACGAGCCGGCGGAACGGCGGAGAGGCGTTAAGCGAGAAGTAGCTGCCCTTCGAATAGTAAAGCCGAGGTACGAGCCCGGGTGGAAAGCCATCAAGGGATCGCGCCACGCCCTGAGCACCGAGGCCGGCAGCGTTGATCACCGTCCGGCAGGCAAGGCCAATCTCCGCTCCGTCGTTGGCGACGCGCAAGCGGATGCCATTCTCACCGACGCTGCCGCCGATAACCTTCGCGCAAAACGCGAAGTTCGCACCATAAGCTTCTGCTACTCCTTTCAGGCTGAGCATATAGCCGTGGCTGTCGAAGATGCCCGTCGACGGCGAGAGCAGTGCCTGCCGGCAGATCAATGCCGGCTCCAGCCCCCGGGCCTCCTTGCCGGACAGGCGGCGAAGGTCATCGACGCCGTTGGCCCGCGCGCGGGCCTCGACCTCGTCGAGCTGGATGATCTCGGCGTCGTCGGTGGCGATGACCAGCTTCTCGCAGCGCAGGTGATCGACGCCGTGCTCCGCAAGATAACGGTAGAGCAGGTCGCGCCCCCGGCGGCAGAGACGTGCCTTGAGGCTGCCGGTGGGATAATAGAGGCCCGCATGCATCACCTCGGAGTTGCGCGAACTTGTCACCGTCCCGAAGGTCTCGGCCGCCTCGAGCACCAGGACCTCGCGCCCCTCGGTGGCGAGGGCGCGCGCCACCGCCAGTCCGACGGCGCCCGCGCCGATGATCACTGCATCGCAACGCTCGTCCATTCTTTCTCCTCGAACTGCCGCAGCACGCGCGCGGACGTGGCCAGCCTGCCCGCAACGACGTTCCGGAGCTTTGGGAACATCCTTAGATAATCGCCCCATCCTCGCTATGTTAGAGGGGAAATGAAAGCAGCTGAGGGCGATGGTCGATCGGTGATGGCGGAGCGGAACACACCCTTGATCCGCGATGGCGGCGAGCGCGACGTCGCGGCGTTTCTCGAGGCGCTGGCGCGTACACCGTCGCGCGGTGACGGTGCCGGGAAGGGGCGGCTACTGTTTGGGCTCGACGCCACCGGCAGCCGCCAGCAGACCTGGGATCGCGCCGCGCGCCTGCAGGCAGAGATGTTCCTCGCCGCCGCCGGTTGCGGCGGCCTTGTGATGCAGATCTGCTTTTATCGCGGGTTCGGGGAGTTCCGTGTCGGCCGCTGGACAGAGGACGGCGGCGCCTTGGTGCGGATGATGTCTGCGGTCGCCTGTCGCGCCGGAGAAACCCAGATTATCAAGGTGTTGGAGCACGCGCTGAATGTAGCTAGGCATGAACGTCTGGCCGCGGTCGTCTTCGTCGGCGATTGCTGCGAAGAGAGCATCGACCGTCTGGCTGGACGGGCGGGCGAACTCGGACTTTTGGGTGTACCGGCATTCATGTTCCACGAGGGAGACGACGCGCACGCCGCAACCGTCTTTCGCGAAGTCGCGCGGCTCTCCGGTGGCGCCTACTGCCAGTTCGATTCGTCCAGCGCCGAGGTGCTGAAGGACCTGCTTTGCGCGGTCGCGGTGTTTGCCGCCGGTGGTCGCCAGGCGCTCGACCGGCTGGCGATCACCGGCGGTGAGGCTGTCCGGCGCATCGCGCACCAGATGCAGCGCCGCTAGTGCGATGCTGCCCATGCTGCTCGCCGGCATCGCGCTGCTCGCCGGCTGTCTGCTCTTACTCAATTGGATTGGCACTGCGGACCTGCGGACGCTGACGTCGGTCGCCAAGACCGCTGCCGTCGCCGTGCTGGTGATCATCGCCATCGTGCTGACGATGAGCGGGCGGATTGGCTGGATTATCGGCCTTGCGCCTTTCGCCGTGCCGCTGTTTTTCCGCTGGCGTGCTCGCGGCGGCAGTTTCGGAGATCTGTTCGGCCAGACCCAAGGACTCCCCGGAGGATCCACCGGTGGTCGGACGACGCGAACGCGCAGCCGGTTTCTCGACATGCATCTCGATCACGACAGCGGTGCCGTCGACGGATCGGTGCTCGACGGCGCCTACGCGGGACGCATGCTGAATGCGATGAGTCTCGATGAAGTCCTTGATCTTTGCCGGTTTCTGCGTCAGGAGGACCAGCCCTCGTCCTTGCTGATCGAGGCGTACCTCGATCGGCGCAAGCCGGATTGGCGCACAGCGGGTGACGGCACGGCCGAGGCAGGCGGAGCGGACGGTGAACGAACAGGCGCCGAAGCCAACCAAGGCGGGCGGCAGGAGAGCGGTGCCGCGAAGGCGATGAGCCGAGAAGAGGCATACCGCATCCTCGGGCTCGCGCCCGGAGCCGCGGACGCGGAGATCCGCGCGGCGCATCGCCACCTGATCGCCAGTGTGCATCCCGATCGCGGCGGCTCGGCGTTTCTCGCGGCTCAGGTGAACATGGCGCGTGACTTGCTTCTCCGGAAACGCGCATCGCGCTGAATTCCACCTACGATTCGGCATCGTTATTGACCAGATGCTCGCAATCCGGATACTTCCGGGATGGTTAATTCACGTGTGCTGCGCGAAGCAGTGGCGGCGCGCTGGCAGGTGTGCTATTCGCCCGCCGGTCTGCCGGTGTCGCCGCCGCTTGCCGATCCGGCTGGCGCGGGCGCACCAGCATCACGCTGCAGCACGACGCGAGGCTCGTCCTTGTCCCGCCCATTTCCCGGGTTGTCCCGCTGATAATCGAGAGGTCGATCAATGCCCAAACCTGTGCGTAAGGCAGTGTTTCCGGTCGCCGGACTCGGCACACGATTTCTGCCGGCAACGAAAGCGCTGCCGAAGGAAATGCTGCCGATCGTCGATAAGCCATTGATTCAGTACGCCGTGGAAGAGGCGCAAGAGGCTGGAATCGAGGAGTTCGTCTTCGTCACCGGTCGGGCGAAGAGCGCGATCGAGGATCATTTCGATCACAGTATCGAACTGGAGACGGTTCTGCGCGAACGCGGCCGCGAGGATTCCCTGCGCTCGGTACTCGACTGGATGCCGCCTCCGGGCCACATTTCCTACACGCGCCAGCAGGTGCCGCTGGGACTGGGCCACGCCGTATGGTGCGCCCGCAACTTCGTCAGCGATGAGCCGTTCGCCGTGCTGCTCGCTGACGATCTGATCATGTCGCGGCCGGGTGCGCTGAAGCAGATGATCGAGGCACACCGCAAGGTCGGCGGTAACCTCGTCGCCGTAGAAGAAGTCCCGGCGGATATGACCGACCAGTATGGCATCATCGAGGTCTCGCGCGAGGACGGCCCCCTGGTCAGCGCCAAGGGGGTGGTGGAAAAGCCGAAACCCGACAAGGCGCCGTCGACGCTCGCCGTCATCGGCCGATACATCCTCGAGCCGATCGTCCTGACCATACTCGAGCATCAAGAGCGCGGGACGGGAAACGAAATCCAGCTCACCGACGCCATGGCCAAGACCATCGGACTCATTCCGTTCCACGGCTACCGGTTTGACGGCCGGCGCTTCGACTGCGGCAGCAAGATCGGCTATCTCGAAGCCAATCTCGCGTTCGCACTTGAACGCGAAGACATGGGCACGCGTGTTCGCGAGATGCTGACGCGGTTCATCTGAGCCAACTGGCCGCCATCTTGATCACGTTGGTTTCGGTGGCGGCCGGTTGCGCGCGAGAGCATCGGATCGATCACGACAAGGGCTGGGTTAGAGGACGGCAGGCATGCGCATCGCGATGATCGGGGCCGGTTATGTGGGGCTGGTCTCAGCCGCCTGCTTTTCCGAGTTCGGCGTCAACGTGACCTGCATCGATAAGGATCAGGACAAGATCGCTCGTCTTTCGCGTGGAGAGATCCCGATTTATGAACCGGGGCTGGACGCACTGGTGGCGAGCAACGTTGCTGCCGGGCGGCTGACGTTTTCCGACCAGTTGGCACCGGCGGTCGCCGCCGCCGACGCGGTATTCATCGCCGTCGGCACGCCCAGCCGGCGCGGTGACGGCCACGCTGACCTGACCTACGTTTATGCCGCCGCAGAAGAGGTCGCAAGCGCGCTTGACGGCTATACCGTGCTGGTGACCAAATCGACTGTCCCCGTCGGAACCGGCGATGAACTCGAGCGGATCTTGCGCGCGCGCCTGCCCGCGGGAGAGTTCGACGTTGTCTCCAATCCCGAGTTCCTCCGCGAGGGTTCGGCGATCAACGACTTCATGCGCCCGGACCGGGTGATCATCGGCACCGGCAGTGAACGCGCCCGCGAGGTGATGCGTCAGCTCTACCGCGTCCTTTATCTAATTGAAACACCGCTCGTTTTTACCTCCAGGCGGACGGCCGAGGTCATCAAGTACGCCGCCAATGCCTTCCTCGCGACGAAGATCACCTTCATCAACGAGATTGCTGATCTGTGTGAGGCGCTGGGCGGAGACGTACACGACGTCGCCCGCGGCATCGGGCTCGACGGGCGCATCGGCCGCAAGTTCCTGCATCCGGGGCCGGGATACGGCGGATCGTGCTTTCCCAAGGACACGCTGGCGCTGGCGCGCACGGCCGAAGAAGCAGGGATGCACCTGCGCATTATCGAGGCGGTGATTGCCTACAACGACGCGCGCAAGCGGGCGATGGCGACGAAGATCATCAATGCCTGTGGTGGCCGTGTCGATGGCATGACCATCGCCGTTCTCGGGCTGACCTTCAAGCCGAACACTGACGACATGCGTGACGCGCCGAGCCTCGAGATCGTCCCGGCACTGTTGTGTGCCGGCGCGCGGGTGCGCGTCTTCGATCCGGAAGGCATGATCGAAGCAAAAAAACTTTTGCAAGGCGTGACTTGGTGCGACACCGCCTATGAGACAGTCGAGGACGCCGACGCCTTGGCCATTCTCACCGAATGGAACGAATTCCGCGCGCTGGACCTCGAGCGCCTGAAGACATCCATGCGCCGGCCGGTGATCTGCGATTTGCGCAACATCTACAACCCATCACAGATGGCGGCAGCAGGTTTCTATTATAGTTCGGTTGGCCGCCCGTTCGTCCCCCCAACCGGAGCGTCCATGTGAGGAACCCCACCTGAGAAACTCCGCCTTGAGACCCCCCGTCTGCGAAATCACCGTGTGCGAGGCTTGATGCTCGATCCCACTATTCTGCGCGAATACGACATCCGCGGTGTCGTTGGCCAGACTCTCACCGTCGACGGCGTCCGTGCCATCGGGCGTGCCTTCGGTACTCTCGTTGTCCGCGAGCAGGGTCGATCGGTCGCCGTCGGTTACGACGGCCGACTCAGCTCACCGATGCTGGAGGCCGCCCTCGTTGAAGGGCTGGCGTCGACCGGCCTCGCCGTCTATCGCATCGGTCTCGGTCCGACGCCGATGTTGTATTTCGCCGCCAAGCATCTCGGGGCCGACGGCGGAATGATGATCACCGGCTCGCACAACCCGCCCGACTACAACGGCATCAAGATGCTGAAGGCGGGGAAGGCCTTCTTCGGGGACGATATCGCCCGGCTCGGCCGCATGGTCGCGGACGGTGATGTCGTCTCTGGCGCCGGCACCGTTGAGCAGCGCGATGTCTCGAACGCCTACATCGCACGTCTGGCACAAGACATGGGGCCGGGCCGGCCATTGAGCGTCGCCTGGGATCCCGGCAACGGTGCCGCGGGGGCGGTGCTGCGCGCCCTGTGCGACCGGCTGCCCGGGCGGCACATCATCATCAACGAGACGGTCGACGGCACGTTTCCGGCGCATCACCCCGATCCGACGGTCGAGGAGAACCTCGAAGATCTCAAGCATGCCGTGGCCGAACACGGCTGTGATCTCGGCATCGGTCTCGACGGCGACGGCGATCGTATCGGTGTCATCGATGAGACCGGCACCGTGGTGTGGGGCGATCAGCTTCTCATCATCCTCGCTCGCCCGATCCTCGCCGAGCTGCCTGGCTCGACGATCATCGCTGACGTCAAATCGAGCCAGGTCTTTTTCGACGAGATCGAGCGCCTGGGCGGCAAGGCGTTGATGAGCCGCACCGGCCATTCGCTGATCAAGAATCTGCTGACGCAAACCGGGGCGCCGCTGGCCGGCGAGATGAGCGGGCATATCTTCTTCGCCCACCGTTATTATGGCTATGACGACGCGCTCTATGCCGCTGTCCGGTTGCTGTCGGTGGCGGCGGCTTCGGATGTCGGCATTGCCGGAATGCTTCAGGCGCTGCCGGCGATGGTAAACACGCCGGAGCTGCGGATCGATTGCCCCGATGCGCGCAAATTCGGTGTCATCGAAGAGGTGCGCAAGCGCCTCAAGGGAGTCGCGGGCATCACCGTGCAGGACATCGACGGCGTGCGGGTCAACACTGCCGACGGCTGGTGGCTGCTGCGCGCCTCCAACACGCAGCCGGTGCTCGTCGGCCGCTGCGAGGCCGCGTCGAAGGACGGCCTCGACAGGCTGAAGCGGCAACTCGCGGACCAGCTGTCACGAAGCGACGTTGACGCCCACGCGGTAGGATGACGGGGATCTCGCGGCGTCTCCTCTTGGCACCGACGCTCCGATCGCTTAGGTGATGGGACGGAACGCCGAAGGAGACGCCGAAATGTCGCACCGCGATCCTATCGATCTGGCCGAACGCCTCCAAGATGAGCTGCCGATCGCGCTGTCTTTGCTTTCGCTCGTCGACCGCCGCTGCGGGCTCGCGATCGTCGACGAGCAGAACGGCTTTGCGACGGTGGGGGCGGGGCCGCTTGCACCGACTGAGCCGAACCCTCAGATCGCCCGGATGATCCGCGAGACCGACCGGCTGGCACGGCAGTTCGTCGAGCGCCGGCTGCCGGTCGTCGTCTTTCTCGATCACCATGACGCCGACCGTCCGGAGCCACCGTATCCGCCCCACTGCATCGTCGGCAGCGGCGACGAGGATCTCGTGCCCGAGCTCGCCTGGCTCGCGAACTGCGCTGAGGCGACGCTCATCGGCGCTGATTGCATCAACGATTTCGTCGGTTCGATCGATCCCGAGACGGGGCGCAACCGCATCGTCGACTGGATGAATGACAACGGAATCGAAGACCTCGTCGTCGTCGGCATCTGTACGGATATCTGCGTCGCCGAGTTCGTCACCTCAATGCTCTCGGCGCGCAATCACCGGATGATGCCGGCGCTGCGCGACGTAGTGGTCTACGAGCCGGGATGCGCCACCTATGACTTGCCGAAGGCACGGGCGCTGGCGCTCGGATTGCCCGAAACGGCGGCGCATCCGCAGGCGGTCGCCCACCACCTCGGGCTCTACACGATGGCGTCGCGCGGTGCACGTCTGGTCTCGTCGATCGCGTAAGGTCCGCGGTGCGGTGCGGCTTTTCTTCTACGGAACGCTGATTGATCCTGAGATCCTGCAGGCGGTTTTGCGGCGGCGGGTTGACCGCTCCTGCCGCTGCCGCGCCGTACTCGCCGGTTATCGCCGGGTCTTCCGGCGGGGTGCCGTTTATCCGGTGCTCGTTCCCGCCGACGGCGCCCGCGTCGAAGGAGTGCTCGTCCATCGCCTGAGCGCTCGCGATGTCGCCCGGCTGAGTGCCTACGAAGGCAAGGATTACCGTCTCGCGCCGATTTCCGTGAATCTCGGCGCCGGCCGATCCGTATCCGCGCAAGCTTTCCTGCCCGTCGAAGGCTGTGAGCCGACATCGATTGAATGGCGGCCTGCCTATTGGCGTCGCCGCTACCGCAGGCAGTATGTGCTGCGCGTCATCCGCCGCCGCCAGCCGGCGGCAGCGGCGCTCCACCGCGTCCGCTCCCCGGGTATCAGTGCTGGTCACGCGGAGCAGGGCAGGGAGCATCCCCGCTGAACTCACCCGTGGGCGCAGGAAGGCCCGCCGCCGGTGTGCCGGAGCGCCGTTCATCAGAACGGCGGATGATTCGGCTCAGATACCGCGAGCAGTAGTTGCACCAGTGTGCCGGAGCGCCGTTCATCAGAACGGCGGATGATGCCTTATTTAAGACGGCGGATGCCGTTCGCCGTCGACCACACGCCGGCCGCGGTCCTGGCGGGCACTGACCCGGGCTGCCGTCGCCGGCTTTGATGGTGGCGCTGCCTTCAACATTGCCTGGACCTTGCGGTTACGCGGCTTTGGTTTGGCGGCCGAGGCGACCTGCTTGGAAGCCTTGGGCGTCGACGAAACACTCGACGTCTTGCGCGTCGATGATAGGGCGGGTTTCGCCGCATTGCGGGAGGCGATCACAGTGGCGCCCTTGGCCTGCGGACGCGTGGCGCGCATCGCCGTGGCCGATCTCGGCGGTTTGCGGGATGTCGAGGCCGTCACCGATCGCCCGGCTTTGAGGGTCGGCATCTTGAGCGTGCTTGCGCCGATAACGGATGCGGAGACCGTCGGCTTCGTTGAGCGCCGCGACGAAACAGAAGCGGCGCCAGATGACGCTACCTTGCGCGTGAGAGCAGTTCCTGTGGACATCCCGACGTTATTGCGCGCGACGAAGATCTCGCCACCGGCAAACCCCTGATCGAGTAGGCTGGTCATGATCGCGCTGCGGTTGGCCAGCGAACGCGCACCGAGGACGACGCCGATCAGCCGTTGCCCATCCCGATAAGCCGAAGCAACCAAGTTGAATCCGGCCGCACGGGTATAGCCGGTCTTGATGCCATCCATGCCGTCGTAAACGCCCAGTAGCCGGTTATGATTGGGGTGAACGGACCGACCATAATAAAACTGCTGCGTGCAAAAATAGTGATAATAATTCGGATAGTCGTGAATCAGCGCCAAACCGAGAATCGACATATCGCGCGCGGTCGTTCCCTGGTCTGGTCCCGGCAGGCCCGACGCATTGATGAATGTCGTCGAATACATGCCGATCTTGTGGGCTTTTGTGGTCATCGCGCGGGCGAAGGCGGGCTCACTGCCGGCGAGACTTTCGGCTATAACCGCGGCCACATCGTTCGCCGACTCGGTCACGAGGGCGAGAATCGCGTCATTGACGGCGATCGACTGACCGGGTCTCAATCCCAGTTTCGTCGGAGGCTGTTCGGCGGCATGGCTCGATACCGTCATCCGGTCGTCGAGGCTGATGCGGCCCTCGTCGAGCGCACCGAACAGCATGTAAAGCGTCATCATTTTGGTCAGAGACGCTGGGTATCGGATCAGGTCGGCGTCGACTTCGTGCAGAATCCGACCATTCGATGCGTCCATCAGCAGCGCGGAATAGTCCGCCTTCGCTGAACCCAACGAGGCGCAGAAAAATAACGCGAGGAGGGATATTGCCGCAATTCGTCTCATTTCAATGAACCCCACGCGGCAAAACGTCGAGCGATATCTGCCGGCATTTTCATCGCAAGATTTTTGCCTTCCCTGAACATCAGGAGTAAATGTGCCACCCATTTCACCAACACTTTATTATTTAAAGGCGCCGATCATTAACCCCGCGCCGCCAGTTTTCTCGGTTTGATTATCGCGCAAAAGTGATGAACAGGTCGTAATCTTGAAATAACCCCGGGGTAAAGGCAAGCTGAATGTCCCCGGCTGTCACATCGTGGCGAAAATTTGGTGATCGATGGCCTTGAGGCATGACCGTGGTGTACCGGCACGGACGGAACTTTTAATTCCGAACGCCGGTGCACGTAAGCCCGTTGGCGCGGTAAAGGCGACCTGTTAGGGTCTGCGACAAATTCGCGGGACCGATTCGCCGAGGGGAGTCGCTAGGACCATGACATCGAAATCCGTGCAAACAAAGATCTATGAAGGGCAGAGGCCGGGAACGTCCGGTTTACGCAAGAAAGTTAAAATATTTCAGCAACCGCATTACCTGGAAAACTTCGTTCAATCAACGTTTGACTGTATAGATGGTAAAGTTGGATCGACACTTGTCGTCGGTGGCGACGGTCGTTATTTCAATCGGCAGGCCATCCAGACCATCTTAAAGATGGCCGCGGCAAACGGTTTCAGCAAAGTTCTGGTCGGGCAGGGCGGCATCTTATCGACGCCGGCAACGTCGTGCGTCATTCGCAAGCAGGGCGCGATCGGCGGACTCGTCCTTTCCGCAAGCCACAACCCCGGCGGACCCAACGCTGATTTTGGCGTGAAGTACAATATATCCAACGGTGGACCCGCGCCCGAATCGATCACCGAAGCCGTGTTCGCCCGCACCGGCACGCTGACTTCGTACATGATCGCCGATGCCCCCGACATCGATCTCGACCGGCTGGGGCCGACGGCGGTGGACGGCATGGCCGTCGAGGTCTTCGATTCCGTTGCCGACTATGCAGCGCTGATGCAGAGCCTGTTCGATTTCGATGCTATTCGCGAACTGTTCCGCTCCGGGCGCTTTTCCGCCTGCTTCGATGCGATGCACGCGGTGACCGGACCTTACGCCAAGGCGATTCTCGAAGGAATGCTGGGTGCGGCGGACGGAACCGTGATCAACGGTGTGCCGCTGGAGAATTTCGGCGACGGCCATCCCGATCCGAACCTGGTCTATGCCCACGAACTGGTCGAACGGCTCGAACGCGCCGATGGTCCCGATTTCGGTGCCGCCTCGGACGGCGACGGCGATCGCAACATGGTCCTTGGTAACCGGTTTTTCGTCACCCCGTCGGACAGCCTCGCCGTGCTGGCGGCGAACGCCGCCGTGGCGCCCGGCTACCGCGGCGGATTGAGCGGTATCGCCCGCTCGATGCCGACCAGCCAGGCGCCCGACCGGGTGGCGGCAAAGCTCGGCATTCCCTGTTTCGAGACGCCCACCGGCTGGAAATTCTTCGGAAATCTACTCGATGCCGGCAAGGCGACACTGTGCGGGGAGGAGAGTTTCGGCACCGGCTCGAACCATGTGCGTGAGAAAGACGGACTTTGGGCGGTGCTTTTCTGGCTGAACGTGCTTGCCTACCGCAAACAGTCCGTCGCCGATATCGTGCGCGAGCACTGGAAGACGTTCGGACGGAATTACTATTCGCGCCACGATTACGAGGAAATCGAATCCGATGCGGCGAATGGCCTGATGGAGCACCTGCGCGGGCAATTGCCCGGGCTCATCGGTACGACGCTTGGCGCGTACAACGTCGTTCTTGCCGATGATTTCGCCTATACCGATCCCATCGACGGCAGCACCAGCGCCAAGCAGGGCATCCGCATCGGCTTTGCCGATGGCTCGCGCATCGTCTTCCGGCTATCGGGGACCGGAACGCAAGGCGCAACGCTGCGCGTCTATGTCGAGCGTTTCGAAGCAGATCCGTCAAAACACGACGTCGACACACAAGTGGCGCTGTCGGACCTCATCGCCATCGCCCATCAGGTGGCGGAGATCGAACGGCGCACCGGTCGGACGTCGCCGACGGTGATTACCTGATCCGCCTGGCCGTCCCTCTCTACGCCTGCCGTTGCCCCCCGCCTTGGTCCTGTCGACCGGAGGCGGGGGACGTCCCATCGACGGCGGATTCTGCTATACTTTCGACCGGCGACGGCGGGGGTTGCGATGGCTGAGAGTCTGATAGCGGTGATGCAGCGGCAGATGCTGGAGATCATCGGCGCTCACGCCTTTCATGCGCGCGAGCAGATCGGCAAAGAGGCAATCGATTCGCGGATTCTCGACGTCATGGGTCGGGTCCCCCGACACGAGTTCGTGCCGGTTGAACTCACCGCTTATGCCTATGCCGATCAGCCGCTGCCGATCGGCTGCGACAAGACGATCTCCCAACCGTTCATCGTCGCCCTGATGACCGATCTGCTTGAGATCGCGCCGGAGAACCGGGTTCTCGAGGTCGGCACCGGGCTCGGCTACCATACGGCGATCCTCGCCGCGCTGGCGGCACAGGTATTCACGATCGAGATCGTAGAAGAACTCGCCGCACAGGCGGTGAAGCGGCTGGAGACGTGCGGCTGCGAAGGAGTCACGCTCAAGATCGGCAATGGCCAGAACGGCTGGCCGGAACACGCACCCTTCGATCGCATTCTTGTCTGTGCCGCTTCGGAACTCGTGCCGGCGGCGCTTCTCGGCCAACTGGCGCCGGGCGGACGGATGGTGATCCCTGCGGGAATGGCCGACGCCCAAGTCCTGATGCTGGTCGAAAAGGCCAAGGGTGGCCGCATTAGCATGAAGGAGATTATGCCGGTGCGCTTCGCCGTTCTGGAATCGGGGCTCTGAACGCCGGGCGCAAGCAGAGGGCGACGTTCGTCACCGTTACCCATGATTGTGTGGATAGTTTGCCACTGATCGCTACAGTGCAATGATAAATGCTTTCAATTCAAGTGCTAGCCATTCGCACTGTTCGCCGAAGCTGTACGCGTAAAAACCAGCGTATTTGTCGATACGTAGCGTCTTAGGCGAAAAAACACTTTGTCGTCTGGGGTGGCTTTGTGATTAGATTTACTGACCGTGGCAAGCCGTTCGGGACGGTCAGGGAGGGACATGGACCCTATCCAAAACCAGCCCGCGCAAAGACGCGGGTGAGGCATGGGTCGTTACGAATGCTTAATCTGCCGAACAACGGCTACAAGGTTTACCACGTCCAGCTATACAATGCTGAAGTGCGCGCTTCGGCCGAGAGCCGTCGCCAGCACGATTTCTTCGGCCGCCACTGGGCGCGGCCGCAGGTGCGGGACGTCGTCGCCCGCGACGAAAACGAGGCATGCTCGCTGATTGCCGAACGGTTTCCGCCGGAGGACGGCTTCGTCGTCGAACGGATTATCCCCAGCACATTTTGACGACACTGGCGTTGACGACACCGGCAGGCGAGAAAACAGCGCCGAACGGGTTGCGACGGGCGCGCGACAGATGAGCGAGCGCGACGAAGAACGTGGTCCGCGGCGGCGGCAAAGCGAATCGATGCCATAAGTCCGGGGCGAGCGTCATCATTCTTGCCAAGCGTCAAGCCGCCTCGCGCAGCAAGTCGCGTCGGCTGTCGCGTACCTGGGTTCGCCCGATAGATCAATGCGACAGGCTAATCACCAGCGACTGCGCGCTTCTTGCAACGGCGTGGCGACGGCGATAATGACAATCGGCCCACGGTTGCTGGAAAGCCTCGCTGGCTCCGATCCGAGGCGATTGTCATGTCCTTCCCGCTGTGGCAGAAGGATTCTTCAGCTTGGCAGTTGCCGACGGACCAACCCTGTGACGAGATCGAGACAGTTCTCCGTGCGCCAGTTGGCGATTGCGGCGTCGGTGATGCTCATCTCCGGCGCGCAGCCGGCGTGCGCGCAATCGTCGGACTTCGATGCTTGGCTCGAGGAGGTGCGGAGCGAAGCTGCGCAACGTGGGCTCACCGCTCCCGCCGTCATCGATACGCTCGCGCGGATTCAACTGGTCGATCGGGTCATCGAACTCGATCAGCGCCAGCCGGAACTTGTCCAGACATTCTGGCGCTACGTCGATGCTCGTGTGACTCCCGGCCGGGTTGCTATTGGCGAGGGGCTGCTGTCGACGTATGAAACCCTCCTTGACGAGGTCTATCAGCGCTACGGTGTGCAGCCGCGGATTATTGTCGCCCTGTGGGGCATGGAGAGTGATTACGGACGGGCGCAAGGCGATTTCGACGTTGCCTCGTCACTGGCGACGCTGGCCTTTGATTCCCGGCGTAGCGCCCTGTTCCGCAGCCAGCTGTTTGCACTGCTGGCGCTGATCAACCAGGGCGACGTGCCGGGCGATGTCCGTGGCTCCTGGGCTGGCGCCATTGGTCAGCCGCAGTTCATGCCGACGACGTTCAGCCGCTACGCCGTCGACTTCGATGGCGATGGACGGCGAGACCTGCAAGGCGACGTCGCCGACGTCTTCGCCTCGGCGGCCAACTACCTGGCGCTGAGCGGCTGGGAGCGGTCGGCGGGCTGGGGGCAAGAGGTGCTCTTGCCTTCGGCTTTCGATTTTGCCGAAACCGGATTGGATGAGCGCAAGCCGCTGGAGGAATGGCAGCGACTGGGCGTTCGACAGATCGATGGCCGGGACCTGCCGTTGCGCGCACTGACCGGCTCCATCCTGCTGCCGGCGGGAGCAAAAGGGCCTGCGTTCCTCGTTTATGACAATTTTCGCGCCCTGCTGGCCTGGAACAATTCGGCGTTATTCGCCCTCGCAGTCGGCATTCTCTCCGACGAACTCGCTGGCGGTGGTCCCCTGCAAACGCCGCGCCCGGCCGAGGAGGAAACGCTGAGCCGCTATGATGTCGTCGAACTCCAGTCCCGACTCGTCGGCCTTGGCTTCGCCGCGGGCGAGGCGGATGGTGTCGTTGGCGAACAGACGCGCCGGGCGATCCGCTTGTTTCAGAAAAGCGCGGACCTGCCGGCGGACGGTTATCCAGATCCCGAGCTGCTTCGCCAGCTTCGGGTTCGCTCAGACCCATAGGCGAACGGGAGGCGGCGGATGAAAGCAGGGCAGACCCGGAACGTTGGCGCGGCCGTGTCGCTTGCCCGCCGTGTGCGCACGGCGATGGGAAGCTGCGGTCTGTTGTTGACCGCGATGCTCGCGGCTGGATGCGCCGGTACGCCGCGCGAGTCCGCCGACACCGTCGCGGCGACCTCCAAGGCGCGCGGCTACAAGGTCGGTAACCCCTATCAGGTCAAGGGTGTCTGGTATTACCCGCAGGTCGACTACGATTATTCCGCGGTGGGTGTGGCATCCTGGTATGGCCCGGGCTTCGATGGCCGCGCGACCGCCAACGGCGAAACCTACGACATGAACGACCTGACGGCCGCGCACAAGACGCTGCCCCTGCCCAGCATCGTGCGCGTGACCAACCTCGAGAACGGGCGCAGCATCAAACTGCGGGTGAACGACCGCGGTCCGTTCGTCGGCGAGCGGATCATTGACGTCTCCCGCCGCGCCGCACAGCTCCTCGGCTTTTACACCAACGGCACGGCATCTGTGCGGGTCGAGGTCGTCGGAGATGAGAGCCGCCAGTTGGCCGAAGCCCTCGGTGCCCCGGCCGATCCACCGGTGGCGGTCGCATCGCTGCCCGAGACACCAGCGCAGACATCAGCGCCCGCCCCAATCGGGCCGGCGCCGGTATCATCCATGGCGCTGGCCGCGCCGTCGTCGATGCCTCCGTCGGACGCGGAACCAACGGTGGCGTACGCCGACGCACCGCCGCTGGCAGATTCGATGGTGATCGAAACGTCGGCGCCGGCCTCGCCGCGAGCCAACACCGCAGCGGCGCCGCCGGTCGATGTGCCCTCAGGGCGCGCGCGCTACGCTCCGCTTGCCCAAGCGCAGTCGTTATATGTCCAGGCGGGCGCGTTCGCCGATGCAGAGCGTGCGGCGCGGGCCGGCGCACGTTTGTCGCCGATCGGCCCGATCGTGGTGAGCCCGTCGCGGGTGAACGGCCGCGACCTGCTCCGCGTGCGCGTCGGCCCGCTGCGCGCCGACGCCGATGCCGGGCAGGTTCTGGCATCGGTCAGTCGCGCGGGTTTCCCCGACTGTCGATTGGTCAGCGAATGAACGGGCGCGACGGCAAGCCGATCGGGAGACGTCGTCTCTCCAAACCGCGCCACGAGCGAGGGGACGACGAAAGTTCGCGGCGACGATCCGCCATAAACCCAGTGAGGGAACTCTTCCATATGCCTTTGTTGCGTTTGCGCGCCGGTTCCGCCGGCCTCGTTGCCCTGCTCGCGATTGGTTTCGCCAGTCTGTCCGCATCACCATCGGCCGCCATCGAAACGATGGCGCGCGAGGCGATCCTCATCGACCCGCAAACCGGCGCCGTTCTGTTCGAAAAGAATGCCGACGAACTCATGCCGCCAGCCTCGATGAGCAAGATCATGACGGTTTACATGATCTTCGATCGGTTGCGGTCGGGCAAATTGAGCCTCGAAGATACGTTTCCGGTGAGCGAGCACGCGTGGCGAACGGGCGGCTGCGTCAGCGACGGCTCGACCATGTGCCTCAAGCTCGGCGAACGGGTGAAGGTCGAGGACATGATTCAGGGAATTATTGTCCAGTCCGGCAATGATGCTTCGATCGTTGCCGCGGAAGGGTTGTTCGGCAGCGAGGAGGCGCTCGCCGAGGCGATGACCCGCAAGGCGAAGGAGATCGGCCTGCAGCACTCGACCTTCCGCAACGCCACCGGCCTTCCCGATCCGGAACACCGGATGACGGTCCGCGACCTGTCGATTCTGGCGGAGCGGACGATCAAGGATTTTCCAGAGTACTACCACTTCTATAGCGAGAAGACGTTCACCTATAACGGCATCAAGCAGGGCAACCGCAATCCTTTGCTGTATAAGGATATCGGCGTCGATGGCCTGAAGACCGGGCATACCCAGGCCGCGGGCTACTGCCTGACCGCTTCAGCCGTGCGGGATGGCCGCCGGTTGATCCTGGTCGTCACCGATCTGCCGAGCATGCAGGCGCGCTCGGAGGAATCCGAGCGCCTGCTCGACTACGGCTTTCGCGAGTTTGAGAACGTAACTCTGGTCAAGGCGGGCGAGAATACGGATTCCGCCGATGTCTGGCTCGGCGAGGAGGACACGGTGCCGCTCACGACCCAAGACGACGTGATCGTAACCGTACCCCGGCGTGCCCGCGACCAAATGAAGGTTTCGGTGGCCTACGACGGGCCGGTTCCGGCACCGATCGCAAAGGGCGACCAGATCGCGATGTTGACCGTGAGCGTTCCCGGCATGCCACCGGTCGAGCATCCGCTCGTCGCCGCTGCCGATGTTGCTAAGCTGGGCCTGTTCGGTCGGATGGTGGCGGCGCTGCGGAGCGTCGTTGACCCGCTGATTCCATAGGGTCCGGTGGCGATCGAAGTGGATCGCGGCAAGCTGATCGTCTTTGAAGGCGGGGAGGGGACGGGCAAGTCGACCCAGGCTCGGCTGCTGGCCGAGGCGTTGGCCGGTGAAGGTATCAAAGTCGTCCTCACCCGTGAACCGGGCGGCGCGCCCGGTGCCGAAATGCTGCGGCGCCTGCTGGTCGATGATCCCCCCGCCAAGGGATGGCTGCCGGCGAGCGAAGCGCTGCTGCACTATGCCGCCCGCCATGAGCACATTGAGCGATCGATCCGTCCGGCGCTCATGCGCGGCTGCTGGGTCGTCTGTGATCGCTTCGCCGATTCGACCCACGCGTACCAGGGCGCCGGCCTTGCGCTCGATGCGCAGTGGATCGAGAGCCTGCGGGAGCTGGTGATCGGTGATTTCGCGCCCGATTTGAGCATGCTGCTCGATATGGACTCGGGCGATGCGCTGACCCGCGCCGCCGCCCGCTCACCGCAAGGCGATCGCTACGAGCGGATGGACGCGGCGTTTCACGCCCGCGTCCGCGAGGCGTTTCTCCAGCGTGCCGCCCGAGCGATACGCCCTTATGTCGTCATCGACGCGGCGCCCGATCCGCAGCGCGTGCATGACTGCATTCGCAAGGCGGTGCGCACCCATCTAAACATCGGCTTTGCCGGCTGATTCGATGGCGGCGAGTCGCAAACCTGCCGCGTTTCCCGCGCCACATCCGCGCAGCAGTCCTGACCTGATTGGCCATGACGCGGCCTGGGCGCGGGTCAGCCGCTGGATCGAACGAGACCAGCTGCCGCAGGCGTTGCTCATCTGCGGGCCGCGCGGCATCGGCAAGGCGACGCTCGCCTACCGCGTGGCGCGCGTCCTGCTGGGGGGAGCGAGGGGGGGCGGCTTGGCTGGTACCGGGAGTGCCGACGGTGGCGCGCAGGAGACGCAAGAGAGCCGCTGGATTGTCTCGGCGACGCACCCCGATCTGCTGAGCATCGAGCGGGCGTTCGACGAAACGCGCGGACGGATCCGCGCGGAAATCATTGTCGATGACGTACGCCGGATCGCCACCTTTCTTTCCTCCTCGCCGGCGATGGGCGGCTGGCGCCTGGTCATCGTCGATTCGGCCGACGAGATGAACCGCAACGCCGCCAATGCTCTTCTCAAGACACTTGAAGAACCGAGCGATAAATGCCTGATATTGCTTATTGCTCACCGGCCTGCGCTGGTCTCGGCGACGATCCGCTCGCGCTGCCGCCGGCTGCTGCTGCAGCCCCTGAGCAATGACGTCTTACAACTCCTCGCCGGCCAGTTCCTGCCCGAGATGGCGCGAGAGGATATCGCCGGCTTGTGCGCGCTGGCCGACGGCAGCATCGGGCGCGTGCTGCAGTTCGCCCGCCACGGCGGCCTCGCGTCCGAACGGGCGCTCCGCGGCTTTTTCACCGACGTTTCAAACCTTCCCGGCATTCCCGGCGCGACCGCGAACACCCTGTTGGCATTTGCCGCCGATCCGCCCCTTCCCGTCGATGACGAGGGCTTTGGCGTGGCGATGGAGGTGCTGTTCTGGTGGTTACGGCGGATTGCCGAGGCGGCGAGCCGCGATGAGAGCGGGAGGGAGCGGGGAGGTGGAGACGATCGTGTCGGCGACACCGCGCTGCTTCGCGCCCTTTGCGCCCGCGCCCCTCTTGATCGCTGGCTGCAGGTATGGGACAAGTCGCAACAACTGGCGCAAAGCGCCGCCGCCGGAAACCTGGACCGGGCACAGGTGCTGACGTTGATTCTGCTTACGCTTCAGCGCGAATTGCGCATCCTATCCGCCGGATAATACAATCATAATTCGTTCCCAGGCGATGGCAGCGAGATGACCGAACGGCCCCGCTTCTACATCACGACGCCCATCTACTACGTCAACGACGTGCCCCACATAGGGCACATGTATACGACGCTTGCCTGCGACGTGTTCGCACGCTTCAAGCGTCTCGACGGCTATGATGTCCATTTTCTCACCGGAACGGACGAACACGGCCAGAAGGTGCAGAAGGCGGCGGCGGCGGCGGGTGTCAGCCCGCAGGACTTCACCGATGGCGTTTCGGCGAATTTCCAAGAGCTGGCGCGCTCGATGGGTTTTTCGAACGACGATTTCATTCGCACGACCGAAGAGCGGCACAAGCGGGCGTGTACGGCGCTATGGAACACCCTGGTTGCCCGCGACCAGATCTATCTTGAGACCTACGCCGGCTGGTATGCCGTGCGCGATGAGGCGTTCTACGCTGAAAGCGAACTGGTCAAGGACGCGGCGGGGGCATGGGTGGCGCCCAGCGGGGCACCGGTCGACTGGGTCGAGGAGCCGAGCTACTTTTTCCGTCTGTCCGCGTGGCAGGACCGGCTGCTGGCGTTCTACGAAGAGCAGCCGGATTTCATCCTGCCGTCGGCACGGCGCAACGAGGTCATCAGTTTCGTGCGGGGGGGTCTGCAGGACCTGTCAGTATCCCGCACGACATTCAACTGGGGAATCCCGGTCCCGGGTGATCCGGCGCACGTGATGTACGTCTGGCTCGACGCATTGACCAACTACATTACCGCCGTCAACTATCCGGACATGAGCGATCCCAAGTTTGTCCGCTATTGGCCCGCTGATGTGCATATCGTCGGCAAGGACATTCTGCGCTTTCATGCGGTCTACTGGCCGGCGTTGTTGATGGCGGCCGACGTGCCGCCGCCACGGCGCGTCTTCGCCCACGGCTGGTGGACAAACGAGGGCCAAAAAATCTCGAAGTCCCTCGGTAACGTGATTGATCCGAAGGACCTGGTCGCGCGCTACGGCCTCGATCCAGTTCGTTATTTCATGCTGCGCGAGGTGCCGTTCGGCCAGGACGGCGACTTTTCCCACCGGGCGATGGTCGGTCGGATCAATGGTGATCTCGCCAATGATCTCGGCAATCTGGCCCAGCGCGTCCTCTCGATGATCGGCCGCTATTGCGCCAGCCGGGTTCCGATTCCCGCCGGCTTCTCGGAAACCGACCGCGATCTGCTTGACGCGGCGTCCGGGCTGCTCGAAGCAATGCGCGCCAACCTCGACCGGCAGGCACCGCACACGGCCCTGGTAGAGATGTGGGAGGTGGTTTCCGTTGCCAACGGATACGTCGCCAAACAGGCGCCATGGACATTGCGCAAGACCGATCCGGCGCGAATGCAAACGGTGCTGTTCGTCGCAGTCGAAACGCTGCGGCGCCTTGCGATCCTGACCCAGCCATTCATGCCGGGGGCTGCGGCTCAGCTGCTTGACCAGCTCTGCGTACCGGTCGAGCAACGCAGCTTCGCTACCATCGATGTCGACCACGCAATGTTGCCGGGAACGCTTCTGCCAACACCGACGGGTGTGTTTCCACGATTTGTCGACAAGCCGTAATCGCCGAGGACCGTCCGGCCACCCGTGATCCCATGAGAAGGAGTTCGACTCCGACATGCTGATCGACAGCCATTGCCATCTCGATCACGC
Source organism: Rhodospirillales bacterium (assembly GCA_016712595.1). Lineage (NCBI taxonomy): Bacteria > Pseudomonadati > Pseudomonadota > Alphaproteobacteria > Rhodospirillales > Rhodospirillales bacterium. Next base: position 2,414,943 of record JADJQT010000001.1, read on the forward strand.
GGAGTTCACCCACGAGGTCGATGCCATTCTCGATCGCGCGCGTCGCGCCGGGGTCACGGGGTTTTTGACCATCGCGACCTCGCTTCGCGACTTTCCTCAGGTACGCGCCATCGCCGAGGCGCACGCGGACGTTTTTTGCAGCGTCGGGGTACATCCGCACGACGCGGCGACCGAGGCGGGGGTCTCGGCTGCGCAACTCATCGAACTTGCCGCCCATCCCAAGGTCGCCGGCATTGGTGAATGTGGGCTCGACTACTTTTATAATAAAAGCGCGAAAGACGTTCAGATCGCAACGTTCCGTGCTCACATCGCGGCTGCTCGAATCAGCGGCCTGCCACTGATCGTGCACAGCCGCGACGCCGACACCGACATGGCGGAGATTTTGTGCGAGGAGCACCGCCAAGGTGCGTTCACCGGTGTGCTGCACTGTTTTAGCTCAGGCCCGGAACTCGCTGATGTCGCGGTTGGTCTTGGCTTTTGTATTTCGTTTTCGGGGATTTTGACCTTCAAGAAGACCGATGCGCTTCGCGCCATCGCCGCGCGCCTGCCGCTGGACTGCCTGCTGGTGGAGACCGATGCGCCGTATCTGGCGCCGGTGCCAATGCGCGGACGGCGCAACGAGCCGGCGTTCGTCATCGAGACCTTGGCTGTACTCGCCGCGAACCGCGGCATGGACGAGGCCGAACTGGCTGCGGTGACAACCGCGAACTTCTCGCGCCTGTTCACCCGGGCGGCGTTCTGAAAGGTAGGCGGGCCGGAAAATAATTGTCGCGCCGATATTATTTATCATAATACATATTATACGGCAATCATGCGCAGGCTTTCCTGCGCTGCGTCAACTGCGCCATATGGCCTACCTGAGGCTTACGGCCTGAAGACTCACGGTATCGCCGCGACTGTCCCGCCTTTCGCCTGCTCCGACCAGCGTGCCACAAGGTGACGGGAAATCCCCATCAGCGTGGCGACGAGCAGATCGATGCGCTCGATACTCTTCGACTTGCTCGGGCGGATATCGCCGGACGTATCAATGTGCGCGACCGCGTTTTCGGCGCACCATCGCAGGACCGGATGGCCGCCGTGGCGCAAGGTCTGCTCGGCCAGCACGCGCTCGAGCTCGCGTGCCGGCGCGTTCATCGCGCCGTTACTCTGAGCCACCGGCACGCAGGTCACCCCGTCGTTGACCAGCAGATTGATCAGCATCGACGAGTTCCAGCGGTCGAACGCCAGCTCGCGGATATTGTAGACCTCGGCGAGTTCGAGGATCTTCCTGCGAATAACGAGGTGATCGATGCTGTTGCCCTCGGTCGCGATCAGATGTCCGTTTTCCCGCCAGGAGACGTAATCCACACGGTCGCGACGTTGGCGTTCCTCGATCGTCTCACCCGGGCAAAATGCGAACGGCAAGATGGTGTAGCCGCCATCATCGTCATCGAACACGAGGACGAGCGCGGAGAGATCGGTCGTCGTGCTGAGATCGAGACCGGCCCGGCAGGCGCGCCCGGCGAGAGCGCGGGCGTCGACCCTGGGGCAGGCGCACGTGTCCCATCTATCCATATCGAGCCAGCGCGAGCGCTCTACCCCCAGACATTCAAATAGAGCTGACGGAAGCTGGCGATGAAGCCCGGCGTCTGCTGGGCGCGCAGGCATTCCTGCTGGATAAAGTCCTCGGAGACACTGACGCCGATTCCCGGGTGGGCTTTGCGCCAAACCGCCGGATCGGTCCAGTCGTCGTCCGGCGATGCTCCGAACGTCCGCACCAGCCAGGCCGTATCGTCAATCTGTCCGGATGCGACCTTCGTTGCATAGTCGTGGAGTTCCCAGCCGAGGGAGGTCCGCTCAGAGCCCGCCGACGTCAGATAAACGGTCAAAGGTTGCGCCCGGGCCGCCATGCTGGTGATCAGCGTATCGTGCAACTCGCGTGTACCCTGCAGGCAGACGTCGTCGAAGATAAGACAGGAAATGTTGCGCCCGTGGCTGGCCTCGTTGCGCGACGAGACGACGCGCATGTAGGCGTCCTTATAGACGATGCGACGCTTGGAAACCGAGCAGACTGCCGCAAGATCGGGATCCTGCTCAATCATCGCACGGGCGAGATTGAAGCAGATGTTGGCGTGCTCGGCGTTGGCGGCCGCGATAATGATTTCGGCGCTGGGCTCCGGATCGACCATCAGCATGTAAAGGGCTATGGCGGCGGCAAATGTGCTCTTGCCCGCCTTACGCGGCATCTCGAGCCACGCGTAGTGATTGCGGCGCAAGCCGTCCGGCCGTTTCCAGCCGAACAGTCTGCAAACGACGTCGTGTTGCCACGGCTCAAGCCGCAGCCGTTCACCGGCGCGCGGGCCTTTCACATGCCGGCAGAATTCCTGAATGAACAGAACCGCGCGTTCTGCGTCGGACTGTTCGTACCAATCGACGTTACTTGAACACGCGCCGCCTGGGATCCGGACCTTGCTGCTCACCCGGATTTCCTCCTGTCAAGCCAAGTTGTTTCGCCAGGTGCCGCGCCGACGTCCAGCCCTCTTCCGCATCCTGTGCCGCCGGATGGCGACGGCGAAGAACGAAGCCTCTCCGTGTCTTCGTCTCGTAATACCGCCCCTCGGCGGCGAGGATGCGCTCAGCCCGGATGGCCCGGGCGACCGCGTTGCAGTACCCCACCAGCAGCGATCGATGCGCCATCGATAGCTTGCGCTCCCCACACAGATAGTCCGAGACGCGTTCCCATTCTTCGTGGGCGATCTCGTCCATGAGAATGCTGGGTGGCGCGAGCGTCGTCGGCTTAACCTGCGTTGGTGTTTGCCGGAAGCCGCCTTCAACCGCCACCGCGATCGGCCGTGTCGAACGGGCATTCACGATCTTGATCGTATCCGTGCTCATCGCGCTTCCTCTTTGCTAAAACATGCCAGCACATGCGTTATTTATCTACGTTACCTCCTAATATCAAAAAATAATATATAATATCTGCGGTAAATGATAATAATTAGTCTATATTTATTTTTGCAATTTATTCAAAAAACACTTATCTAGTTTTTTAGATAAAATATCTAATATATTATATTTCTTGATACTTTTAGTATATGCACAATATAAATGATAATTTATACATATATGCGGATAAATATTTTTATAATTATGCGATTTTTAAATTTATTGTTGTTTCTATATTTAGATTTTCTAATCAATTTGGAAGATCTTACCACCCACTCACCCCCAGGGCATTGCGCCATGTTCATACCTTGAACATTTTGACATAGCTTATCATCTGGCACAACCGAGTCATTATGCTTACATTTCAACATGATGAATGTTAGTATGTACCCTTTTGGGTGAAAAACCTAAAAACTTTCCCCGCTCGAAGCTTATCGGCCGTAATCCCCTGCCCTGCTAGCAAGGCGTTCAAGTCGGAACGAGCTGCCCTGCGACGACCGTCAATATGCGCAAACGGTCCCGTTGCTACGGTGTCACGTCCGACGAAATGTGATAGACGTCTGCCATCTCGCTGCGGTGCACCCCAAGGCTCGGATGATATGTCGGTAGTTACGCGTTTTGCTCCCTCGCCAACTGGCTTTTTGCATATCGGCGGCGCGCGAACCGCGTTGTTCAATTGGCTTTTTGCCCGCCACCATGGCGGCCGGTTTCTGCTGCGTGTCGAGGATACCGACAAGCTGCGCTCTACGCCCGAAGCCGTCGCGGCGATCTTTGATGGCCTTCGCTGGCTTGGACTCGACGCGGACGAGGCCCCTGTCTTTCAGTCGTCTCGCGCGCTTCGCCATGTGGAGGTGGTGCAGGCTCTGCTTGCATCAGGCAAAGCCTACCGCTGTTACGCCAGCGTCGACGAACTCGCCGAGATGCGCGAGCGCGCCCGCTCCGAGGGCAGGCCCTTTCGCTACGATGGTCGCTGGCGCGACCGGCAGCTCACCGAGGCGCCACCCGGCGTCGACCCCGTCATTCGCCTGCGCGCGCCTGAGACCGGGCAAACGAGCATCCATGACCTCGTGCAGGGAGACGTGACCGTTGCCAATAGCCAGCTCGACGACATGGTTCTGCTGCGGGCCGACGGCTCACCGACCTACATGCTCGCGGTGGTGGTTGACGATCACGACATGGGAATTTCCCACGTCATTCGCGGCGACGACCACCTATCGAACGCTTTTCGCCAGTACCAGCTCTATCGCGCGCTGGACTGGACGGTGCCGGAATTTGCTCACGTCCCGCTGATCCACGGCCCGGATGGCGCGAAGATGTCCAAACGGCATGGAGCGCTCGGTGTTGATGCGTATCGGGATCAAGGCTTTCTGCCGGAGGCGCTGTGCAACTACCTGTTGCGCCTCGGCTGGAGTCACGGCGACGACGAGGTCATCTCGCGTGACGAGGCTGTCGCTTGGTTCGATCTGCCCGCGGTCGGCCGCTCCGCCGCACGGTTTGATTTCGCCAAGCTCGGAAATCTGAACGGCGTCTATATGCGCGGGAGTGATCCACGACGGATCGCCGACCTTGCGATTGCCGAACTGGCGAAGCGGCTGGGCCGCGAAATCGCTCCCGCAGGTCGGGAGCGAATCCGGCTCGGCATCGATGCCTTGCGCCAGCGGGCGAAAACGATCGTCGAGCTGGCCGAAGCCGCGGCATTCTACGCCGTGGACTCGCCGATCGCGTTGTCCCCGGCGGCTCGTGCCTTGCTGACACATACGGCCCGAGCCCACCTGCAGCGGCTTCGCGGTGTGCTGGACGATCCCGCGGCATGGACGGCGGCCAGCATCGAAGATCGGGTTCGGCGTTACGCCACGGACGTGAAGGACGGGGGGGTGCCACTGAAGGAGGTCGCGCAGCCACTGCGCGCCGCGCTGACGGGCACGACCGTCTCTCCGCCGGTCTTCGAGGTCATGCAAATCCTAGGTCAGAAAGAAACGCTTACCAGACTTGATGACGTATTGAACCCGCAAGACACGACGCCATGCGCGGACGATACCGCAGTGCCGGTCCAATGACCGCAGACGGCCGTCTCTTGATGAATGCTCTGATGTTTGATTAACGAAGGGAACGTTACTGATGAGTGAGACGCCATCGGCTCCCGAGTCCAGCAATCACACCGTCACGCTGATCGACAATGCGAACGGTCGTCGCTATGAACTGCCCGTGCTCAAGGGCACGACGGGTCCGGACGTGATCGACGTTCGCAAGCTTTACTCCGATACCGGCTACTTCACCTTCGATCCCGGCTACACCTCGACCGGAAGTTGTGAATCGTCGATCACGTACATTGATGGCGACAAAGGTGTCCTGCTCTATCGCGGCTACCCGATCGAGAATCTCGCGGAGCACTCCGACTTCATGGAAGTCTGCTACCTGCTGCTCTATGGAGACCTGCCGACAGCCGAACAAAAGCGCAAGTTCGAGCATGACATCACCTACCACACGATGGTGCACGAACAGATGCACAAGTTCATCGAGGGGCTGCGCCGCGATTCGCACCCAATGGCGGTGATGGTCGGCATGGTCGGCGCGCTTTCGGCCTTTTACCACGACTCGACGGACATCACCAATCCGCGTCACCGGATGATTGCCTCCTACCGGATGATCGCCAAGATGCCGACGCTGGCGACGTGGGCATTCAAGTATTCGCTCGGACAGCCGTTCATCTATCCGCGCAACGATCTGCGCTATTCCGAGAACTTCCTGCACATGATGTTCTCGACGCCGTGCGAGCCTTACAAGGTCAACCCGGTGCTCGCCAAGGCGATGGACCGCATCCTCATCCTGCACGCCGATCACGAGCAGAACGCCTCGACCTCGACCGTCCGCCTCGCCGGATCGAGCGGCGCCAACCCGTTCGCGTGCATCGCCGCCGGCATTGCCTCGCTGTGGGGTCCCGCCCACGGCGGCGCCAACGAGGCGGTGCTGAAAATGCTGGCGGAGATCGGCGATAAGAGCCGGGTTCCCGACTACGTCAAGCGCGCCAAGGACAAGGACGATCCGTTCCGGCTCATGGGGTTCGGTCACCGCGTCTATCACAACTACGATCCCCGCGCCCGGATCATGCGCCAGACCTGCAACGAAGTGCTGGATGAACTGGGCGTACGCGATGAGCCCCTGCTCGATCTGGCCATGGAGCTCGAGCGGATCGCTCTCGACGACGATTACTTCGTCAGCAAGAAGCTTTATCCGAACGTCGACTTCTATTCCGGGATCATCTTCCGGGCGATGGGCATTCCCGTATCGATGTTCACCGTCCTGTTCGCGGTCGCGCGCACCGTCGGCTGGGTTGCCCAGTGGAACGAGATGATCGAGGATCCAACGCAGAAGATCGGCCGGCCGCGTCAGCTCTACGCCGGTCCGGCTCGTCGTGATTTTCGGCATCTTGCCGAGCGCGGCTGAACGTAAGGCGTATGGCGGCTCCGGCCGCCATCGCTGGCCCGCCGCCCTGCCCCGCCTTGTCCCTTGATCTGAATCGCCGCCCGGATGGCGCGTTTCAAGTCGCCCATTGAGGGGCGCTGAAGGCCGGCTGCGTTACATAGCCACCATGAAGCACGCTTCGCAGAACGTGGTTTGTGGGGCGTGGTCTAGCTGTCGCGGATCATTGCCGTATAGACGGCCTCGGCGACCGTGGTTCCATCCACCTGCGCACAACCACTGAAGCGCCATACCGAACCGCGATGGCGCTGTTTTTCAACCAGGATGCGTATGGTATCGCCGGGAACGACCGGCTTTCGGAACCGGGCCTGATCGATCGACATAAAGTAGGTCAGGCGTCCTTCCTTCTCCGGCCCCAGGGTCTTGACCACCAGCACCGCCGCCGTCTGCGCCATCGCCTCGATGATCAACACCCCCGGCATGACCGGCTCGCTGGGAAAGTGACCCTGAAAGAACCATTCATTAATGCTGACGTTCTTCAGCCCTGTAGCGCGGACGTTCGGAACGACGTCCACCATTTTCTCGATCATCAGCATCGGATACCGGTGCGGGATCATCCGCTGAATGCCGTGAAGGTCAATGACTTCGCCGGTCATGATTTTTGCATCAGCATCCATTTTATTCTTACCTTCACCCTTCCCTTTCGCCAGCCCCTGCTGAACGGCGTCGTCATGCCAGTTCGTTGCGCGGACCTTCGCCGATCATCTGACGCGGACTCTAGCAAATCCCTCCTCCGCACACGATCACCATACGGCTCGCTCCTTCACGGGCTTGCTCCTTATACCTCACCGGTGCCCGAGCGCGAAACCCGTCGCTCAACCACCGGGGTCGGAGATCTGCACCTTTGGCAGCCGGCGATCAAGCCGCTCGAGCACCTCGTTGGTAATCTCCAGGGATGTCGCGGCATAAACCGCCTGATCCTTGCGGACGATGAGTCCGAGTTGCCGCTCGTCGGCGATTTCAATGACGATCGCTTCCAGTGCCTGTTTGACCTGCTCCATGGCCTCGGTGTTGACGCGTTCAAGCGCTTGGCGCCGGTGTTGGACGCGTTCTTGGGCTTCGAGCAGCCGATCCTCCAGTTTCTTGCGCGCTTCGGCGTAACCGTCGGCGGACAGATCAGAGCGCTTTCGCGCCAGTTCTTCCTGGCCCGCGCGGATTTCCTGCTCTTCCTTCTGCGTCTCGGTGCGGTAGACGTCAAGATAACCGCCAAGTTGCGCGCGAATTGCCTTAACGGCAGCCGACTCCCGGCGCACGCGATCGACGTCGAGCACAGCGATACGGACGTTCGACGAGGCATCGGCGAGCGCTGCTACCGGGCGATAAAGCGCTGTTGCCGTGATGACGAGTGCTGCGCCCAGAAACGCGCGGCGCATCATGGCTAGAAGCGGGTCCCGAAGTTCAGGCGAAGGATCTCGGTTTTATCGTAGCTCTCCTTGAGCACCGCAAAGCCAAGATCGATGCCGAGGGGACCGAACGGCGAGACCCAGGTCAGACCGGTGCCGACGGACATACGCGGCGCTGAGGAGTCCTGCACCAGCGGCCCCGACTCGGGTAGATCCCAGGAACTACCGACGTCGGTGAAGACACGCCCGCGGATATCGAGTTCTTGCGGCAATCCCAGCGGAAATGTCAGCTGCAGTGAACTGGCGTAAAACAGTTGACCACCCAGCGCGTCGTCTGTGTCGGCGTCGCGCGGCCCGATGCCGTCGGTACTGAAGCCGCGGACCTCATTGCCGCCGATGAAAAACCGGTCGAGCAACTTCACGTCATCGCCGAGGCCGTGCACGTATCCGCCCGAGCCACTGAGCGAGGCGACGATTTTTTCGGACAATGGGTAATAGTAGCCGGCGTCGACGCGATTGCGCACGTACTTCGCCGAGCCGCCCAGCCCGGCCACATCCGTGGTCAGCTTCGAATAATAGCCCTCGGTCGGATTGATCTTGCTGTCGCGCCGGTCGTAGGTCAGCGAGTGTGAGACTTCCGAGTAGGTCTCCTTGCCTTCCGCCGCCTGGACGTAGATCGAGGCGTCGGACGGAACGTTACGCACGTCCGTCTGCTTCAGGGTATAGCGCCATCCCTGCGTCAGATGCTCGGTCACCGGATAAGAGGCGCGAACGTCGCCGCCGATCGTTGTCGTATCGAACGAACTTTCACTCTGGCGATCGGTTTGAACGAAGAACGCATCGCCGCCAGCCGCGATTTCCTTGCCGAGGAAATACGGCTCGGTGAACGACAGGTCGACCTGCTGCTGGCTCTGACCAAACAGCAGGCTGGCCTGGAGGTCCTGACCGCGGCCAAGCAGATTGCGCTCGCGCACGCTGACATCGCCGAGGAAGCCACTACCGGTGGAAAAGCCGCCGCCGATCGACAGTGATCCCGTCGATTTCTCCGTGACGGCAACCTTGACGACAGCCTTGTCCGGAGCCGAACCCGGCACCTGGTCAACCGTCACCTTTTCGAAGAAATCGAGATCCTGAATGCGCTGGCGCGATCGCCGCAGTTTGGCGGCGTTGAACGCATCACCTTCGACAAGACGGAATTCGCGGCGGATGACTTCGTCCATCGTCCGGATATTGCCACTGATGTCGATCCGTTCGACGAAGACGCGCGGGCCTTCTTGAACCTCAAAGACGACGTTGATCAGCTTTTGCTCGCGTTCGCGATCAAGGCGCGGGCGAACCTCGACGAAGGCGTAGCCCATCGTCGCAATCTCATCACTGAGTTTGTCGATCGTCTTTTCTATCTGATTGGCGTCGTACCAGTCGCCTTTTTCGAGGGTGACGCTGTCGCGGACATCCTCCGTATCCAGGCCGGGCAGCGTCGTCTTGACGTCGACGCTGCCGACTCGGTAGCGCTCACCCTCGTCAACGGTGAAGGTCACGAAAAACTTATCGCGGCTGGCGGTCAACTCGGCCACTGCCGACTGAACGCGAAAGTCGACGTACCCTTCCGAAAGGTAAAAGCGACGCAGCAGCTCGCGGTCAAGCGCCAAGCGATCGGGATCATAGGTGTCGTCCGAGGAGAGAAACCGCCACCAGCGCGTTTCTTTCGTCCGGATCACCTCCCGCAGAGTGCTGTCGCTGAACTCCTTGTTGCCGACGAAGCGAATCGATTCGATACCGGTGACACCGCCTTCGCTGATCTCGAAAACAACATCGACCCGGTTCTGCGGCAAGGTGATCACCTTCGGCTCGACGGTCGCGGCGAAACGCCCGCTTTGCCGGTAAAGCGTCAGGATGCGTTGTGCGTCGCTCTGCGCCTTGCTGCGCGTATAGATCACCCGCGGCCGCAAGATGGCCTCGGATTCCAGCGTCTTGTCATTGATCCGCTTGTTGCCCTCGTAGGCGACGCGGTTAACGATGGGGTTTTCGACGACCTTTACGATCAGCACGTCACCGTCCTGGGAAATCGTCACATCGCTGAATAAACCGGTGGCAAACAGGCTCTTGAGCGATCGGTCAACCCGGTCGGCGTCGTAGGCATCGCCTTCTTGAATGAGCAGGTACGAGCGCACCGTGTTGGGTTCGATCCGCTGCACACCTTCGATTTCGACCCGATGGATAATCTGGCCTGTCTGAGCGTGGGCCTCGAATGGCATCCCTCCCATTGCGAGCGCAGCCAACGACGCAAGCGCAGCGAACATCCAAACGACGAGCGCTCTCACCCATTCCTCTCCTTGCGTCATTAGCTGACGAGTCTGCGGAAGAAATCCACGACTCGAAGGTTTATCAGATCGTTCCAGGTGGCGAGAAGCATCAGACAGACGACGAATACCATGCCTGCCCGAAATGCATACTCGATGATGCGCTTGTTCAGGGGCCGATGAATGACCGCCTCGATGGCATAGAGCAACAAGTGTCCGCCGTCGAGCACCGGGATGGGCAGGAAGTTGATCAGCGCGAGATTGACCGAGAGTGCCGCCATGAAATAGAGCAGATTGATCAGGCCGTCTTGGGCGACTTGGCCGGAAATCTGGGCGATGCGCAGGGGACCGCCAAGTTCGTCGAGCGGACGGCTGCCGCGCACGATGCTGACGAGCGCATCGAATATCTGCGTCGTCAGCGCATAGGTCTGGGCGAACGCCGCCCCCACCGCCGCCGTCGGCGACAAGCTTTCGTAACCGACACGCGCGAGGTCCGGGCGGATACCGAGAAGCCCGACCGTCTGCTCCACGCCATCGATCGCCTGCGTCGTCGGCCGCGGCGTCGCGTCGATTTCAATTGGCGCACTGTCTCGAACAACGTGGAACGTCAGTTCTACACCGGGACTGGCATTGACGATGCGGCGTAGATCCTCGAACCAAGTGATCGGCTCGTCGCCGATCTTCACAATCAGGTCGCCCGCCCGAAAGTCGGCGACGGCGGCGGCGCTGCCCTCCTGAACGACGCCGACGACAGGAAGCGGCGCCGGTGCTCCGACGAATCCGAACAACCCGAGGAGGAGGACGAGGGCGAACAGAATGTTGGCGAACGGGCCGGCGGCAACGATCGCCGCCCTCTGGCTCAACCGCTTGTGACGAAACGACAGATGATCGGCGCGACGTGGAACGGACTCTCCTGGTTCCGCCGCGTCACCGCCCTCGAAGGTTTCCTCGCCATACATCTTGACGTACCCGCCAAGCGGTACCGCGCTCACCTTCCAGCGGGTACCAACGCGATCGGTCCAGCCGAACAACTCCGGTCCAAAGCCGATCGAGAACACCTCCACCATGACGCCGCAGGCGCGCGCGATCAGATAATGCCCCAGTTCGTGTACGAAGATGAGCACGCTGAGAACGACGAGAAACGGCAAGACCCAGTCGACAACATAGCTCATCGCGATTTCCGCCTGATCATCGCGCTTGGCATCGGCGATCCCTCTTAGCGCATCGTTCGAATGATTTCGAGCGCCCTCGCCCGCGCATCGCGATCGACGTCAATCACATCGCTGATCGCCTGCAAGGCTCCCACCGGCGCCCACCCCATGGCCTGTTCGACCACGGCGGCGATGTCGAGAAAACCGATCTCTTCATTGAGGAAGCTCTGCACGGCGATTTCATTGGCGGCGTTGAGCACGACCGGTACTGCGCCACCGCGGCGAAGCGCTTCGCGGGCGAGGCGCAGCGCCGGGAAACGCTCCTCATCTGGCTCCTCAAACGACAACTGGCCGATCTCGGCAAGGCGAAGCCGCGCAGCCGGTGCCGCCATGCGGCCCGGCCAGGCCAGCGCGTAGGCGATCGGCGTGCGCATGTCCGGCTGTCCAAGCTGCGCCAGAACCGAGCCGTCGACATAGGCGACGAGGCTGTGGATCACCGATTGCGGATGAACCACGATTTCGATCTGGTGCGACTGAACCGGAAACAGATGGAAGGCCTCGATCAGTTCGAGGCCCTTGTTCATCATCGTCGCCGAATCGACCGAGATCTTCGCTCCCATGTCCCAGTTCGGATGGGCAACCGCCTGCGCCGGCGTCATCGCGCGCATCGCCTCTCGCGAAAGCGTGCGGAAGGGGCCACCGGACGCGGTCAGAATAATCTGATCGACCTTGTCGGCATTGTCGAAATCGAACACCTGATAGATCGCACTATGCTCTGAATCGACCGGGACCAGGGTTGCGCCGTGCTTTTTGATATCGGCCATCATCAGCGCGCCAGCGCAGACGAGGCATTCCTTATTGGCGAGACCGATGATCGCGCCACGACGCACGGCTTCCATCGTCGGCTCAAGGCCGGCAGCACCGACGATCGCGGCCATCACCCAATCCGCCGGCGCGCAGGCCGCCTCGATGACCGCGGCCGGCCCCGCCGACACAGCGATTCCCGTGCCCTGCAACGCCTCCTTGAGATCGCCGTAGAAGCGCTCGTCGGCGATCGCCACCATCCGTGGGCGCAATGCCCGCGCCTGTTCGGCGAGCAGGGCGACATTCCGGTTGGCGGTCAGCGCCTCGACGGTGAACGCCTCCGGCTGGCGGAGCAGGAGATCGATCGTATTGCATCCGACCGACCCGGTCGAACCGAGGATGGTAACGCTGCGGCTGCTGGTGTGCAGGCGCGGCTGGGTTGCGCTCATAGCCATTGGAATAAAACACCCTTATCGATTGCCGCAATGACGGCGACGACGGCGACGACCGCCAGCAGCGCGTCAACCCGGTCGAGCAGGCCGCCGTGTCCGGGGATCAGCGTGCCTGTATCCTTGACCTGAAACCGGCGCTTCACCCACGACTCGGCGAGATCGCCGGCCTGGGCCGTCGCGCCCAGCATCGCCCCAGTCAGGGCAGCTCCGGTAAGCGCCGTCCCCGTCAGCGCCGCACTGCTCAATGCCGTTGTATTCAACGCAGGTCCGATGAGTACGGAGGCCGGAACCGAGGTGTCTCCCATCGCTCCAGCCAGCGCCGCGCTTGCCGCCGCGGCGAGTGCGATACCGCCGCCGAGGCCGGCCCAGGTTTTGTTCGGACTGATCTTCGGTGCGAGCCGTGGGCCGCCGATCAGCCGTCCGGCGGCGTAAGCGCCGATATCCGACGCCCAGACCACGCCGATCAGCCACAGGACAATCTCCCGGCCGCTTGACGGCTCGCTGCGAAGCCAGAGCAGCGCAAGACAAGGCAAGCCGAGATAAAGCACGCCCGCTGCAAGCCAGGGTCCGCTGCCGATCACCAGCATCATCACCAGGCTACCCGCAAACAGCACGCCGATCGCCGGAGCGATGCCGGCGAGAACGATGCAAACCACCGCTGCCAGCAGAACGCCAACGCCGACGATGCCATCGAGTTTAGGACGTCCGCCACCGCACATCCGAAACCACTCCCAGGCGAGAATCGCCGACGCTGTCGCCACCATGATCTCGAATAAAGGCGAGCCGAAGTCGATGATCAGCAGGGCCGGCACGCCGAACACAATTCCGGAGGCGACGCGGGTGAACACCGGGCGCACGGACCGTTCCGCACTCAACTCGAGACGGCGCCGTAGCGTCGATCCCGGCGACCGAATTCGCGAACCGCTCGCTCGAACTCCTGCTGCGAGAAGTCCGGCCAATATGTATCGAGGAACACCAATTCCGAATACGCCACCTGCCAGAGAAGAAAATTACTGATCCGCTGTTCGCCGCTGGTTCGAATCACCAGATCCGGATCGGGCATGTCGTAGGTATACAGGAATTTGGCGAACGACATCTCATCGATATCGGCGGCGGCGAGACGACCGCTCGCTACTTCCTCGGCAATTCGCCGCGCCGCGCGACAGATCTCGGCCCGCGCCCCGTAGCTCAGGGCGATCGTCAGCGTCAGCCGGCCGTTGCCGCGGGTCCGCTGCTCGGCCTGTTCGATGGCGTCGACGATATCCGCAGCCAATCGCTGGCGATCACCGATGATCCGTAGCCGAATCGAATGCTCTTGCAGGAACCCCACTTCCCGTCCGAGGTAGTAGCGCAACAGACCCATGAGGTCGAGGATCTCGGCCTCCGGGCGGGTCCAGTTCTCGGAAGAAAAGCCGAACAGGGTCAGATAGGAAACACCCAGTCGCACCGCGCATTCGGCGGCTGTCTTCACCGCTTCGGCGCCGCGTTTGTGTCCGGCGGCGCGGCCCATCCCGCGCGAGGCGGCCCATCGGCCGTTGCCGTCCATGATGATCGCGACGTGCGCCGGTATGCGCCCCGGCTCGGCCTCGGACGGCAGAGGCTTCATCGGGCTCACACCTGCAGGATCTCGGATTCCTTCTTGGAGAGGAGATCGTCGACGATCTGGATACGCTGGTCCGTCAGCTCCTGTACCTGCTTGCCGAGGTCGCGAACCTGATCCTGCGAGATACCGCCGTCCTTCTCCGCCTTCTTCAACTCGTCCAGGGCATGGCGCCGGACGTTGCGAACCGCGACTCGCGCTTCCTCGGCGTAACGCGATGCGATTTTCGTGATCTCGATGCGCCGTTGCTCGTTGAGCGGCGGGATCGGGATGCGAATGAGCTGGCCTTCGCCCACCGGATTCAGGCCAAGATCTGATTCCTTGATCGCCCGTTCCACCGCCTTGATCAGACCTCGATCCCAGACCTGCACGGTCAGCAGGCGTGGCTCCGGCGCTGAAACCGTCGCCACCTGCGTCAGCGGCATCCGCGACCCATAAGCGTCGACGCTCAATGGCTCCAGCAGGCTGACCGACGCGCGCCCGGTGCGCAGGCCGGCGAATTCCTTGAGCAGAACCTCAGCCGCGGCGTCCATGCGCCGGGCCGCTTCTTTCTTGATCGATTGTATGTCTGTCGTCGTCACGGGAACGTTCCTCAGCGAATGATCGTCGACTTTCCGGTACCGCACACGGCTGAGGCGAATGCGCCAGGGCTGTGAATGGAAAAGACGATGATGGGGATCGCATTGTCGCGGGCGAGCGCCACCGCCGAGGTGTCCATCACCCGCAGATCGCGGGACAACACCTCTTGGAACGATAGCGTCTCATAGCGCTCGGCATTCGCGTCCTTCTTGGGATCGGCCGAATAGACGCCATCGACCTGGGTGCCTTTCAGCAGCGCGTCGCAGCCCATTTCCACCGCCCGCAGCGCCGCCGCGGTATCGGTGGTGAAGAATGGATTGCCGGTGCCGGCGGCGAAGACCACGACGCGACCCTTTTCAAGATGCCGAACGGCGCGGCGCCGGATGTACGGCTCGCATACCGTCGTCATCGGAATAGCCGACTGCACCCGCGTATGCAAACCACATCGTTCAAGCACGCTTTGCAGGGCCAGCGCGTTCATGACCGTGGCGAGCATACCCATATAGTCCGCGCTCGCCCGTTCGAGACCCGACGCGGCAACGGAGACACCGCGAAAGATGTTCCCGCCGCCGACGACGAGACACACCTCGACCCCCATCTCGCTGACCGCCCGGATATCGGCGGCCATGCGTTCGAGGGTGGCCAATTCGATTCCATAGGATTGCTCGCCCATCAGGGCTTCGCCAGACAGCTTCAACAGAACGCGACGGTAAACCGGAGTGGCGGTCATTGTTCCCCTGCCTGTGGTTTGCAATCGATTCCGCTGCCGTGCCAACGGCCCGACGTGGCGCGCGAACGCGATCGCCGTTGTTCTGACACGCCTTAATCTTCTGAGCCGTTCCGGGCCCGCGTCGGTCGTATCGCCAGCGTCGCGGAGCGCCCGCAGCGCTGGTTATAACGGCGCCGCCTAAGCCGCGACGCTCGCCGCGTCCGCTGAAGCTGCGATGCCCTCGCCGAGCGCGAAGCGAATGAAGCGCCGCACCTCCAACCTGCAGCCGAGATCCTTGCCAGCCGCCTCGATTAGCGCGCCCACCTTTGTCTGCGGATCCATAACGAACGCCTGCTCGAGCAGACAAGCTTCCTCGTAGAACTTGCCGATCCGGCCCTCAACCATTTTCTGAATGACCGCCTCCGGTTTCCCGGTGCCGCGCGCCTGCTCAACCAGAACCGACCGCTCGCGCTCGAGGGCGTCGGCGGCAACATCCGCGCGCGAGACGGCGAGTGGATTGGCGGCGGCGACATGCATGGCAATTTTCTTGCCGAGGTCCTGCACGGCCGCGTCGACGCGTTCGGCGGCGATCGCCACCAGCACGCCGATCTTGCCGATCCCCGGCCCCTGGGCGTTGTGCATGTAGGCGGCGATCACCCCCTGTTCGACGGCAACGCATTCGCTGCGGCGCAAGGTGATGTTCTCGCCGATCGTCGCCGCGAGATGGGTCAGTTCCTCGGCGATCGTCCGCCCGGTCGCCGGCCAGGCGGCTTGCCGCAGGGCCTCGGTGTCGACCTGCAGGGCACAGGCGATCTTCGCCACATTAACGACGAAGTCCTGGAACACGGCGTTGCGCGCGACGAAATCGGTCTCGGAATTGATCTCGACGACGGCGCCGCGCGCACCGTCGACCGCAAGACCGATGAGCCCGTCCGAAGCCACGCGCCCCGAACGCTTGGCCGCGGCCGCGAGGCCTTTTTTGCGCAGCCAGTCGACCGCCGCCTCGATGTCGCCCGCAGTTTCGGTCAGCGCCTTTTTGCAATCCATCATGCCGGCGTTCGTCTTTTCGCGCAGCGCCTTCACCAGGCTCGCACTGATGTCCGCCATCTCGCAGCTTCTCCACCTTCGTCGCTGGCCCGCGCCGTCGCACTCAGCGAGACACCGGCACCAGCGTGCCTTGTTGCAGATCGTCTCGCCGGACGCTGCTGCCGCCGCCAGTCGATCGGCGGCAGCGACACGCGTTCCGGGATGTCGTTCAGGCCGTCTGGCCGGCTTCGGTTTCGTTCCCGCCCGTTTCGGCGCCCGTAGCCTCGGAACTCGGGGCTTCCTCCGGTGCGGCATCGGCACTGGCATCGCCCGTGAGCAGGTTCTCTTCGTCGATCTCGTCGATCAGCTCGACATCCGGATCCTGGGAGGCGCCGATGTCGACGCCGGCCGCGACCATCTCCTGCTGAATGCCATCGAGCACCGAGTCCACCAGCAGATCGCAGTAAAGGCTGATCGCGCGCAGTGCGTCGTCGTTGCCGGGGATGGGGAAGTTGATGCCCGCCGGATCGCTGTTGGAATCGAGAATGGCGACGACGGGGATGCTCAGCTTGTTGGCCTCGGCGACAGCGATCGATTCCTTGTTGGTATCGATGACGAAGAGGATGTCGGGCAGACCGCCCATCTCCTTGATGCCGCCCATCGAACGCTCAAGCTTGTCGCGTTCGCGGGTGAGGTTCAGCGTTTCCTTCTTGGTCAGACCCTGCATCGTCTCGGACAGGCGCGCGTCAAGGTCGCGCAGCCGTTTGATCGAGTTCGACATCGTCCGCCAGTTGGTCATCATCCCGCCGAGCCAGCGGTGGTTGACGTAGTACTGGCCGCAGCGCTTGGCGGCATCGGCCACCTTCTCGCTTGCCTGGCGCTTGGTACCGACGATCAGCACCCGCCCACCGGCGGCAACGACGTCGCGTACGGCGAGCAAGCCTCGGTGCAACAGCGGCACGGTGTGCTCGAGATCGATGATGTGGGTGCCGTTGCGCACACCGAACAGGTAAGGCGCCATCCGCGGATTCCACCGCCGTGTGCTGTGGCCGAAGTGCACGCCGGCTTCCAGGAGCTGGCGCATGGTAAAGGTCGGGGTCGTCATCAGCGTGTGTACTTTCTTTTCCGGTTGACCGCCGCGGAAATGGCCGGAATGCCCCGGCACCGGAGCAGCCGCAGACGCCAACAGGCGCACGGCCGCGAGTTCCGCGTGTGAGATGACCGCTAGATACCCCCTGCCTGCCCCTTTTGCAAGGCGGAGCGTCGCCTTCACGGGGATACGCGTCCCTCGAAATGTCTTGCTCGCCGTCCTGTCGGCGACATTGCTGGCCTGATAATCTACTAGTAGATCGCAACCCCAACGCTGGGAAAGACGCGCACAGGACATAAACGGTCGGCAGGGCTCTCGCGTGTCGATGATCTTGATAGATGCCTACTAAGCAGCGATTCGTAGGTTTGCACACGTTTTGGATTGGCGTTCGTTGTTGAGGTCAGTGACGGCAGCATGGATGGCGCGGTCGAGATGGTCGAGGTCTCGGAAGGTCTGATGGGCGAGGAAATGCCGCTTCAGGTCACGCCAAGCATGTTCGATGTCGTTCAACTCGGGGGCGTACCTCGGCAGCCATTCGACGCACAGCCATGGCCGCGCGGCGAGGGCGGCACGCGACGCCTTGCTGGTATGAATGGGACCGTTGTCGATGACGAGCACGACCGGCTTCGTCGGTCGGCCGGGGCGCGGGCCATGGAGCTCGTCGAGCCGCGTCAGCAGAGCGATGAAATCGCTGCTTCGCTTGCTCCGGCTGGTCTCGACGACCAGCGTGCCGGCCGCGAAGTCGAGCGCGCCGATCATCGCCACCTTGCGCGCCTGGCCGGGCGCTGCGACGCGCAGGTCGGCGCCGCGCCCGGCCCACACATGCGCGAGATAAGGATGGGTGAGCGCCTCGGACTCGTCTTCGAACAGCAGCACGAGGTCGCCGGCCTGGGCCTGCTGCTTCAGCAGACGAAGCCGCAGGCCGGAGCGATCGACGGCCTGGGCGTCCTGCCGCCCCTTCAGCGTGTGCCGGGGTCGCCGCCAGCGAAAGCCCCCTTTTGCGCATCACCACGCTCAGCCGCGACTTGGAAATCCGCTCGCCGGTGCGCCGCTCGATCTCGTTCTGCAACCGCGGCAGCGTCCAGTTCCGCCGATCGGCAACCTCGTCCGTCAGCACTGCCGAGACCACCGCCAGCGCCGCCCGCGCCTTCACCGGCTCCGGCCCCGGTGCCTTGCGGGCGCGCAGGCCCGCCACCCCCTCGCGACCGAACGTCCAGCGCCAATGGCGCACGCTGTTCGGCTCGACCGAAAACGCTTCGGCAATCCGAGCGCTCGACCAACCCTGCAGCGACAACAAAATCGACCGCGCCCGATCCGCTTCCGCCCGATCCGGCGAACCGGCCAGCGCACGCAACTCCTCGCACTGCTCCGCCGTCGCCACTACCCGAGGACGACCCGCCATGACAACACCAAAATCCAGTGATCCCTCCACCAGAGCCTGCCATATGTGGATCGCCCAAGGGAATCCTGCTTAGTAGATTGCGCGATGCGCGCCTCAGCCCGAGCCCAGGGTGCGGATCGCCTGGTCGCGCTCGAAGAGGTAGAGCAGCTGGCGTAACGCTGGGCCGCGTGCGCCGGCGAGGTCGGAATCGCGCTCGATGATCAGCCGAGCTTCGTCACCGGCGATGGCAAGGAGCTCGGCGTGGTGTGCGAGATCGGCAAGGTGGAAGGCCGGCAGGCCGCTCTGACGCACGCCCAGCAGCTCTCCCGCGCCGCGCAGCCGCAAATCCTCCTCGGCGATACGAAAGCCATCGTCGGTCTCGCGCAGGACGGCGAGACGCGCTCGCGCGGCATCGCTGATCGGCGCCGCATAAAGGAGAATGCAGGTCGACGGTGCGTCGCCCCGCCCCACCCGGCCGCGGAGCTGGTGAAGCTGGGCAAGGCCGAAACGCTCGGCGTGCTCGATGACCATCAGCGTCGCCGCCGGCACGTCGACACCGACCTCGATCACCGTCGTCGCCACCAGTACGCTGGCGTCGCCGTCGCGGAACGCACGCATGGCGGCCTCGCGCTCCGCCGTCTTCATCCGTCCGTGCACCAGGGCGGTGCGGCCGGGAAAGACGCTGGCGAGGTGGGCGTGCCGATCCTCGGCGGCGGCGAGATCGAGCGTTTCGGAGTCCTCGACCAGCGGACAGACCCAGTAGACCTTGGCGCCCGCCGACAATATCCGCCCGATTCCCTCGACGACGTCATCGAGGCGATGGTTGGGCAGAACACGGGTATCGATCGGCCGGCGACCCGGCGGCTTCCCCTCGATCCGCGAAACGTCGAGGTCGCCATATACGGTCATCGTCAAAGTGCGCGGGATGGGTGTCGCCGACATCACCAGCACGTCGACGCCGCCACCCTTGCCGGCGATGGCGAGACGCTGCTCGACGCCGAAGCGATGCTGCTCGTCGATTACCGCCAGCCCGAGATCATCGAACGCCACCGCGTCCTGAAGCAGGGCGTGGGTGCCGACGGCAATGGCGATCTCACCGCCGGCGAGTCCCGCCATTGTCGCCCGGCGTGCCGCCTCCTTTTCCCGGCCGGTGAGCAGCGCGGTGCGCACGCCCACCGCCTCGGCGAGGCGGGCGATGATGGCGAAATGCTGGCGGGCAAGCAGCTCGGTCGGCGCCAGCAACGCCGCCTGTGCTCCGCTTTCAATCACCTGCAGCATTGCCAGCAGCGCAACGACGGTCTTACCGCTGCCAACATCGCCTTGTAGCAGGCGAAGCATGCGCGCCGGCCGGGCGAGATCGGCGCGGATGTCCGTCAACGCCGCCCGCTGAGCGCTGGTGAGTTCAAATCCGAGCTGCGCTTCGATGCAGGCGGCAAGGTGCCCGTCTCCCGGGTGGGCCTTCCCGGGCTTACGCCGCATCTGCCGGCGGACGATCGCGAGGGCGAGTTGGTTGGCTAGCAACTCGTCATAGGCGAGCCGTGCCCGGGCCGGTGCCGTCGCCTCGACGTCAGCCTCGTCTTGCGGCGCGTGCGCGCAGACGACCGCCTCGTGCCACGCCGGCCAGCCGCGACGTGCGAGAAAGGCAGGATCGAGCCATTCGTCCAGCACCGGCGCCCGTTCCAATGCGGCCCGCACCACTTTCGCCAGCACCTTGCCACCAAGACCCGCGGTCAGCGGATAGACCGGCTCGAACGCCGGCAACGTATCGGCGGCGGCTTCCTCGACGATGTAGTCCGGATGAACCATTTGCAGCGTATCGCCGAAGCGCTCGACGGCGCCGCTGACCAGGCGGATCTCTCCCGCTGGAAGCGTTCGTGCGAGATAGTCCCCACGAGCGTTGAAGAAAACGAGGACAAGCTCACCGCTGGCATCGGCGGTAAGCACCCGGTAGGGATGACGCCGGTTGCGCGGCGGGGCGTGCTCGATGACCTTGACCCGCACGCTCGCCGTCTGCCCGGCGGTAACGGCAGCGATGCACGGCGACAGGCGGCGATCGACCAGCCCGTGCGGCAGATGCCACAGCAGATCGACGATACGGGGACCGGCGAGGCGCCCCAACGATTTCGCCAGAGTCGGCCCGACACCGGCAAGTGAATCGACAGCGGCGAACAGGGGATAAAGGATGGGCGGGCGCATCGGACGACGAGAGCGCTGACAGAACCGGGATCGGCGGTTATATGCTAGCCGCCCGCAGCAACGGAGGCCAATGGTGAGCGAAGAGGACGACAACCGGCGCAAGCGCGTGGCCTTCCGGTGCCACCATACCGGCATGCGCGAGAACGACCTTCTGTTCGGCGCGTTCGTCGACCGGCATCTGCATGAACTCAGCGATGCGGACGTCGACTGGCTGGAACGGCTGGTGATGGAGCACGACGACCTCGACCTTAACAACTGGATGACCGGGCGCGCGCCGGTTCCGGTTGAACTCGATCATCCGGTCATGCGCGCGCTCAAGAGCTTTAAGTTTACAGTCTAACTCCTTGACCTTCCCTGCCGAGATTCTTTCGCGCCGCGGGCGCTTCGCCATTGCCGGCGCCCCAGCGGGTGATGACGCGCTCATCATCGCCGAACTCGCGCGCCGCGCCGGGCGCTGTCTGTGCGTCGTCGTCGCCGACGATGTGAGGCTTACTCAGCTCGCCGAGGCTCTCGCCTTCTTTGCCCCGGACCTCGACCGGCTGGAATTCCCGGCCTGGGACTGCCTGCCGTACGACCGCGTATCGCCCAATCCCTCGATCGCCGCCCGACGGATCGAAACACTGGCGCGGCTGGGCGGCGGCGCGGCGGGACTTCCAGGGATTCTCCTGACCACTGCCGCGGCGGCGCTGCAGCGGGTACTGCCGGCGGACGAGATCACATCGCGCGTCATCACATTAGGCAAGGGCGAGCGGCGCGATCTTGGCGATCTGGTTCAACGCCTGTCGCGGCTCGGGTTCACCCGGGTGGAGACCGTCGCCGACCGCGGCGACTTCGCCGTGCGCGGCGGTATCATCGACCTCTTTCCGCCGCGAACCCCCGATCCGCTGCGCCTCGATTTCTTTGGCGACGAGATCGACGGCATCCGCGCCTTCGATGTCGCCAGCCAGCGGACCTTATCGCACGTCGATCGCTGCAGCCTGCTGCCGATCAGTGAAGTCGTGCTCGACGATGCGACGATCACCCAGTTCCGCGTCGCCTACCGGGCGCTCGCCGGCGCCGGCGGCAGCACGGCGGTCGCCAGCGATCCGCTTTACGCGGCGGTGTCCGCCGGCCAACGCTACCAGGGCCTCGAGCACTGGCTGCCGCTGTTCTATCCCCGGCTGGTGCCGCTGTTCGACTATCTCGCAGGCGCGCCCGTCGTCCTCGACTATCAGGCGGACGAGGCGGGCGAGGCGCGACAGGCGATGATCACCGAGTACTATGCCGCCCGCCGCGAGCTTGCCGCCGGTCGCTTCGCCGGCACCGCCGCGCCCTACCATCCGGTGCCGGAGACGAGCCTGTTTCTCGATGCCGCCGGATGGGAGGAGGCACTGGCACAACGGCCGACGGCGGTGCTCAGTCCCTTCGTCGCGCCCGACGACCCCGACGGCGCCATCGACGCCGGCGGGCGCATCGGCGCCGACTTCAGCGAGGCGCGGTTGCGCGCCGATCTGAATGTTTACGACGAGGTGGCGGCGCGCATCGCCCTACACCGTCGCCAGGGCCGGCGAGTGCTGATCGCCGCCGTCTCCCGCGGCTCGCGCGACCGCCTGGCGACCGTCCTGCGCGAGCACAAGATCGCTGGCGGCAAGGCCGTTGGCAGCTGGGCGGAGGCCGCCGCGCTGCCGACCAAGGCGGTCGCGCTCGCCGTCCTCGCCCTCGATCGCGGGTTCGTCACCCGTGAGCTCGCGGTGATCGCCGAGCAGGACATTCTCGGCGATAAGATGATCCGCCGCGGCGCGCGACGGGCGCGGGCCGAGAACTTCCTGATGGAAGCCTCCTCGCTGGCACCGGGCGATCTTGTCGTCCATGTCGATCACGGCATCGGACGCTACGACGCCCTCGAGGCGATCGCGGTCGACGGCGCGCCGCACGACTGCCTGCGCATCCTCTATGCCGAAGGCGCGCGTCTTTACCTGCCGGTCGAGAACATCGAAATGATCGGACGCTTCGGCGCCGAGAGCGAGGGCATCGGCCTCGACCGCCTGGGCGGTGCCGCCTGGCAGGCGCGCAAGGCGAAGATGGCCGAGCGCCTGCGCGAGATGGCGGGCGAGCTGATCCGCATCGCCGCGGCGCGGGCGGTGCGCGAGGCCCCGCCGATGACGGCTCCCGAGGGCCTGTTCGACGAATTCTGCGCCCGCTTCCCTTATAGCGAGACCGACGATCAGGCCAGCGCGATCAATGAGACCCTCGCCGACCTTGGCTCCGGCAAACCGACCGACCGGCTGATTTGTGGCGACGTTGGCTTCGGCAAGACCGAAGTCGCGTTGCGCGCCGCTTTCGTCACCGCCATCGACGGCCGCCAGGTCGCGGTCGTCGTGCCGACCACCCTGCTCTGCCGCCAGCACTACCGCACCTTCGCCGAGCGCTTTCGTGGCTTTCCGATCAACGTCGCCGAGCTTTCCCGCCTGGTGAGCGCTCGCGACGCCAAGCTGGTCAAGGCCGGTCTCGTCGACGGGACCACCGATATCGTCATCGGCACCCATGCCCTCGTCGCCAAGGACATCCGCTTTCGCGACCTTGGCCTTCTGATCATCGACGAGGAGCAGCACTTCGGCGTCGCTCACAAGGAGCGGCTGAAGAAGCTCAAGAGCGACGTGCACGTGCTGACCCTTTCGGCGACACCGATCCCGCGTACCTTGCAGATGGCGCTGTCGGGGGTACGCGAGATGAGCCTGATCGCCACACCGCCGGTCGATCGCCTCGCCGTGCGCACCTTCGTGCTCGAGTTCGATCCGGTGGTGATCCGCGAGGCGATCTTGCGCGAAAAGGCGCGTGGCGGTCAGACCTTCTACGTCTGCCCGCGCATCGAGGACCTCGACGCGCTGCGCGACACCCTGGCCAAGCTCGTCCCCGAGGTCTCGGTGATCATGGCCCACGGACGGATGGCGGCGCGCGAGCTTGAGGCGGCGGTGGGCGCGTTCTACGAGCGCCGGGGTGACGTGCTGCTCTCGACCAACATCATCGAATCCGGCCTCGATCTGCCCAGCGTCAATACCATCGTCCTGCACCGGGCCGATATGTTCGGGCTCGCCGGGCTCTACCAGCTGCGGGGGCGGGTCGGTCGCGGCAAGCTACGCGCCTACGCCTACCTCACCCTGCCGCCGCGCCGCAAGCTCACCCGCACCGCCGAAAAGCGCTTATCCGTGATGCAGGCCCTCGACGCACTCGGCGCCGGCTTCACCATCGCCAGCCACGATCTCGATATCCGCGGCGCCGGAAACCTGCTCGGCGACGAGCAGACCGGGCACATCAAGGAAGTAGGCATCGAGCTCTACCAGCAAATGCTCGAGGACGCCGTCAACGAGGCGCGCGCCGGCGGCGGTGTGGCGGTTCAGGCGCACGACTGGAGCCCGCAGATCTCGCTTGGCCTCGGCGTGCTGATTCCCGAAGCCTATGTCCCCGACCTCGGCGTGCGCCTCGGCCTCTACCGCCGGGTGGGCGATCTCGCTGACCGCGCGGCGATCGACGCGTTTGCCGCCGAACTCGTCGACCGCTTCGGCTCGCTCCCAGAAGAGGTGAGCAATCTTCTCGAAGTTGTTGCGATTAAACAGTTCTGCCGCACGGCCCACATCGAGCGTATCGAGGCCGGACCCAAGGGCGCGGTCATCGCCTTTCGCAACAACGCCTTTCCCAACCCGCCGACGCTGGTCTCCTATATCGCCCGCCACGGCACCGCCTTCAAGCTGCGCCCCGACCAGCGCCTCGTTTTCCGCCGCGACTGGGAAACCGCCACCGACCGCCTCGAAGGCGTTCGCGACCTCTGCCGCGCGCTGGCCAAGCTCGCCGCGACCAAGGCGCCTTGAGCCTTGCGTCCGCTTCAATCGCTTTCCCCGATGCTCATGTACTAGTTTAGATATATATCATAACTAGTTGATTTTTATTATATAATCGTCACTAGATTTGCACAAATCGCCATCTGTCATTATGCCGCCGGACAGGAACGCCCGCGATTGCTGAGCAAGCCGCGCAGCCCGGCAGACGGAGCGGCGGCTTGAAGTAAGCCCCTTGTGAGGTATTGTTCGCAGCGGCACGAGGCCCGACCCACGAGCTCTGGATCGCAAGACGTATTTGGCTCTCAGGCAATGCGTCCGGCGTACCCTCTCTTCCGGAGGAGGCGCCTGGGCCAGACGAACGGGCTGGCAGTGACAAGACGGCATCCCATGTACTGCGGTAAACCGTTTGGGTGCGACGACAGACCAATCATCGCAGTCCTGCGTGCGGCGAAGGAGCAGAGCGTCATCATCGATCTGCGCGCGTGCTGATCGCGGGACAAACCGATTTCTCTGAGGAGGCTATGATGGTGCAGACCGCAACGCAAAGCTCCGATTCTCCTGAGGCCGTTGCCGCGGCAATCGCCGACAGCCATGCCACGGCCGTCGAGTTCCCGACCATGCTCATGGCGCAGGACGCGCCCGTCGGATCAATCGCCCAGCGGATGGTGGATGGCCTTTTCGACAAGCCGTTCCTCGTCAGCGAAATCGCCCGCTTCACCGGCGTGAGCGTCGATATTCCCGCGCAGCCCGGAAAGATTCTCGCCGTCATCCCGCAGCACGGTTATTGGTGCTCCGAACTGACGCTGACCGATCAGGTCTTCCGCGCCGCCGGGTACGATGTGGATTACGTCACCCCGCGGGGGGAACGGCCGTTCGCGTTCGGCGTGAGCCTCGATACCACTTTCCGCGATCAAGCATGGAACGCCCCCCAGGTATCGACGGGCGAAGCGGCGTTGGGCGCGCGCTACAACGACCGGACGACGACCGAGGGGCAGCGGCTGAACGCGCCGCGCAATCTCGACGCGTGGCTGCCAGCGACGCCGCGACCGCAGCATGGGGAGGCCTCCCGGGAGCCGTTCCGGCGCACGTTGTTTGAGGGTCTGCGCGACGCCACGCAGTACGCGGGTATGTTTATCGTCGGCGGCGCCGGTGCCTATATGGACCTTGGCGGCAACACCTCGGTGCGTCCGTTGATCGCGCTGCTCGCCGCACTGGGGCGGCCGGTGGCGGCGATCTGCTACGGCGTGCAGGTCCTCATCCAGGCGACGGACCCGAGAACGAAAGTCCCGCTCGTCTGGGGCCGGGTGGCAACCGGCCATTCCGAGCAGGACGACTATACCGACGGAACCACCGATGTTCCCAGCGAGGGGGGCTATGGTCCCAACTACGGCTCGGCCCCGATTACCCTCGAGCAGATGATCAAGCAGTACACCGGACCGCAGGGGGGCTTCATCTCCCGCAACGGCAGTCCGTACATGGCGGTAGCGGATGGCCCCTTCATTACCGCGCGCACGACGCCCGACGGTTATCCGGCGGCTCTGCTCGCCATGGCGCGCCTTCATGGGGCAAGTCAGTTGCCGGCGCGGTACGTGATCGACGCGGACGGCCGGGGTCATCAGCCGGGCGCTGCGGAGATTCGCCACGGCGGCGCATGACCAGGCGGCGCGGCGTCTGCCGCGCCCTTTGCCAAACACGCCGGCGGCCGAACGCCGCCGGCCACCGGCGTGCCGGTCTTGGGCCGGCAGGCCGGTGACGAGCGCCAGACCCGACGGTTGCAAGTGGACCTAAGCGCAAACCTCGCTCAACGGGATGCCCAGCGCGTCGGCCACGCCTTTGCCATAGGCCGGATCGGCTTTCAGGCAATGGCCAATGTGGCGGACCTGGATCTCCCGCGGTGCCTCGCCGATCGAGCGGGCGGTGTTCTCGAATAGCACCTGCTGCTGCGCCGGAGACATCAACCGGAACAGCATGCCTGGCTGCGAGAAGTAGTCGCTGTCCTCGCGGTGGTTCCAGTGATCGGCTGCCCCTTCGAGGCTTAACGGCGGCTCGCGATAGTCCGGCTGCTGCTGCCACTCACCGTAGCTGTTCGGCTCGTAGGCGAGCGTGCTGCCGTGGTTGCCATCCACCCGCATCTGCCCGTCGCGGTGATAGCTGTGCACCGGGCAGCGGGGTGCGTTCACCGGGATCAAATGGTGGTTGACCCCGAGCCGGTAGCGCTGCGCGTCGCCATAGGAGAACAGCCGGCCCTGCAGCATCTTGTCCGGCGAGAAGCCGACGCCGGGCGGCACGTTGGCCGGATTGAAGGCAGACTGCTCGACCTCGGCGAAGAAGTTCTCCGGATTGCGGTTCAGCTCCATCACCCCGACATCCATCAATGGATAGTCCTTGTGCGGCCAGATCTTGGTCAGATCGAATGGATGATAGGGGACCGTCGCGGCATCAGCCTCCGGCATGATCTGCACTTTGAGCGTCCACTTCGGAGCGTCGCCCCGCTCGATGCTCTCATAGAGATCACGCTGATGGCTTTCCCGGTCCTTGCCGATGATGGCTTCGGCTTCCACGTCACTCAAATTGCGGATGCCCTGCTGCGTCTTGAAGTGGAATTTCACCCAGAAACGCTCGTTCGCAGCATTGATGAAGCTGAAGGTATGACTGCCGAAGCCGTGCATGTGGCGGTAGGTCGCGGGAATGCCGCGATCGCTCATGACGATGGTGACCTGGTGCAGGGCTTCCGGCAGTGAGGTCCAGAAGTCCCAGTTGTTCTTGGCGCTGCGCAGGTTGGTGCGCGGGTCGCGCTTGACCGCGTGGTTGAGGTCGGGGAACTTCAGCGGGTCGCGCATGAAGAACACCGGCGTGTTGTTGCCGACGAGATCCCAGTTGCCTTCCTCGGTGTAGAACTTGACCGCGAAGCCGCGGATGTCGCGTTCGGCATCGGCGGCGCCGCGCTCGCCAGCAACCGTGGTGAAGCGGGCGAACAACTCGGTCGTCTTGCCGACCTCCGAGAAGATTTTGGCCCGCGTATAGCGCGTGATGTCGTGGGTGACGGTGAAGGTGCCGTAGGCGCCGGAGCCCTTGGCATGCATGCGCCGCTCCGGGATCACCTCGCGGTCGAAGTGGGCGAGCTTTTCCAGAAACCAGATGTCCTGCAGCAGTTGCGGACCGCGCGGCCCGGCCGTCATCACGTTCTGGTTGTCGGGCACGGGAACGCCCGCGTTGGTGGTCAGTTTCTTGCTCATCTTTGCTCATCCCCTCATCAAGCCGGTGCGGTCCGTCTGTCTCGCGCCGGCAAACGCCAGCTTCGCCGGCCGATCGGGCGCACGCATGACGACAACCGTGCAGCCGCACGACGACCGTGCGGCGTCTTCAGCAGCCACTATTCCGCAAAGCGGGTTTTGATGGAAATCGATTGTTCGAATTTGATCGATTGATGGCGCCTATCGACACCTTACGCCGCCTCGACCTCCGGCGGCAGGGCACCACGGATGAGCGCGGCAAGAAGCTCCAGATCGCCGCTCTTCGGATAGGCCCGTCGCCAGACGAGGCCGATGCGACGTGACGTGCCATTGGCGAGCGGACGCACCGCGAAGCCCTGGTTTGCGGTGCAGGCGACAGACAATGCCGGAAGCAGGGTTACGCCCATGCCGGCCGCGACCATCTGGCGCAGTGTCTCCAGGCTGGTCGCACGGAAGTCGGCGCCGTCCTCGCTGAGCGCAGTCTCGCGCTGTCCACAGACGGCGAGCGCCTGGTCACGCAGGCAGTGGCCGTCGGTGAGCAGGAGCAGTTGCTGGCTGTGCAAATCGGCGTCCTGGACCGTGTCGGTGCGGGCCAGCGGATGATCGTGCGGGCAGGCAAAGAAGAACGGCTCGTCGAACAGTGGGCAGGCTGCGAGATCGGGTGCCGTCGGCAGGGCGATGAGCGCGGTATCGATCCGATGCGAACGCACGCTGTCAAGCAGCGCATCGGTCAGGTCCTCATGGAGAATCAGCCGCAGATCGGGATACGTCCGTTTTAAAAGTGGCAGCAGCCACGGCAGCAGATAGGGCCCGAGCGTGGGGATTACACCCAAGGTCAGCGGCCCGGCGAGCGGTGCCGTCGTGTTGCGCGAGAGGTCGACGAGTGCGTCGGCCTCGGCGAGCACCCGGCGGGCCTGATCGACGATCTTCCGGCCGATGGGCGTCACATGCAGCGCCTTGTTCGTTCGCTCAAACAGGACGATGCCAAGATCGTCCTCGAACTTTTTCAACTGGGTACTCAACGTCGGCTGACTGACATGACAGGCTGCGGCGGCGTGGCCGAAGTGGCCATAATCGGCCAGAGCAACAAGATAGCGCAGTTCCCGGAGAGTCATGATCCGATCGATAGCTAAAATCAATCATTATCGCTGAGACGATCAATGTGATTGAATAACAGCCACCGCGCAAGCGCCGACGTCAATGTCATGCGCTCGCGGTAAGCAAACGCCGCGCCTCGCGCTCACCCGCCAATGCCATCAGATGGCGGATATCAGCGCGATTGGCGGCGGCGAAGCGGCGTTCGGGCAGGCTGTGCCTCTGTTTCGCCACCGGCCTCACTAGTGCCTCGCCTTCCCCCGTGATTGGAAAAAGCGCACCGACCGCCTCGAAGGCGTCCGTCACCTCTGCTACGTTCTCCTACTCTCGCCCGGTCGTAAGGCTGCTCCCGGCTGCCTGTCTCGCCCGCATTGTTCGCGAATGAAACACCCCGCCAAACCGGCGATTCCGGGCGATACTACTGCTCGTTCACGTAGTAGTTGAAGATCCCTGAATACCCGGTGCCGAACGAAGGGATAACGCAGCTGAAATACCAGTTCTGCGTGGAGGTTCCCAGGCCGGCCTGTGCAGGAAAATTGAGGTACTGGGGCGACGGGCTGTTTCCCGTGTTCGACCGCGATGTGCACCCACCCTGAACGCTGGTCCCCCGATATGCGTCGTTGCACAGCGAGCAGGTAATATTGTCTGTCGAATTTCGATCGATCACGTCGACGCGCGCCGAGAGAATGCCCGTGGGTGGCCGCTTTCAATGATCACAGCTGACCGTTTTCAATGATCATGTGCACGGTATCATTTCGCTGTTGCCGGTCGAACTGATCCTGCAGGTCGAATCCAGCGCCGGCTTCGCCATGGTATTCGCGCTGCTGCTGGCTGGCATCCTGTGGAACCTCGGCACTGGGTACCTGGGGCTGCCGGCCTCGAGCTCGCACACGCTGATTGGCTCGATCATCGGTGTCGGCCTCGCCAATCAGCTCATGCACAGCGGCGGTGGCACGTCGGGGGTCGACTGGGCGCAAGCGACCAAGGTCGGCTGGAAGCGGATTGTCATCACCGTCGGCGAGAAGATCGGCAAGCAGCACCTGACCTAAGGCCAGGGCGCATCGGCCGAGCTCGTGGCGATGTCGACGATTGCCGCCGCCGACATGTACGGTCTCCCGGTGTCGACCACCCACGTCCTGTCGTCAGGCGTCGCCGGGACCATGGCGGCAAACGGCCCGGGATTGCAGTGGTCGACGGTGCGTAACCTGGCGATGGCCTGAGTGCTGACCCTGCCGGCGGCGGTCACCCTTGCCGGTGTGCTGTATTGGACCTTCTCCCAGCTTTTGTAATCGCTTCTGCTACATGCTGACTGAAGCTAGCGCGGCGGATGAGCCGCGGAGTTCCGGCGAGGCTTCCGCGTTCAGGCGAGCTGGCGCAGACCCTGAACGAAGGAAGACAAGCTGCCGGTGCGCATCGGCACGAAGGCGGTGGCGCGCTGGCGGCAGACGCGCTTGGCGCGCAGGCAGGCCTCGTGGCTGACGCAGTCGACCGGGCAGAACACCGCGTCACCCTGGCCAAGCAGCGCGTCGAGGCGGGCGCTCTGTTCCTCGAGGCCGCCGTCGTGGTGCAGGAAGGTGCCTCCGAAGCGCTCGACCAGGGCGCGCAGGTGAGGGATGAGGCAGCCACGACCACCGACGTAGACGATCCGGCGGCCGCCGAGGTCGATCCGCGCGTCGTCCCCCCCCTCGCCTTCACCCTCGCTCCCGTCGCTGGCCGCACCGCCACCCACGACGAGCGGGGCAATCTGCTGGCGCAGCAGGCGTTCCATCGCCTCGCATTCGGCGCTGGCGGCGCGGAACATCTGATCGATGCCCGCCAGGCGCTGATCGTAACGGGCGGTATCGGCGGTCAATGCCGCGATGCTGGCCCGCTGCGCGGAGATGATGCCCTCGGAGTCGTGCAGCTCGCTGCGTGCCGCGTCCAGTTCCGCGCGCAAGGCGCGCGCCGACTCGCCGGACTCGTGCGCGGCAAGCTGGGCTTCGAGTCCGTGTACCCGCGCCTCCAGCGATCCCACCGCCGCGACACGCGCGGCGAGTTCGCGCAGCTCGGCGGCATGCTGATCGACCAGCCGCCGCGCATCGCGCTCCTGTTCGGCGCAGCGACGCTTGGCCGCCGCCAACTGCTCGATCAGTGCGTCGCGCTCGCTCTCCAATGCCACGAGGCGGCGGATATCGGCGCGATTGGCGGCACCGACGAGGTGCGAGAGCATGTGCACCTGGCCGAAGGCACGCATCGATAGATCCTCGCTGGTCGCGGGATGGGTGAGTACCGCCCAATAAGGTCCGGGAACGTCACTATCCTGCAGGCTCGCCTCCCAAAGCGCCGCCACGTCGTCGCTGGCGCTCAGCGCGGCGAAACGGCGGAGTGAGGCGGCGTAGCGCCGTTCGAGCACTTTATGCATCTGCTTCGCCACCGGCCCTGGCTGGCCGGCCCAGACGACAAAGCTGCCATGGATCTGAAAGTCGCGGGCGGCTTTCAGCGGCTCGATGGCCAGCCGGCGCTCGATCCGGTGCAGGTCGCCCAGGGTCAGACACGTGCCGATCACCGAGCACAGCAGCCGCGGATCGATTTCCCACAACTTGCGCCGACGACCGTCCGGAGCGGCGGCGACGGTCGCGATGCCGGCGTCCTCGCTAGACCCACACATCGCCTTTCTCCCTTCACATTATCGAAACCATCACCCTGCCCGATCGTGGCCGGTCGATTTGGCTGGGACCGCCAATCGCCACTGGCGATCATCACCGGCAACATGGCGAACTGGCATTTCATTCCCTCACTATATGCGAATTATTCTTAATTGCAATAAACGGGTGACACGGTCCGCAAGAGGCAGCTCGGATGGCTTTGGCGATGCCCACGTTTCGTTTGCACAGCGAAGAGTGAGACGCTTATCATAAGCATCGTCGCGCCCGGCCCGGCGAGGCTGGTGCTGTGTCTGCGGGCGGATCACGCGTGATGGAGGGCTCTCGATGCTGTCGCGACGCCGTTTTCTCTCGACGACCGCGCTCACGCCGCTGGGCATCCTTGCCGGCATTTCGACGTCGAAGGCGTTCGTCGTCGAACAGCCGGCCGCGAGCCTCACCGCCGAATACAAGGCGGCTCGCCTCGCCTGCACCGCCGGTCCCGCGCACGCCGCGGCGCTGGCCGACCTGCGTGCCTCGCTCGCTGCCACCAACCTCACCGACGAGCAGCGGCAAGCGTTTCTTGCCCAGGCAGTCTGCCCGATCTGCGGCTGCCCCCTCGCCGCCTCCTGATCATCGTCATCGGCGCGACCGCGCGCCTTGGGAGCGGGTCCAGCCGGATGGAAACGGTTGCCGACGTGCCGGCCGCGTCGCCTTTGGCGTTCGCGCCGCTAATCCCCCCTCCCGGGAGTTAGGCGCCGCGGATCAGGCGGCGACGTCATCCGCTGCTTTTTCGCCGGGCGTCGCGCTCTCCTCCTCCCGCGCCGCCGGAACCGGCAGCACTGGTGGGGTGACGATGCCGCCGGAGACGACCATCTTCAGCGCGTCCTCGACCGACATCGCCAGCGGCACGACCTCGGCGCGCGGCACGAACAAAAGGAATCCCGAGGTCGGGTTCGGCGTCGTCGGCACGAAGACATTGATCACCTGGCTCTGGGTGACCGCCTGCACCTCGCCCTCGGTCACGCCGGTCAGAAAACCGATCGTCCAGATGCCGTAGCGCGGATACTGGATCAGCACTGCCTGGCGAAACGCGCTCGACTTCTTTGCCAGGACCGTCTCGACGATCTGTTTGATCGCTCCGTAGACGCTGCGAATCACCGGCATGCGGGCGAGCAGCGTATCGAAAAAGCGCGTGAGCGCCCGGCCGAAATAGCCTGCGGTCGACGCGCCGATCAAGGTCAGCGCGACGATGACGATGAGCAGGCCAAGCCCCGGCACGGCGAACGGCAGGTAGCTTTCCGGATTGAACCGCGCCGGCAGCAGCGGGGTCACCCGCGCGTCGACAAAGCTGACGAATAGCCAAGCGAGGTAAATGGTGATGGAGATCGGCGCGGTAACCAGGATGCCGGCGAAGAAGTACGCCCGCAGCCGTGCCATCAGTGCCAGTCGGATGGATTTGCGCTCGCCGGAAGGCGCTAGCTCACCGGGATCGGTCGGCACTGCCGTCATGCCCTGCACCGGGTGGCAACTGTGCGGATCAGGCGGTGGTGCGTCATGCCGAGAAGAACGCCACGAGTTCGGCCAAAGTTTCCTGCGGCTTTTCCTCGGCGAGAAAATGGCCGCAATCGAAGGAGCGCCCGCGAACGTCGGAGGCCCGCTTGCGCCAGGCGGCGATGACGTCGTAGCGGCGCCCGACGAAGCCTCTGTCGCCCCATAGCACCAGCAGCGGACAGGCGATCTTGCGGTCGAGATCGTCTTCGTCGTCGACAAGATCGATGCTGGCGGCTGCCCGGTAATCCTCGCACGACGCATGAACCGCCGCCGGATCGCTGAAGCAGCGGATGTATTCGGCGAGCGCCTCATGATCGAAGGCGCTCACGTTGCCCGCCCATTGCCGCAGCTTTGCCTGCAGGTAATAGGCTGGATCATGGCCGATCAGCGTTTCCGGCAGACCGCTGCCCTGAATTAAGAAGAACCAGTGATAGTACGCGGTCGCCATCTCCTTGTCGGCCGTGGCAAACACCTCGTATGTTGGCACGATGTCGAGCACGGCAAGGCGGATGACCGCCTGGGGATGATCGAGCGCCATGCGGTGCGCGACGCGGGCCCCGCGGTCGTGGCCGGCGACGAAAAAGCGCGAAAAGCCAAGCGCCGCCATGACGTCAATTTGGTCCTGGGCCATGCTCCGCTTCGAATACGCGCGATGGGAAGAGTCCGAGGCGGGCTTGCCGCTGTCGCCGTATCCGCGCAGGTCGCTGGCGATGACGGTAAAGCGTTGCGCGAGATTCTCCGCGATCTTGTGCCACATGACGTGCGTTTGTGGATAGCCGTGCAGCAGCAGCAAAGGCGGACCCGAGCCGCCGGCCTCGACGTGGATGGTCGTCTCGCGGCTGGCGATGTCCTTGCCGTCGAATCCCTCGAACACCAAAACCCCTCCTGTGTCCGCCACGGCCCTGCTTTGCGGTGGGCACGCACCGGTCGCTGGCCGCTTCCGCCGCGCGCAACCGTCTTATATATCATCGCGCGATCGAGGCACTGCAACCACGGAGAGATTTGATGGCGCGCGACTATCCCCCGCGACCGCTGGTCGGCATCGGCGCCGTCGTCTTCCGTGGCGAGCAGGTGCTGCTCATCCGCCGCGCCAAGCCGCCGCGTCAAGGTGAATGGAGCCTGCCGGGCGGACTGCAGAAGCTGGGCGAGACCGTCTTCGCCGGCGCTTGTCGTGAGGTGATGGAGGAGACGGGCATCGTCATCCGCCCGGTCGGCATCGTCGACGTCGTCGATCTCATCGAACGCGACGAGGCCACCGGAGCCATCCGCTATCATTACACCCTCATCGACGTCGCTGCCCTGTGGCAGGCGGGCGAAGCAGTCGCCGCCTCCGACGCTGCCGATGCCGCCTGGGTCGGCGCCGACGACCTTGAAGCCCGCGTCGCCTGGTCCGAGACGGTGCGAATCATCGACGAAGCACGGCTGTTATGCGCAACCGGCGCAGGGGCGGGCTGAGCTGCATCCGTATCTGCGGCGCCGCTTTGGCGATTGGCTTTGAACCCGTGGATTCCCGCCGGTATTGTGCAGCTTGATCCTCATCCGCCGTCGCCGGCCGGATGGAGGGACTCGCCGGGGTGGCAGGACGGGCCGTTACCGCAGCCGTCCAAGCGCAGGAAACACCAAGAGTGGACATTTACCTGCCGATCGCCGAGATGACCGTCAACGCTTTCGTCATCCTCGGTCTCGGCGGGCTCGTCGGCTTTTTGTCGGGGCTGTTCGGTATCGGCGGCGGATTCCTGACGACGCCGCTGCTGATGTTCATCGGCATCCCCGCCCCGGTCGCGGTCGCCACCGGCGCCAACCAGATCGTCGCCCCCTCGGTCTCAGCGGTTCTCGCCCACTGGCAGCGCGGCAATGTCGACGTCAAGATGGGGCTCGCGCTGCTGGTCGGCGGCATCGCCGGTTCGATCCTCGGTGTCGGCGTGTTCACCATCCTGCACAGTCTTTCCCAGATCGATCTCGTCATCCGCCTGTCGTACGTGATCTTTCTCGGCGCCATCGGGATCTTGATGCTGATGGAGAGCGTGCGGGCGATGGCGCGGCGTCGGAGCGCGCGACCGGTTCGAGCCCGATCACACCGGACGTGGCTCGACGCATTGCCGCTGAAGATGCGTTTCCGCCGGTCCCGACTCTACGTGAGCGCGCTGCTGCCGGTCGGCATCGGCATCATCGTCGGCATCCTCGCGGCGATCATGGGCGTCGGTGGCGGTTTCATCATGGTGCCGGCGATGATCTATCTGCTTGGCATGCCGTCCTCGGTCGTGGTCGGCACATCGCTGTTTCAGATCATCTTCGTGACCGCCAGCGTGACGATCATGCAGGCGGTGAGCACCGAGACCGTCGACGTCGTTCTCGCCCTGCTGCTGATCGCCGGCGGCGTGATCGGCGCACAATTCGGCGTCCGCGTCGGCAGCCGCCTGCGCGGCGATCAGATGCGCGTGCTGCTGGCGTTGCTGGTGCTGTGCGTCGCGGGCAAGCTCGCCTATGATCTCGTCGTTCCACCCGCCGATCTTTATACGGTGAGCAAGGTTTCGGAAGCCGAATGACGCGGGCGCGCTCTTGGATCGCGATTGCGGCGACGCTGTTGCTTTCGGCGATTCCCGCGCCTTCGCCGCCGGCACGAGCCGATCTGGTGGCGGCACTGTCGAATCACCTCGTGGCGGTGACCGCCGGCTTCAGCGGCAGCGACGTGCTGCTGTTCGGCGCGATCGATAGTGCCGGCGATGAGTCCAGCGCCGCTTCGAGCGGCCCCAGCGACATTGTCGTCGTCGTTCGCGGACCAGACGGTCTCGCCTCGGTCCACCGCAAGGGCCGATCCCTGGGTATCTGGGTCAATGAAGCGGGCATGAGCTTTTCGGGTGTGCCCGGATTCTGGGCGATGGCGACAACCAGGCCGATCGCCGAGATCCTTCCGGATACGGTCGCCGACTTCCACCAATTGGGCCTCGAGCGGCTCGTCTTTACGCCGCTCGAGAACACCAGCGTGCGGCGGGCTCGCGAGTTCCATGATGCGCTCGTCCGCACCCGGATGGATGAGGGCCTGTTCGCCGCCATGCCCGGCGAGATCCATTTCCTCGGCAACCGCCTCTTCCGCACCGATTTGTGGATTCCGGCGAATGCGCCGATCGGCACCTACACAGTCAGCGTGTTCCTCGTCCGCGACCATGACGTGGTTAGCGCCGAGACCACGCCACTCGTCGTCGGCAAGGTCGGGCTCGAAGCGCGGATCTACGCCTTTGCCCATCACCAGTCGTTCTTATACGGCATGGTTGCAGTCATCATCGCGGCGATGGCAGGATGGCTCGGAAACCTCGCCTTCCGAAAAGGCTGACCGGTGAGCAGCGACGACAACGACTTGGACTTTGGCGAGCAGGGCCGTTCGGCGACATACCCGAAGTCCGGCCGGACGTTCCTTTGTGTCGTCGACGAATCGGAGGAACTGCACCACGCCCTGCGCTACGCCTGCCGCCGGGCAAAGCACACCGCCGGGCGGGTTGCGCTTCTCTACGTCATCGAGCCTGTGGAATATCAACATTGGATGTCGGTCGGTCACCTGATGGCGGAAGAGCGCCGTGAACAGGCCGAAGAGATGCTGCAGGTGGTCTCATCCGTGGTTCAGAAGCTTTCCGGACGAACGCCGGTCGTCTTCATCCGCGACGGCGAACTCACCGGCGAGTTGATGAGCCTGTTGGAGAGCGAGCCGGATCTTTCGGTTCTCGTGCTGGGTGCGGCGCCGCGCTCGGAGGCCGGGCGCATCATTACCCACGTGATCAAGCGCGTCGGCCGCCTGCCAATCCCGGTGACCATCGTTCCCGGCGGGCTGTCGGACGAACAGATCGACGCGATCAGTTGACGTTGCCGGTCCGATGAGCGGCAAGCGCCTGCTGGTCGTAGCCCACGCCCCCTCGCCCAACACGCAAGAACTGCTGCGCTCCCTGATCGAGGGGGCCGGCGATCGTGAGATCGCCGACGTCGATGTCCGCCTCGTATCCCCGCTCGCGGCCGGGCCCGCCGACGTTCTCGCCGCCGCGGCGATCCTTTTGATGACGACCGAGAACTTCGGCTACATGAGCGGTGCGCTGAAAGACTTCTTCGATCGCATCTACTACCCCTGTCTCGAAGCAACACAGGGTTTGCCCTACGCACTGGTGATTCGCGCCGGACATGATGGCACCGGTACCCGGCGCGCCGTCGAAGCGATCGTCGGCGGCCTGCGTTGGCGCGCGGTACAGCCGCCGCTGATCTGCCGCGGCGGGTTCGAGCCGATTTTTGCCGAGCAGTGCCGCGATCTTGGCGCGGCTATGGCTGCCGGTCTTGAGCTCGGCGCCTTCTGAGCCGCTTCCCTCTCCTTCCGATCAAACAAAAAGAGCCTACGGCGTGACGGTCGGCACTGCGCGCACGCGCGCATCCCTCACAATTACAGCGCGTATGTTCGCATCCGTTACAAGCCACGTCGTCAATGGCGCTGTCGAGCGCGCCTGCCGGCACAGCGGAGAATCTCTGAGGTGGGCGGTACGGTCATCAACTTCCCGGTTCATCATCAGCGCCCGCTCGGGGCGGCGGATGATGAACCCACCATAGCCGAGCCCGTAGTTTCCTGCGCCATGTGGCTTCACGACTTCATTATCACCGGCGTTGCCACCGGGCGTTTTGCCGGACCGCCCGAATCGCTCGCTGAAAAGTGGTCCGAGGTCATGCACGAAGCGTTCGGGCTCCTGGATCTGGCCGCCGTTGCCGAAGGTCAGTTCGAGCAGCTCTACGGATACGCTCCCCTGGCGTTCCTGCATCGCGTCCGCGCCTGCACCGGCAGATAATGGGGTTCGTTCTCCTCAAGCCGGCGAATTCGCAAACGGACGTAGCACCCGGATATTCTCGGCATACGCAGCGTTACGGAACACGGCGGAGCCCGCGACTAGGATATTCGCTCCGGCTGCGACGATGTGCGGTGCCGTATCGGCGTTGACGCCGCCGTCGACTTCCAACGCGATCGGCCGATCGCCGATCATGGCGCGCACCTTTCGGATCTTCTCCAGTTGCGTCTCAATGAACGTCTGGCCACCGAAACCGGGATTGACAGTCATGACCAGAATGAGGTCGAGGCGATCGAGGACGTATTCAAGACACTCGGCGGAGGTCGCAGGATTGAGCGAGACGCCGGCCTTGCACCCGAGCGAACGGATCACCTGCAGGCTGCGGTCGAGATGTTTGTCCGCCTCTGCGTGAACGGTGATGATATCGGCTCCCGCCGCGGCGAAATCGGGCAGAAAGGGCTGCGCCGGATCAATCATCAGGTGCACGTCGAAAGGCTTTTGCGTGTGCGGGCGCAGCGCGCGGATCACCGGTGGGCCGAAGGTCAGGTTCGGCACGAAATGGCCATCCATGACGTCGATATGCACGAAGTCGCACCCTGCGGTGTCGATTGCCCGCACCTCCTCCCCCAACCGGGAGAAATCGGCCGAGAGAATGGAGGGCGCGATCCACACCGCGCCGGAAGGCGCGATGGACACCGTGGCGGAAGGCATCGACCCGTTCGCCTCGCCTCCGGGCGCCGCAGCGTTCGCTGACCGATGCCCAGCGTATTCCACACCGTCAATCACCTACGCGCATCCTTCTGCCTTGTTCGCCGCCGATCCCGGCCGCAGAATCCCCATAGTCATACCTATAATGCCGAACACCGCCGCGCCAGCGCGCGTGAAACCTGCGCGTTTTTGGCGATCCAGAAGTAGCGGGTTTCGCCAAGCCGGTTTATCAACCCTGCCAGGACGGGTGCGACGCCGACAGCACGATGTCTACCCTTTGCTCGAAGAGGACAATGACCATGCGCATGTTAAAGACTGGCGGCCTTGCCGCCGCGCTGCTGACCTCGTGCCTGCTTGCGCCCCTGCCGGCTTCGGCGGATGCGACCGAACTGGTCAGCATCCTTGTGGGCAAGATGGGAATCAGCCCCAAGCAGGCCGCTGGCGGCGCCGGAGCGGTGTTTGAACTGGCACAGCAACGCATGAGCGCCGATCAGTTCGGCAAGGTTGCCGATTCGGTCCCCGGCGTCGATAACCTCATCGATCAGGCGCCAGAGCTAACGACGTCAGCCAGCGGCGGTGCTACGGCCGGTGCGGCGAGTTCCCTTGGCGGCAGCGCCAAGGCGTTGGGAACCGGCGCGATGGGGGTGGTTCCCGGCGTATCCGGCGCCTCATCGCTGACCGCCCTGTCCGGTCCGTTCCAGAGCCTGGGCTTATCCAACGACCAGATCGCCCCGATGGTCGAGACCGTCGTCGGTTACGTGGAGCAGGAGGGTGGCGCGTCCGTTTCCAAGATGCTCGGCAGCGCGCTCCTTGGCGGTTGAAATCGGGCGGCTCAAGATCAGGCGGCTGAAACCGGCATATAGCTGAGCGCCCTTGGCGCTCAGCCGACCACGTCCATACCGAACCTGCGGTCGCGCCGACGGAAAACGTCGGCGCGGCGGGCGAGCGCCGCCTTGATCTGGGTGACAACATTTTCGGGCGTGATCCCGAAGTGCTTGAACAACACCTCGCCAGGTCCGGAGAGGCCGAAGCCGTTCAAGCCGACAAACACGCCGTTCTCGCCGATGTAACGGTCCCAGCCGGGAGAGATCGCCGCCTCGACGGCGCCACGCACGCATTCCGGCCAAGCTGGCCCCAGGACCTCCCGCCGATACTTTTCCGGCTGGATGTCGAACAGTTCCCAGCACGGCATGGAGACGACGGCGGTGGGAATGCCGTCGGCCTGCAGGCGGGCGCGAGCCTCGACGGCGACGTGGACCTCCGAGCCGGTGGCGAACAGCGTCACCTCGCGCTCGCCATCGACGGCCTCGTGGAGCACATAGGCGCCGCGGGCGCACAGGTTGACGCTCTCGTGCTCAAGGCGGACAGCCGGAACCGCCTGGCGGGTGAGCACCAGGCACGAGGGCATATCGCTCTCGGTCAGGGCGATCACCCAGCACTCGAAGGTCTCGATGGCGTCGGCCGGGCGGAACACCAGCATGTTCGGCATGACCCTGAGGCTCGCCACCGTCTCCGACGGTTGGTGGGTCGGGCCGTCCTCGCCAACGCCGATCGAATCATGGGTGAGCACGTAAATCACTCGCTGACGCATCAGCGCCGACATCCGCATCGCCCCGCGCATGTAGTCGGCGAAGACGAGGAAGGTGCCGCCATAGGGAATGAAGCCGCCGTGCAGCGCCATGCCGTTCATGATCGAGGCCATGGCGTGTTCGCGCACGCCGTAGTGAACGTACCGGCCGGAAAAGTCGCCGGGCACGATGTCGGTCACCGACGTCGTCTTGGTGAATACCGATTCGGACAGATCAGCCGAGCCGCCGATCATCTCAGGAAAGGTGGTGGTGAGAATCTCCAGCGCTTCCCCCGAGGCCTTGCGCGTCGCCCACTTCGGCTGCTCCGAGGCGAGCTTGCGTTTGAAGGCGTTGAGTGGCGCCTGCCAGCCCGACATCAGCTTGCCGGCGGTGGTCTTGCGGAACGCCTCTTGCTTTTTGGCGGGCAACGCGGCAAAGCGGTCGTCCCACGCCTCGCGCTCGGACTGCGAGCGACGTCCCGCCGCCCGCCACGCGTCCAGGACATGCGGGGGGACGACGAACGGCGGATGCTCCCAGCCGAGCGCCTTGCGCGCGCCGGCGATCTCCTCGTCGCCGAGCGGCGCGCCGTGCGCCTGTTCGGTGCCCCCTTTCTTCGGCGCGCCCTTGCCGATGGTCGTCCGGCAGGCAATCAGCGAGGGCTTGTCGGAAGCCCGTGCCTTGGCGATCGCCCGGGCGACGGCTTGCGGGTCGTCGCCATCGACGCTCTGCGCATCCCAGCCACAGGCCTCGAAGCGGGCGAGCTGGTTATCGCCGAGCGCGAGAGTCGTCGGCCCGTCGATCGAGATGCGATTGTCGTCCCACAGCACGATCAGCTTGGCGAGCCGGTGGAAGCCGGCGAACGAGATCGCCTCCTGACTGAGGCCTTCCATCAGGCAACCGTCGCCGACGATGCAATACGTGTAGTGATCGACGATGTCCTCGCCGCAGCGCGCGGCGCGCAACCGCTCCGCGAGCGCCATGCCGACGGCGTTGCCGAGGCCCTGGGCCAGCGGTCCGGTCGTGGTTTCAATGCCGCGCGGCACGTCGTATTCGGGATGGCCCGGCGTCTTCGAGCCGAGCTGGCGGAAGTTGCGGATTTCTTCGAGAGTGATCTCTTCGAAGCCGCTCAGATAGAGCAAGGCGTAAAGCAGCATCGAGCCGTGACCGGCGGAGAGGATGAAGCGATCCCGGTCCTCCCATTCAGGATGCTGCGGATCGAACTTGAGAAATTGCGTCCACAAAACGCTGGCCGCGTTCGCCATGCCCATCGGCATGCCGGGATGGCCGGACTTCGCCTTCTGCACCGCGTCGGCTGCAAGAAAGCGGATGGCGTTGACCATCTCCGCGAAGCGCGCCGGCAACGGCGCCTCTGCCGCGTTATCGAACGGCCTCTCAAGCGTGTTATCCAGCCGCGCCCCAGGTGCCGCGGTCAGCAGCGTGTCCTGAGAAATCGCTTGGGATCGAACCACGTTCATCGGTTGCTTGTCCTCAGATCGCATGGGCCCCGACCGCCGCGTTCAAAAGATAGTGCGCGATGACCAGTTGCGAGACGGCGAGCGGGTGACTCTCGCAAATGGCATTGTCGGCATCGCGAAAAACCCCCAGCCTCGGCAACCCGGACGCCGAGGCGCCGAACCCGGGCAGCTCGCACAACAATCGCCACAGGTCGCGCTGCAGCGCGCGGGCGCGCCAGTCCTCCACTGCTCCTTCGATGTGCAGCGCGTCTGCCGGCCGGCCGTCGACGTCGCGGGCAAGTTCAAGGACCAAGCCAGCATCCGCTCCTGCCTCCAGCAGCGGCGCGAGGTCGACATAGGGCAGCGTCGGGCGAAGAATGTGGCGGGCGTTCAGGCGGCTGCCCGCCTCCTCCGCCAAGCCGTCCGGTACGTAGAAGCTGACGACGACATCGGCATAGGCCCGCTGCGGGGCCACGTAGAGCC
This sequence comes from Rhodospirillales bacterium, assembly GCA_016712595.1. Lineage (NCBI taxonomy): Bacteria > Pseudomonadati > Pseudomonadota > Alphaproteobacteria > Rhodospirillales > Rhodospirillales bacterium. The sequence continues at coordinate 2,457,321 of JADJQT010000001.1, forward strand.
CGGCGTCGCGGTTCAGCTTCGGCAGCAACGCCATTGCCTGCTCGATGGTATAGCCGAGGCCGCCGGGTCCGGTGTCCCGCTGGAACTTCCAGCGCAAGCGCAGCGCCTCCTGTGGTTCCATGTAGAACTTGAGATCATAGGCATCGCGCAGCCGCGGTGTCGCGTAACCGTGCAGTCCTTCGAGAATGATGAAGCGCTTCGGCTCGACATACTCCGGCGCTTCGAGCACGCCGCCGACGTGATTGTAGACCGGTTTGAGAATCGGCTGGCCGGCGCGCAAGAGGTCGATGTGCTGCTCGAGAATATCAAGATAGTTGCAGGCGGGATCATGCGGCGTCAGCCCATTGACAGCCCGTTGTCCGCGCGAATAGCGATGATAGTCATCGATACAGATGTTCAGCGCCCGATCCGGGCCAAGAATGGCGGCAAGGCCGGCGGCGAACGTCGTCTTTCCGGCACCGGAATCGCCGACGATACCGATGATGACCGGCCGCTCCCGGCGTTGAACCCCGATCTTCACCGCTGCACTCCTGGCCGACGACAAAAGCACCCTTGCGGCTGTGCCGCGGGTGCGCTGGCCTTCTCAATACTGTGCTGCGGGTGATTTGAAAACCCCCTGCCGCGTCCGTTGCGTGCACCCCTGCCCTGCGCGAAAGCAAAGCCGCCTGATTTTCTGGCGGTTGGGGACGCCACTTACTCCCGCCGTAATTAACACGAGCGGACAAAAAGGACGGGGCGCATGGGCATACGGGAACTGGGGCGAGAGACGGGATTCGAACCCGCGACACCCGAGACCACAACCCGGTGCTCTGCCAACTGAGCTACTCCCGCCAGCACACCGCGGAGATGTAAGACCCCGCCGCCCCGCCCGTCAAGCATTCGCCGGCACCGGTGTTGGATGAATGGCCGGCGTCACCGCCGGTCCCGGCGACGAACGCCGCTCCAATTGCGGATGAGATCCGCAGCGTCGGCGACAGAAAGACGTACCGCCTACGCCGCCGACCGCAGCGGAACGTCCTCCTTCAGGTCAGACGGGCAAGGCACGACAGCCGAGGCGAGGCGTGCGAGAAAGCCGGAGAGTTCTTGAGACTCGGCGTCGGTGAGATGGAAGGCGATATGCAGATGCTCGTGCTTGCACGCCTTGACATCGAACGGCAGGGCCTGGGGCATTCCACCGATGTGAAGCGTACCGCGTTGTCCCGCGGCGAGAAGCGGAACGCCGGTGATCTCGGCGCCGCCGCAGGAAATATTGATCACCTCGCCTGAGTGGCGCCCGCCCGCCGCCTCGATCGCGCACGACAGGGCCACGGGAATGCGGGCGTTCGACCGGCGATCGACCTCGGCAGTGGCGGAGCGGACGACGCGGACCAAGCTCTCGCGCAGGTCGTCGATGCCGGCGGACATTTCTGCGGCACCGTCGCGGACCTCGCCGGCGACGGTGTGCGTGGTCTGAGCGACCCCCGCGGCACGCGTGGCGCTGGCGGAGACATGCTGGGCGGCTTGGCTGGTTTCGGCGCTCGCCCTTGCAAGCTCACGCGTCGTTGCGTTCTGCTGCTCGACGGCGGCGGCGATCGCCGATGAGATCTGCGAGACCTCGGCGATGGTCTGGGTGACCTCGTTCACCGTGCCGACGGCGGCCGACGTCGCCTGGCGGACCTGGGCCAGCAGCGCCGCGATCTCGCTCGCCGATCGCTGAGTTTCGTTCGCCAGGTTCTTAACCTCACTGGCGACGACAGCGAAGCCGCGACCGGCCGCGCCCGCCCGTGCCGATTCGATCGTGGCGTTCAGTGCCAAGAGATTGGTTTCGTTGGCGAAGCCTTCGATGAGCTGGGCCATCGAGTCGATCCGCTCGACAGCCTCGCTCAGCGCCTCGATGCTCGCCCGTGCTGACTGCGCCCTGTCCACCGCCCGGCCGGTGACATCGGACGCGCTGCTGACCTGCGTGCCGATCTCCTGAGTCGACGCCGAGAGCTGTTCGGTCGCGGCGGCGACGGACTGGGCATTGGCAAAGGCGAGGTCCGCGTCGGTGGCAAGACCGTTCGAGATCGCGGTGACCTCCTGCGCCGAGTTCAGCATCGTTGCGGCGCGCGCCGCCATCTCTCCGGTTTGACCGCCGACACGATCGACCGCGGAACGGGTTTCGGTTTCGACCGTGTCCGCCATGTCTCTCAATGCCGTGTGCCGCTCGCGTTCCGCCTGCGCCTGTGCCTGCTCCCGCTGCGCTCGCAGGGCGCCATTCTCGATCGCCGCGCGCTGGAAGACGCGGACCGCCTTGGCCATCTGGCCGATCTCGTCCCCGCGCGCCTCGAAGCCGATCGGCACGTCAAGATTTCCCTCGGCGAGTGAGCGCATGACGCCGGTCAGCGTTCCCAGCGGCCGGGTAACGAAAACGCGCAGGTAGACGACAAAGCCGATGATCGCCGCCAGGATGGCAATGCCGGAGATCAACAGCGTACGCTGTTGATCGTTCCCCGAGGCGCGAATTTCCACGGATGCGGCATTCAGCTCGGCAACGCGCTGTGCAGCGGCCGTTTCAGCCGATTCGAGCAGGCGGGTCATGGTATCGCCGATGCGCTCGGCGTCCGCATCGAACGCCGACATCAGCTTGTTTCCCGCCGGAGGGCCGCCCTGCACATACGCCTCCGCCATGCTCCGACCGGTCGCGTAATAGGGTGGGAAGTTCTCTTGCGCTTCCTGTAATGCCTTCACCACCTCGGTAAGGCCGAGATCCCCGGCGAGCGGGATCGACGCCGCAACCTGCTGTTCAAAATCGGCGGCATACTCGGCGGCCTGTTGCGGCCCGTCGTCGAGACCATCCTGCCCACGCGTCGCCGAGATGTCGGTCAACCACTGCTGCACCTGGGCAACGTCGTAGCGGATCATCGCGATGTGAGTGGCGAGCGGCATGATCCGTTCGGTCACCGTCGACGCTGCGTGCTCGATCTCCGCGATTGCCGCCTGTTCGCGCCGCGTCTCCCAGAACGTGGACACTGCGGCGATGACGATCGCAAGGAAGACAAGCAAGGCAATTCCGACGACCTTCGCCTTGATGGAAACGCTCGATCGAATGCGCATGTGCCGAGACCCTTATCCCGGCCGGCCACGAAGACCGATCGTCCGTCATCGCGATGCCAGCCGCCAATCCCAAGAGGCCATACGCCTCGGGTCTCAGGCTAGCAGCGCCGGGTTAACGCAAGGTTTTCAAGCGGCGCCGGCCGTACCCGGTTGTATCCCGGCAGCAGCCGCGACGGGATGAACCGCGCGAAAGCTGATGGCGATGCGGTTCCAGGCGTTGATGGTGGCGACAAGCAGGGTGAGCTTGACCAGTTCGTCCTCGGCGAAGTATCGGCGCACCGCTTCGTAGACTGTATCGGGAACATGGGTTTCGGCAACGCGCGTCACCGCCTCCGTCCAGGCCAGCGCCGCCCGCTCCCGCTCGCTGTAGAGCGGCGATTCCTCCCAGGCGCTCAGCAGATAAAGGCGCTCCTCGCTCTCGCCGCGCGCCCGCGCCTCATGCGTGTGCATGTGGATGCAGAAGGCGCAGCCGTTGATCTGCGAGGCCCGCGTCTTGACGAGATCGATCAGCGAGATCTCGAGCCCGCAGCCGCCGACGTAGCTCTCGAGCGCCAGCATCGCCTTCATCGCCTCGGGAGCCGCCTGATAGGGATTGATTCGCGCGTCCAAGAGCCTATCTCCTACCCCTTTCGGCATCTAAGGAGCGCCGCACTCGTCTTCAAGAAGGCCTGTCCGCGAGCGGACGCGATGATACCGACGATGCTCATGTGGGAGTCCTCGCGCCGAAATCCTCGCGGGGAAATCCCGGCGAGGATCGCGACACGCGCCGGCCAGACGTTCAGGCGCACGCCGGCCGGGTTGGACGTTCAGGTCCTGGGCAGCACGTGATTGGCGCCGTGCGTGACCGCGGCACCGGCGCGCAGCGCGGCGGCGAGGAAGGTGACTTCCGCCAGTTCCTCGTCGGTCGCGCCCGCCTTGCGCGCGAATTCGCTGTGAATGGTCAGGCAGTAAGGGCACTGGGTGGTCAGCGCCACGGCAACCGCCATCAGCTCCTTGATCTTTCGCGACAGCGCGCCATCGGCCATGGCCGCGCTATCGAAGGCGACGAAGGCCTTCATCACCTCTGGCTTAAGCTCTCCGAGTGGAGCCAGCTTCTTCAGTTCATCAGCGGCGCTCATGTTTCCTCCTCAGCGATCAGGGCAGCAATCGTTCTGGTTGCCCCAACCCTGAGATGATCTCTCGAACGCCCGAGTACACCCTTTATCGGTCTCGCTCGGACCATCAACCCGCTATCGCAAAAGACGATCTCATTGTCGATGGGGTGAGGCAGGCTGTGCACCCCGCTCGCGGGAGGCTGCGTCCGGAAGGTTACGGGCGTTGCCCTGCCCCAAACTTCAGGCGGTTGACGCGGGTCGGGAGGCCCTATATGTTCTCGTTATGTACCTTACGGCCGCCTGCGGCAAGGAAAAGCTAGGACACAATGACGACATTTGACGACAAGCGATGACGGACGCACGGTTGCGGCGAGAGCATATTTGTTGTTTCAATGGCTTATCGGAAACAAGGGGCTGTTGAATGGGATGAAACCAAGCCCGATGGGGTGCTTTTCTGAGCGCGATCGGTCCGCGGCGTGTCAGCATCAGACGGGATTGACCGGACCGAGGAAGTCGAAGCCGGCCTGCTCGACGGCGGTGCGCACGGTATCGTCGCTGTCGATGCCGCCGACGCTGACGGTGCCGGTCGGAAGGTCGATCTGCACAAAGGCGTCGGGGCCGGCCTTGCGGATGGCGTTGGTCACGGCGCGCACGCAGCCCTCGCAGGTCATGCCGTCAACCGAGTAGGTTCGCACGTTGCCCATCGTTGTCTCCTCATAGCTCATCGCGATTTTGCTCGTAGATGGTCGATGCGGCGCGCAACGGCAAGCGGCTTTCGTCCGCCCCGCCCCGCCTCACCAGCGCGGAGACCGATGCAGGTCCTGCTCGAACTGTTCGTGGCGAAGGTCCTGCTCGATCATCCGACTGCGCAGTTCGAGGCCGCGGCGTTCGCCCTCTCGGCGCTCTTGCAGCGGATCGTAGGTCATGCGGTGCGGCGCGTTCGGTGGTGGGCGGCGCAGGCGCTCGATTTCGTAAGGGCCAAGCTGACGGTCGAGGGTGCGGATCTGCCCTTCGACCTGACGCTGCTGGTCGAGCAATGTCCGCTCGCGCGGGCTCTCGCCGGCCGGGTTCGATAGCGGGACGGCCGGTGGGCTGACGAGCGGTGAAACCGGTGGCTTGACGGGCGGGGGCGCCAGCATCGCCGGGGGCGGGTTGCGCGTCAGCGAGTCCGCCGCCGCGGGCAGCGCCCACAACGCGGCGAGCACGCTCGCCGCCAGCACCGCTGCGGCGAAGCTGGCGACAAGCGCGGCGCTCGACCCTGGGCGGGCGGCGCGGTGCCTCCCATGGCCCAAATCCGCGCCCGGCCGGCCTTGACGCTGGCCGGGCGGGCCGGCATGGTGCGGCGTGGCGGGGATTCCCGCCTGTCTGGTCCGGCTCTCGCTCATGCTCTTGTTGATCGATAACTACGACAGCTTCACCTACAATCTCTTTCATTATCTGGGAGAGCTCGGCGCCGATGTCGACGTCCGCCGCAACGATGCGCTGAGCGCCGAGGACGCGCTGGCGCTGAAACCGGACGGCATCGTCCTGTCGCCGGGGCCGTGCGATCCCGACCGGGCGGGGATCTGTCTGGCGCTGATCGAGCAGGCCGCCGGGAAGACACCCCTGCTTGGCGTCTGCCTCGGCCACCAGAGCATCGGTCAGGCGTTCGGCGGCAAGGTGGTGCGCGCGCCCAAGCCGATGCACGGCAAGATCAGCCGGATCAGCCACGACGGCAGCGGCGTTTTCGCCGGCCTGCCTTCGCCCTTCGCCGCCACCCGCTATCACTCGCTGATGGTCGAGAAGGAAACCTGGCCGGAGTGCCTGGTTCCGACGGCGGAAAGCGAGGACGGCGTCGTCCAGGGCCTGCGCCATCGCGAGCTACCGATCTTCGGGGTGCAGTTCCACCCGGAGAGCATCGCCACCGAACACGGTCACGCGCTGCTGCGCAACTTCCTCGATGCGACGCGGCAGTAGGGCTCGCCGGTGAGCGATCGCGCCGAAAACGATCCCCGATCCCGGCTGAAGGCCTTTCTCGCCACCCTCGCCTCCGGTGCCCGGCTCAGCGTCGACGAGGCCGAGGAGCTGTTCGCCATCGTCATGGCCGGCGAAGCAACACCGGCGCAGATCGGCGCGATCCTCATGGCGCTCCGGGTACGCGGCGAGACCGTCGAGGAAATCACCGGTGCAGTCCGGGTGATGCGGGCCCGGGTGCTCTCGATCACCGCGCCAGCGGGCGCGATCGATCTTGTCGGCACTGGCGGAGATGGCGGCGGGACATTCAATATCTCGACAGGTGCCGCGCTGGTCGTCGCCGGCTGCGGTGTGCCGGTCGCCAAGCACGGCAACCGCGCGGTTTCGTCCAAATGCGGGGCGGCCGACGTGCTGGCCGCCCTTGGCGTTAACCTCGATGCCGACCTGAGCCTCATCGAGCAGGCCATCCGCGAGGCCGGCATCGGCTTTCTGATGGCGCCCCGACACCATGCGGCGATGCGCCATGTCGCCGGCCCTCGCGGCGAGCTCGGCGTGCGCACCATCCTTAACCTGCTGGGGCCGCTGTCGAACCCGGCGCACGTAACCCGCCAGTTCACCGGTGCCTTCGCCCGCGCCTGGATCGAGCCGATGGCCCGCGTGCTCGCCAACCTCGGCTGCGAGCGGGCCTGGGTGGTGCATGGCTCGGACGGCCTTGACGAACTGACGACAACCGGCCCGTCGTTCGTCGCCGAGCTTGCGGGCGGCGCGGTGCGCACGTTTACCGTCTCCCCCGCTGATGCCGGCCTGCCGTTTGCATGGGCGGAGGACCTCAAGGGCGGCGACGCGCTGACGAACGCCGCGGCGATGCGGGCGATGCTGGACGGCGCGCCCAGCCCGTTCCGCGATGCCGTCGTTTTCAATGCCGGCGCGGCCCTGCTCGTCGCCGGCAAGGTTGCCGACCTTACCAGCGGCGTCGGCTGCGCCGCTGCGGCGATCGCCTCCGGGCGCGCGCGGGCAGCCCTTGATCGGTTGATCGCCATTACCAACCTTCAACCGAGCGTCGCGGTGGAGAGCGGATGAGTGTCCTTGAAGAAATCTGCGCGCAAAAGCGCGCCCTTGTCGCCCAGCGCAAGCGCACCTGCCCCCAGGCAGAGCTTGAGCGGCTCGCCGCCGACGCATCGCCGCCACGCGGCTTCGCCAGTAATCTCTGGCGGGTGATCGCTGAAGGCGGCTACGGTCTCATCGCCGAGATCAAGCGCGCCTCGCCCTCAAAGGGGCTGATCCGCGCCGACTTCGATCCGCCGGTGCTCGCGTCCGCCTACGAGGCGGGCGGCGCCACCTGCATTTCGGTGCTCACCGACGGTCCCTATTTCCAGGGCGACGATGCATTCCTTATCGCGGCTCGGGCGGCAGTGAGCTTGCCGGTGCTACGCAAGGACTTCCTGCTTGACCCCTACCAGATCATCGAGTCGCGGGCGATCGGCGCTGATGCCGTGCTGCTGATTCTCGCCGCCATCGACGACGGCTGCGCGCGCGAGCTGCGGGCGTGCGCCTTTGATCTCGGTATGGATACCCTGGTCGAGGTGCATGACGAGACCGAGATGCGCCGGGCGGTGGCGCTCGATTGCACGTTCATCGGTATCAACAACCGCAACCTTGCGACCCTGAGCGTCGATCTGGCGACCACAGAACGGCTGGCGCCATTCTGTCCGGGTGATCGCCTCCTGGTCAGCGAGAGCGGCCTGTTCGCCCACGTCGACTTCGATCGCATGGCCCGCGCCGGGGTGCGCTGTTTCCTGGTTGGCGAATCGCTGATGCGCCAGCCGGACGTCGCCGAGGCGACGCGCGCCTTGCTCGCGCCCACGCCCTGAGACCCGCGGCGTTTACGCCGCCTTTTTGACCTCTGCGGCGAAAGCCTTGAGTTCTGCCTCGTCGAGCGTCTCCCGATCGAGCAGCAACCGGGCGCTGCGGTCGAGCAAGGCGCGGTTGGCTTCGAGCAGGGTACGCGCCCGCGCGGAGGCAGCGGCGACGAGATCGCGTACCGCGGTATCGATCTCCCGCGCGGTCGCCTCGCTGTACTTGCGCGGTGACGGTGCCTGAAATTCCGCCGGGCCGAGCAGCGAGCGGCGCTCCTCCTCGTAGGCGACGTTGCCGAGCGCATCGATCATGCCGTAGCGCGCGACCATGGCGCGGGCGATGTCGGTGACCTTGGCGAGGTCATCGGCGGCGCCGGTCGAGATCTCGTCGAAGACGAGGCGCTCGGCGGTGCGCCCGCCGAGCAGCACCGCCATCTTGTTCTCAAGCTCGGCCCGCGACATGAGAAAACGGTCCTCGGTCGGGCGCTGAATGGTGTAGCCGAGGGCACCGACGCCGCGGGGGATGATTGAAACCTTATGGACGACATCGATGCCCGGCAGCGCCATGCCAATGAGCGCGTGGCCCATTTCGTGGAAGGCGACGATTTCGCGCTCGCGGGGATTGAGCAGGCGATTCTTCTTCTCGAGACCGGCAACGATGCGCTCGACTCCCTGGGTGAAGTCCGCCATCGAGATCGCCGCAGCATCCCGGCGGGTGGCGATCAACGCCGCCTCGTTGACGAGATTGGCGAGATCGGCGCCGGTGAATCCCGGCGTCAGGCTCGCAACCGCTTCAGCATCGACGCTTGGATCGAGCGCCTTTTCTTTCAAGTGCACGCCCAAGATGGCGGCGCGGCCGATCCGGTCCGGCCGGTCGACAAGCACGTGACGATCAAAGCGGCCGGCGCGCAGGAGCGCCGGATCGAGGATTTCCGGCCGGTTGGTCGAGGCGAGCAGAACGATGCCGGTGCCGGGATCGAAGCCGTCGAGTTCGACGAGGAGCTGGTTGAGCGTCTGCTCCTTTTCGTCGTGCCCGCCCATCGGCGCCAGCGAGCGCGAGCGGCCCAGCGCGTCAAGCTCGTCGATGAAGATGATGCACGGCGCCTGCTTGCGCGCCTGCTCGAAAAGATCGCGCACCCGCGCGGCGCCGACGCCGACGAACATCTCGACGAACTCCGAGCCATTCATTGAGAAGAACGGCACGCCGGCTTCGCCCGCGACCGCGCGCGCGAGCAGGGTCTTGCCGGTTCCGGGCGGACCCAGCAGCAGCACCCCCTTGGGCACACGGGCGCCGAGACGACCGTGCGCTTTCGGGTTCTTGAGAAAATCGACGATCTCCTCGAGTTCCTCCTTGGCCTCGTCGACACCGGCGACGTCGTCGAAGGTGGTCTTGGTGTCGCGCTCGACGTAGACCTTGGCCTTGCTTTTGCCGATCGCCGTCAGGCCGCCAAAGCCCTGCTTTTCCGCCATCTTGCGGATGAAGAACATCCACAAAAAGAAAAACACGACCATCGGTACGATCCACGACAGAAGATCGCTGAAGAAGGTGCTATGTACGACCCCAGAGTACTGGACATCGTACTTGGCGAATTGCTCAGCGAGCGCCGGGTTGACGATGACCGTACGAAACCCGGTCCGACCGTCGGCCGTCGCCTTCTTAAGCGTCCCCTCGATCACCGTAGAGCCGACCGACATCTTATCGATGCCGCCTTCGGTCAGCAGCTTTTCAAACGCGCTGTAGGGTAGCGTTTCGACCTCGCGCTGTTCGACCCACCAGTTCTGAAAGAACAGCAACGCCAGGACCGCCATGAGCACGTACCAAACGTTCACGACCTGCTTTTTGTCCATCTGCCGTCCTTTCGCGCCTTGCTCCGCCTCGGAAAAGGCTGTTTTACCCGATATTGCTCCCCGCCTCAGCGACTGATAGCGTGCGGCTCGGATGTCTACGATAACAGGGCGGATATGACCGGATCGTCGCATTTCGATGCTGCGGGCAATGCCCGGATGGTCGACGTCTCCGGCAAGGAGCCCAATGATCGCACGGCGACGGCGAAAGCCCGCGTTGTCATGAGCCAGGAAACGCTGGCAACCATCGCCGGTGGCGCGGCGAAAAAGGGCGACGTTCTCGCTGTCGCCCGTTTGGCCGGCATCATGGCGGCGAAGCAGACATCGCAACTGATTCCCTTGTGCCATCCCCTGTCGCTCACCTCGGTTACCGTCGATCTCGTCTGCGATGCGGTGGAGAGCGCCGTGGACATCACTGCGACCTGCCGCGTGCGCGAGCGCACCGGCGTCGAGATGGAGGCGATGACGGCGGCGGCGATCACGGCGCTTACAGTCTACGATATGTGCAAGTCGCTCGATCGTGGCATGCGGATCGAAGCCATCCGCCTGGTGCACAAATCGGGTGGGTCGTCTGGCACGTTCGAGGCCGATTGAATGAAGGGCGACGCCGCATGATCGCCGTCGAAGCGGCGATCGCCCGCATCCGCGCCGCCTTCTCGGCGCTGCCGGCGGAGACGATCAGCCTCGATCAAGCCCTGGGTCGCGTGCTCGCGCAGGCGGTCGCGGCCCATGTTTCGCATCCGCCCTGTGCCGTCTCGGCCATGGATGGCTATGCGATCAGGGCCGATGATGTCCCCGAGGTACCGGCGGTGCTGCGGGTTCCGGGCGCATCGACGGCCGGCGCCGGCTACGTTGAGCGCATTCAGCCGAAAGAAGCGGTGCGCATCTTCACCGGTGCACCGGTGCCGGCGGGCGCCGATACGATCATCATTCAAGAGCACACTCAGCAATCGGACGGACACGTCGTCGTGCAGCGGCCGCCCCAGCCTGGCCGGCATATTCGCCGCATGGCACAGGACTTCGCCGCGGGGGATGTCCTGCTCAAGGCTGGCCGCAGGCTCTCAGCCCGGGATCTTGGTCTTGTTGCGGCGATGAACGTGCCCTGGCTCAGGGTTCACCGCAAGCCGCGCATCGCCGTTGTCGCGACCGGAGATGAGCTGGTGCTGCCGGGCGAGCCGATCGGGCCGGCGCAGATCGTCAGCTCCGCCAGCGTGTTCGTAACCGCAGCCTTGCGCGGCTTCGGCGCCGAACCCGTATCCCTCGGCATCACCGGTGATGACGCGGCCGCGCTCGCGGGCACGATCCGGGCTGCCCGGGGCGCCGATCTTTTGATCACCATCGGCGGAGCGTCGGTCGGCGATTTCGATCTCGTCCGCCGCGCGCTTGACGGCGAAGGCTTCGATCTCGATTTCTACAAGGTCGCAATGCGTCCAGGCAAACCCCTGATCTTCGGCCGCCTTAACGCCATGCCGGTGCTCGGTCTTCCGGGAAATCCCGTCTCCGCCGGTATCACCCTGCTGCGCTTTGCAAAACCTGCGATCGAAGCGATGCTGGGTCTCGATGCCTCGTCCCCGCCTCTGCCGACCGTCCAGCTCGCCACCGATCTGCCGGCGAATGACGATCGCGAGGATTATATCCGCGCGACCCTCTGCCGCGATGCCGACGGAGATGTCATTGCGACGCCGCTTCGCTCGCAAGACAGTGCGTTGCTGAGCGCCTTCGCCGCCGCCGAATGTCTGCTCGTCAGGCCGCCGCACGCCGCGGCAGCGAAGGCAGGCGAGCGTTCGGCGGCCCTCATTTTTTCCGATCACGCGCCGACGTTTTGATTTTATTCGCGCAGAACGCAAGCGCGACCTTGACGCCACGTGGGAACCAAACTAGAACATAGTCAACAGTTTTTGTTTTGTTCTAGATATTGTGGTCGCGAAAGAGCGCTGCTCCAGGTTTTCTCGGGAAAACCCTCATTGGGTTAAACCTGATCGCAAATACTGTTCGCAGCGCCTGCCCGGGAGACGGACGCATGTTGACCAAAAAGCAATTCGAGCTGCTGATGTTTATCGACAAGCGGCTGAAGGAATCCGGGGTTTCGCCGTCGTTCGACGAAATGAAGGATGCGCTCGGGCTTCGCTCGAAATCTGGAATCCACCGTCTGATGACCGGTCTCGAGGAGCGCGGCTTCGTTCGCCGACTGCCGCATCGGGCACGAGCACTCGAGGTCCTGCGTTTACCCGAGAACATGACCTCCGTCGGCATCGCCGTGCGTCGAAGCGAGGGTTTCGCCCCCAACGTCATCAAGGCGGACTTCAAGCTTCCCGGCCATCCGGCGCCTCCCGGTGCGCACGTCGTTCCGCTGCCGCTCTACGGCAAGATTGCCGCCGGGACGCCGATCGCGGCGCTGCGCGACCACTCGCGTTCGATCGATGTGCCTTCGGTTCTCGTCGGCAATGGCGAGCACTATGCTCTCGAGGTCGAGGGCGATTCGATGATCGAGGCCGGCATTCTTGATGGTGATACGGTGATCATCCAGAAGTCGGAAACGGCGGATAGCGGCACGATTGTCGTTGCTCTGGTCGACAATGAGGAGGTCACCCTCAAGCGGCTGCGTCGTCGCGGCCAGTCCATCGCGCTCGAGCCGGCGAATTCCGCCTACGAGGCGCGCATCTGTGGGCCGGATCAGGTCAAGGTTCAAGGTCGTCTGGTTGGTCTTTTGCGACGCTACTGATCCGATGCTCGCCGGGGCGAGTCTTCCGAGACGCATCCGCGTCGTCATCACCGGCGTCCGCATCGGTATCTGCGGACTCGTCGGCGAGGACCGGCACCCAAGGACGGTTGCCCCTCCGGCCATTGACGCTTTCAAGCCGCACCGTTCCCGCATCCAGCCATAAGACGTGCGTTCCGTTGCGCAAGAGAGCGGCTCGATCGACGACCGTCGTGGCCGAGGCGCATCGCCTGCGGACGACCGCCAGGCTGATGATCACATCAGCCTGCGTGCAGTCGTCAATCAATGCCTCGCCACGGCGCGCGAAGGCAACGACATGGCCTCCTCGGCGATAGACGCAGCCCAGTTCGTCGCAGCGAATGGCGCCGTCGCGTGCCTTACCGCCGTCGTCCCGCCAGTAGCCAGATGCAGCCTCATCGCCGACCCGGCGAATCCAGGACTCGCGCGCCGAGCGAGCGGCGGACTTTGATGAGAACATCAGCCCGCCGTCATCGTCACGGACGGCAAAGAGCTGTCCTTTTGCATCAACGAACACGTCTGGGGGCTCGACGAACAGCATTCCGACGAGCCCGGCCGCGATACCAAGCCCCCCCAGCCATCGCCACGGCCGCTGCCAAAGACAAATCCACAGTCCTCCGAAGGTGATGACGACGAGTCCCCAAAGCGGCATCGTCGGCAACAGAATTACTGCGCCCGGCCATGCGGCGACGTCTTCGGCGATGTGGATTATCCCTGCTACACCCCAACCCATCGGCACCAGCGCGAATGCCTCGAGGCCAAACGGCATCAGCAGCACCGCCGCGACCGCCCACGGCATGACCCAAAAGCCGGTCAGCGGCACCGCCAGCATATTGGCGACGATCCCATAGAGCTGAAAGCGGTTGAAGTGATAGGCGGCAAAAGGTGCGGTCGCGCTCGATGCCAGCAGGGTTGAAAAGACGACGCCAGCAAAATAGAGCAGCAGGCGCACGGGCAGCCCGTGGCGCTCCTCCGGTTGTCGGCGGCGGACGTGCAGTTCCTCGTAGCCGGCGATCAGCGCCAAAACCGCCGCGAAGGACATTTGGAAACTCGGGCCCAGCATCGATTCCGGCTGCGTGATCAGCACGATCAAGGCGGCGGCGGCGACGAGGCGCATGGATATGCCCTGCCGGTCGACGAGAATAGCCAGCAGAACGATAGCGATCATTACGAACGAGCGCTGTGCCGGCACCGGGGCCGACGCCAGCAGGGTATAGCCCCCCGCGGCGATGACGGAGGCGAGCGCCGCCCATTTCTTGATCGGGAAACGCAGGGCCAGGGCCGGGATCAGCGCGAGGGCGCTGCGGGTAAGAACAAAGATGATGCCGGCGACGAGACCGATATGCAGGCCGGAAATCGACAGCAGATGCGCCAGGCCCGAATTGCGAATCGCTGCCATGGCCGCGTCGGGGATCGAGCGTGTCTCCCCGGTCAGCAGCGCGGTTGTCACCGCCGCCGTTGCACCGTCGAGATAGGTGCGGACCCGTTCGGCAATGGTGAATCGGGCGCGGGCGAACGCGGTTGTGACGCCGTTTTGCGGATGATCGTCGCTGAGTACGCGCGCCGAGCCGACAGAGTAGCCGACGCCCCCCAGCCCGCGGAAGTAGGCCTCACGCTGAAAGTCGTAGCCTCCTGGAACCGAGGGTGCCGGCGGCGGCATCACCATGGCCAGGAGTTCGATCTCATCTCCTGGCCTGATAGCCGGCTGACTGCCACGCAACCGCAGGCGTATCCGCTCAGGGAGTTTGTCGTGCGCCAGCCGGCTGATGGCGAGCTGGTCGATCGTTACCCGCAGCCCGCTTGGGAAGTGTTCAACCCGCCCGACTCGACCGTGCACCACCGTGGGCCCGATCGCCTTTTCCAGTGTGAGCGTTCCAAGAGCATTGGCTTTGATCTGTGCGGCCGCGAATCCCACGGCAACGGCGAGGATGGCGGCGACGACGCAAACTGCGACCGGTCGCAGCACCTGTCCGTGCTCCGACGAGCCGGTGACCAGGAGCAGCGCAATAAAACCGAGAAAGAGCGCTGCAGCCCCGCTCCAAGGCCGGGGTTCGCTTGGAAGACAGAAGTAGATGCCGATGCCGATACCGACGAAGACCGGCAGCCACAGCACCCAGCGTTCGCGTTCGGCGAGCAGGGATGCGCCGATCCAGCCGGCGAACGCATGGAAGCGCCCAATCCGGGGAATGTTTCCCACTGCGCGCGCTGGCGCGACGTTCATTGATTCCATGGCGCTCGAACGTTCGAACGGATGCCGCGGATCTTCTGGCGACCAACTCTACTTAGAGTACCCCTTTTTGGGGTGATATGGCCAGCTACGGCTTTGCTTGCCACCGCGATACCCAGTCATCCCGAGCGAAGAGGTCGCCGTGGCGAGGCCGGGCCAGGAAGGATCGCGCCTGTTGCAACCGATGCGCCGGGGCTCATTTCACCGTTGGCGCAGGATGCGCCGATCCCATCAAGCCAGGGACACGATCAGGAGCTCTACGTCGAATCCGTGGATAACAAAGGCTCATGCC
The DNA here is from genome assembly GCA_016712595.1 of Rhodospirillales bacterium. Lineage (NCBI taxonomy): Bacteria > Pseudomonadati > Pseudomonadota > Alphaproteobacteria > Rhodospirillales > Rhodospirillales bacterium. Next base: position 2,472,400 of record JADJQT010000001.1, read on the forward strand.
GCCTTGAACCCGTCGATGCAACCCGCTTTCAGTAATCCTTGACGGGATTGTGTGATAACGAAGTCAACGGGAAAACCGCGGACCCATTCGGCCATTCGGAAAATTATGGTGAGGGAATTGAGAATTTTGGCCGGGCCGTAAGAGCCCGGCCAAGTCGTGCCGGCTTATTGATTGATCGGCGCTCCATCGTCGCGCGACCTGTTAGCTTAAGATTAAGGCAAGCACCATGATCATAAAATGACCACCATCACAGGATGTCGCCTTCACCTGCTTGCTGTCCGGGTCCCCCGTTCACCAGCGATCGCTTGCCTATGCCAGATATTATTTTGGCAAATTCTCATAGTGTCGCCTGCTTGAACAGAGCATCCAAAGTCAAAAGCCAATATTGGTTCACTCTTCGTCTCTCTATTTCCGCGTCGCACGGGTGTTCGACGCGCCTGGGATCAAAGCTCGAACCACTCCTCGCTGGCATAATCGAAGTAGCGCAGAATGTGCGATCCATCCCAGTGATAGCGCAGGTGCCGCTCTTGGACGGGCGGCGAGATGCACGGCGCTCGGAACACGGCGAGCGCCTTGTGGCCGGGGTGACGGACGCTGACATAGACGATGCCATCCTCGCCGGCGGCGCGCATCTCGGCGGCGAAGCGCCGGCTCGCTTCGTAGTCGTCGGGCGCCATGAGCGGCGCCAAGGCTTCGGTATCACGCGTCAAATCGACGAACGTGCCGACAATCGCACCGACGTAGACCCGCTGGTCAAGATCGTCGGGAACAGCGGCACCGGCGCGCAGGCGCTGCTCAAGATGGTAAACGGTCTCGCGAATGGCGGTTTCCCGATACTGCGCGGCATAATAGACGCCGTAGCGCCCGTCGCTGAACCGCGAGCCGAGAGGATTGAGGTGGACGAATGCGGCCATCACCGCCGTCGAGCGGACCCGCAGCTCGGGGGGGACTAGGCTGATCGCGCCGAGTTCCTGGCGGACGCGCGGATTGACCGCGGACTCCAGTTCGGCCAGCAACTCCCAGTCGGCGGGGTCGTGCGTTAAGTCCTCGAACAGTTGAATCGGTGGATACTTGCTGGGAATGATCCGCCACGCCCGTTGCCAGTCCACCCGCGCGCGCGCGAACGCTGGCGGCGTCACACCCAGCCCCCGCGCAAGGCATCGAGATACTGGCGGACGAAGGCGAGGTCGGTGACGTCACCAGCCAGCATCCGCTGCAAGGGGGCCTGACCGTTGAAATCATCGTTGTTGCGGCTGATCCAGCCGTAGACGTTCTCCGGATTGGCGAACAATGTCCGCAGCGCCCGATGGATTCCGAGCAAATAACCGATCCGGCTCATCGTATCGCGCGGGGCTCCGCTGACCTTGCCGCTCTTCCAATTGTAGAACGTGCGCTCCGATGGGCGACCGAGCAGAACCCGCGCCTGCTCGTTGTTCAGCTTCCACAGCTCGGCGAGAACGAAAAATGCCTTCAAACCGGCGGCGATGTGTGCCCGGTTGTTGAGGGGGTCAACCGTCGTTTGCCTGCCTGTCTGCGGAGCTCGCGTCATGTCCGTTGTCTCAAAAGTGCATATTTGCATATATATTCTGTGACACGCGAATATGCAATTAAGTACGACCATCGGCCGCCGATTTGCGCGCCAGCCCGACGACGGTAGTGTGATAGATAGACGAGGGGTGTCAGGACGGGAGCAACAGCGGCGATGATGCGATGGATGCGATGGGCATTCGCTCTCCTCGCCGTACTGGCCGGCATGACAACCACCGCCGCGGCGGATACGCTCGAGACCGTACGCAACCGCGGCTGGCTGACTTGCGGCGTGGCCAACGACCTGCCCGGTTTCAGCGCGCCGGACGCCAAGGGCCACTGGACCGGGCTCGACGTCGACGTCTGCCGCGCCGTCGCCGCCGCCGTGTTTGGCACCGCTGAAAAGGTCCGCTTCGTGCCGCTCAATGCCCAGGCGCGGCTGACGGCGTTGCAAAGCGGCGAAATCGATGTCCTGGCCCGCAACACCACGTTCACCCTCACCCGCGACACGGCGGCGGGGATCAATTTCACCGTCATCAACTACTACGACGGCCAAGGATTTCTCGTCCGCAAGTCCCTCGGCGTCGCCAGTGCCCGCCAGCTCTCCGGCGCCAGCGTCTGCCTGCAAACCGGCACGACGACCGAGCTCAACCTCGCTGACTTCGCCCGTGCCGCCGGCCTCGACCTCAGGCCGGTGACGATCGAGAAGTACGAGGAGATGGTGGGAGCCTATCTCGCCGGACGCTGCGATGCGCTCAGCGCCGACGCCTCGGCGCTGGCGACCATCCGCGCCAACGCGACGCCCGATCCCGACGCGCACGTCGTCTTGCCCGAGCTGATCTCCAAGGAACCGCTGGCACCGGCGGTCCGTCAGGGCGATGATCGCTGGTTTGACATCGTCAAGTGGTCACAGTTCGCGATGATCGAGGCGGAAGAGCGCGGCATCGATTCGCATACCGTCGATGCCGCTGCGCGCTCGGACGACCCAGGCGTTGCCCGGCTGCTCGGCGCGACACCGGGGGCGGCGGCCGCGCTCGGCCTCGCCGACGGCTGGGCGCGCGCGATCATCCACGATGTTGGCAACTATGCCGAAAGCTTTGATCGCAATCTCGGCGCGGGGTCCGCGTTGAAACTGCCGCGTGGCGCGAATGCGCTGTGGACGAAAGGCGGGCTGATGTATGCGATGCCGTTCCGCTGACCGTTCGTTTGTCGTCGCGAGGAAACGGCGACGACGATGGTCGAGATCACTTGGGAGACCCGGTTTGATACGTGCGTTGATTCTCCCGTTCGTCCTGGTACTGGGGATTTTCGCTTCTGGTCCTTGCGCGCGCAGCGGAGAGTCCCCGGCGCAGGCATTCTTCGGGCACTACGACGGCAAGGCAATTCTCGTCGACGACGGCGAGACGACGATGCGCGATCTCGCCGTGACCATCGAGCCGTCAAGCGAAGGCTTTTCCGTCGGCTGGACGACCGTTTCGAAGACGAAGGACGGCAAAGAGAAGCGCAAGACTTACGTCATTGCCTTCGAACCCAGCGTGCGTCCGGGAATCTTCCGTTCGGCCATGCGCACCGACCTGTTCGGCAACCGTGTTCCCCACGATCCGATGAAGGGGGAGCCCTATGTCTGGTGTCGCATCAACGGGCGAACGCTGTCGCTCTATGCCTTGGTGATCGACGACGACGGCGGCTACGATCTTCAGGTCTACGACCGCACGCTTACCGACGATGGCCTTGATCTGCACTTTACCCGCCTGCACGAAGGCGAGCCACCCAAGGTGCTCAAGGCCACTTTACAGAAAACGGCACGTTAGCCAACGCGGGCGGGAAGGTCGTCGCCCGCCGGCGGTAGCCGAAGCCTATGCGAGACTAGCCCGTGATCCCCTCTCATCACGCTTCCCCGCTCCCTCCGCCGCCCGCCCGGTTCAACATCGCGCGCTATTGCCTGACGGCCCACGCGGCGGTCATGCCGGAGAAGACGGCGCTGATCGTGGCGCACGCGCCGGATCGCGAGCATCGCTGGTCCTACAGTGAAATCGACACGCTGGTCCGCCGGCTCGCCGGCGGGCTGCGGGCGATGGGTCTGCCTCGCGGCGCGCGGCTGATGATCCGCATGGACAACGACGTCTGGTACATCGTCACCTTCTTCGCCGCGCTCGCCGCCGGGCTGGTGCCGCTGCCGTCGTCGTCGGCCCTGACCTCCGCGGAGGCGGAGTTCCTGCTCGTCGATTCCGGCGCGGCGGCGATCGCGCTATCCGATGCGCTGGCCTTGGCGCACGCGGCGCCGGAGGGGGTAAGCGTCCTGCGCGCCGAGGACATCGAGGCTCTGGCCCGCACCCACTCCGCGCTCGACTATGGCGACACCGCTGCCGACGATCCCGGATTTCTGATCTATACCTCGGGGACGGTGGGACGACCAAAAGGAGTACTGCACGCTCACCGCTCCGCCTGGGGGCGCCGGCCGATGTACGACGGCTGGTCCGGTCTCGCAGCCGGCGACGTCGTCCTTCACGCCGGAGCGTTCAACTGGACCTATACCCTCGGCGTCGGCCTGATCGACCCCTGGGCCAACGGCGCCACCGCCGTCCTCTACAACGGCCCCAATGATCCGGGCGTATGGACGCGGTTGATCGCCCGGCATAACGTTACGATCTTCGCAACCGTACCAAGCCTTTATCGACGTATCTTGAAGTACGGTGATTGCTCGGCCCCCCCCCTCGCCTCCCTGCGCCACGGTCTGACCGCCGGCGAAGCGCTCCCCGCCGCCGTTCTCGACACCTGGGGACAAACGACCGGCAAGCCGCTCTACGAAGCACTCGGCATGAGCGAGATATCCACCTACATTTCCACCGGCCCCGGCATGGCGATCCGGCCGGGAAGCCCCGGCAAGCCGCAACGTGGGCGGCGTATCGCCATCCTCGCCGCCGATGAGCCAGAGCCGCGCGAATTGCCACCGGGTGACGTCGGCCTCCTCGCCGTCCACCGCTCCGATCCCGGCCTGATGCTCGGCTACTGGAACCGGCCGGACGAGGAGGCCGCGGTGTTTCGCGGCGAATGGTTCTGCGGCGGCGACCTCGCACACATCGACAACGACGGCTACGTGTGGTTTGCTGGCCGCCACGACGATATCCTCAACCCGATGGGCTACCGCCTCTCACCGCTCGAGGTCGAGGGCGTGCTCGCCCGCCATCCGATGGTGCACGAGGTGGCGGTCGGCGAAATCGCCGTGGCGTCCGGGATCAGCGTGCTCGCCGCCTTCGTCGTACCGCATGGCGACGGCGACGAAGCGGCGCTGCTCGCGTTTGCCAAGGAGCACCTTGCGAGCTACAAGTTGCCGCGTCGGGTGATCTTCGTGGATCACCTGCCGCGCACGCGCAACGGCAAGCTGCTCCGCCGCGAGCTGCCGCGCCGCGATCCTGAACCGAGCAACGGCGGATAGAACAGGAGCCGCTCAGCGCGCCGTCCAGCCGCCGTCGACCGGCAGCGTGGCGCCGTTGATCGACTTCGCGGCATCCGAGGCCAGGAACAGACAGAGCGCGGCGATCTCGCCGGCGTCGATGAACGCCTTGGTCGGCTGGGGGGCGAGGATGACGTCGCGGATCACCTGCTCACGGGGGATGCCGTGAGCGGCCGCCTGATCTTCGATTTGGTTCGCGACCAGCGGCGTCCATACGTAGCCGGGGCAGACCGCATTGCAGGTGATCCCCGCCTCCGCCGCCTCCAGCGCGATCACCTTGGTTAGGCCGAGCACCCCGTGCTTGGCGGCAACGTAGGCGGCCTTGAACGGTGAGGCGACGAGTCCGTGCACCGAGGCGATGTTGATGATCCGCCCCCACGCGCGCGCGCGCATGCCCGGTAGCGCCGCCCGGCTGGTGTAGAAAACCGACGACAGGTTCGTAGCGAGGACCGCGTCCCAGCGCTCGGCGTCAAACGCCTCGAGCGGCGCGACATGCTGGATACCGGCATTGTTGACCAGGATATCGACGCCGCCGAACACCGCCTCGGCGCCCGCGATCAGTCCCGCGGCCTCCTCGCTGCGACCGACGTCAGCGGCAACGAAGGTCACGTCGGCACCGGTCTCGCTTTTCATCTGGGCGCACAACGCCGCGCTCGCAGCACCGCCGCTGCGCCCGTTAAGCACCACCTTGCACCCACCGGTGGCGAACGCCTGGGCGATGCCAAGCCCAATGCCGCTGGTCGAGCCGGTGACGACAACAGTGCGCTGGGTTTCCATGGCCTACCGCCCTTGCCAATGCCGTGCCTCGATCGTGCACGGATCAAAGCGCACGGTAAAGCCGGGACAAGTGGCGCCAGAGGCTGAAACGTCGGGCTCCGCCGGGAGCACCCGCTTCGGGCGCTCGCTTATAGGCCCGATTTGGGTCCATCACGGCATAATATGCTGATCGAATATGCTGACTGTGCTAACTTTGCATGTGGGATGGTCTTCACGCGTGGAGGGGACGTGCATGGAGACGACAAGGGTAGCGTTCTGGCGGCTGATCGCCGTTGTCTGCGTCCTGGCATTTGCGGTGACTCCGGCCGTTGGTGCGACACAACGGACGGCATTGCCGGCCGACAAAGTCTTCAAATGTTCTGGAGACACTTTCTATAGCCTAGAGCAGGGCGGAGGATGGACCTGTCGGGTTCGTAATGAATTTTACCAACGCGACCAGGGCTCGCGTATCATTCCGCTGCGCTGGGTGCAGGCGCTAAGTCAAGTCGACGGTCAGCCGTTTCTGGCCGATGGTCTTGCACGGTATGGCTACTTGCCAAACCCTTCCGCCAGCACGCATGGACTGCCCGTGGGATTTCTCGCCGCTGGTCAGCGCGGCGAGGAGGCGCTGAGCATGACATGCGCCGCCTGCCATACCCGGCAGATTGAGGTCGGCCCTTCGGTGTACCGCGTTGATGGCGGCCCGGCGATCGTCGATTTCCAAAGCTTCCTTGCCGATCTCGACCGCGCGGTGGGCGAAGTGCTGGCGAGCGAGGCGGCCTTTGGTGGCTTTGCCGAGCGCGTGCTCGGGGCATCACCAGGGACGGACAAGACCATGACGCTGCACACGGCAGTGAGCGCATGGTACGAGCGCTACCATACGCTCATGGACCGCGCGTTGCCGACGACCTCCTGGGGGCCATCGCGCCTCGACGCAGTCGCGATGATCTTCAACCGCGTGACCGGACTCGACATCGGGCCGGAACCCTCGCGTTTAATTCCGGAAAACATTCATCGCGCCGAGGCCCCCGCACGATATCCCTTCCTGTGGAACTCGCCGCGGCAGGACAAGACACAATGGCCGGGATTTGCTGACAACGGCAACGGTCTTTTGGCTCTGTCCCGCAACCTGGGCGAGGTTTACGGCGTCTTTGCCGAATTTGAGCCGACGCGTAACGGCGGCTTGCTGAAGATCGACTACTTGAATAACAACTCGGCGAATTTCAGGGGTTTGGAGCGCCTGGAACACCTTGTCTGGAGATTGGACGCGCCCAAATGGCCGTGGCCAATCGATAGAGCGCTAGCGCGCAGAGGCGAGTCGTTGTTCGCGCAGAACTGCAACGAGTGTCACGCGATCAGAACCGGAACGTTCCGCTCCTCCTTGCACAGAACCTGGGCCACGCCGATCAAAGATGTCGGTACCGACTCGAAGGAGCAGGACTTGCTGAGCCGGGGAGCGACGACCGGGATCCTGGCAGGCGCACCAAAGCTTAGCGTACCCGACGCACGTTTTGGCGATGAGGACACCGCGATCGCGATCCTGAGCGCTACCGTGACCGGAGCGATCGCTCAACATATCGTGGTGCCGCCGCAAACACCTCAGGCGGCACGTGTCGCGGCGGCACGCCCTGAGGCGACGCAAACAGAGATGTTCGCAACACCGACGGAAGCCGCACTGACCAAAGCCGCTTACGAATCCCGGGTGCTGAAGGGTGTGTGGGCGGCGGCCCCGTACCTGCACAATGGCTCGGTGCCGACACTCGCGGAGCTGCTGAAGCCAGCCTCCGAACGCATCGCGACCTTTCGCATCGGCCCCGCCTACGATCTGGTGAACGTCGGCCTCGCGGCCGAGCAGACCCAGTTCGATTATACGCTCAAGACGACCGGCTGCGAAATGCGTGACTCCGGCAACAGCCGCTGCGGACACGAGTACGGCACGCATCTTTCCGAAGAGGACAAGCGAGCCTTGCTCGAGTACTTGAAACAGCTCTAACGGTTCGCTGACAAAGAATGTCCGGATGGAATCCGCACTGTTGGGCGCGAACGATCGAGCTTTGAAAGAGTGGCGCGCCCGGCAGGACTCGAACCTGCGACCTACTGCTTAGAAGGCAGTTGCTCTATCCGGCTGAGCTACGGGCGCCGGGATGGGTTCGTCGTGCGTCGCTACGCCCGGAAGTTCTCGGAATAGCTCTTCGGCCGGACCGTGTGCAAGCGCGGTTCCTGGACTACGTAGGCGAGGTTGTTGCGCTCGGCGAAGGCGATCGCCTCCTCGCGCGTATCGAACTGCAGGCGAAGCTGCGGGCGGGTATCACTCGAGCCGATCCATCCCATCAGCGGATCGGCGACCTGAGGGGCGTCGCGCTCGAACTGCACCATCCACTGGTGGGTCTTGCGGCGCCCCGATTGCATGGCGGTCTTGCTCGGCTGGAAGATGCGAACGTCGGTCACGGCTGTTTCTCCTCGCCGTCCGGCGGCGATTGTCGGGTTGCAACGCACAGAGTGGTGCGAAAAATAACCGGTTTGGCCGACATGGCAAAGCCCTGCCGGCGCGATCAGGCGGCGATGGCGCGTAATCCCGTTGGCATCGCCGCCGCGAATGGCCAAGCTGCACGCTAAGACGCTGCATGCGAGGACGCCGCATGCAACGATGGCGCGCGGGCGTGGCCTCGCGCCCCGGTGCGCACGAGAGCGGATCGTATCCACCATGCCGGACCTTTGGATCGAGCGCGGACCGCTGCTTTTGGTGTTGCAGGTCGCCCTTGCGGCATTGGCCTCGGCGCACGCCGCTCTGCATAAGCGCGACGTGCGCGCGGCCATCGGCTGGATCGGCCTGCTGTGGCTTGTTCCGTTTGCGGGGACCCTGCTTTACGGCCTGTTCGGTATCAACCGGGTCCGGCGGCGGGCCAGCATCCTGCGCGCGCGCCGGCCGCGTGGACGCGCTGCCGAGAACGACGTCGCGCCGTGCGCTGCCCTTGCCCACGCGCTGGCGCCGTCCCATCACCATCTGCTTTCGGTCGCGCTGCTCTGCGACCGGCTGACCGCAAGGCCGCTGACCGCCGGCAATGCCATCGAGCCGCTTGCGGGCGGCGAACGGGCCTACGCCGCGATGTTGGAGGCCATTGAATCGGCACGGACCAGCGTCGGCCTGCTGACCTATATCTTCGATGATGACGATTGGGGGCGGCGGTTCGTCGATGCGCTCGCCGACGCCCGCGAACGCGGCGTCGCCGTACGGGTGCTGATCGACGGCATCGGCGCCCGCTATTCGCTGGCCTCGGTTGCCGGCATGCTTCGCGATCGCGGGGTGACGACGGCGGAGTTTCTGCCTACCTTGCTGCCACGCTCGTTCGTCTTCAGCAATCTGCGCAACCATCGCAAGATCCTCATCGCCGATGGGCGCGTCGGATTCACCGGCGGGATGAACATCCGCGACGGGCACTGCCTTTCCGCCGGCAAGGGCGCGATCGCCGATGTCCACTTTCGCCTGCGCGGCCCGGTGGTCACCCAGCTCGCTGAGACTTTCGCCGACGACTGGGCATTCGCCAGCGGCGAACGGTTGACTCCGGACCTCTGGTGTCCGGATGTCTGGCCGGTGGGAGAGGTTTTCGCCCGCGCCATCGCCGCCGGACCCGACGAGGCGCTGGAGCGCATTCGCTGGGCGATCCTCGGCGCGCTTGCCCAGGCGAAGGACAGGATCCGCATTCTTACTCCGTATTTCCTGCCGGACAATACGCTGTTGACCGCACTGCAGCTCGCCGCGCTGCGTGGCGTCGTCGTCGATATCGTTATCCCCGCCCACGGCAATCTGCGCCTCGTCGATTGGGCGGCGCGGGCAAAGCTGGGCCATCTGCTTGCTTGCGGCTGCTCCTTATGGCTGACGCCGCCGCCGTTTGATCATGCGAAGGTCATGACCGTCGACGGTCAGTGGAGCCTGATCGGATCAGCCAACTGGGACCCGCGCAGCCTGCGGCTGAATTTCGAGCTCGATGTCGAATGCTATGATGCCGGTCTGGGCCGTGTGCTCGACGCGCTGGTCGAAGAGAGAACCCTTCGCGCCCGGCGCATGACCTACGCCGCCTTCAAGCGACGCGGACTTGCCGTCAAGCTGCGCGACAGCGCTGCCTGGCTGCTCTCGCCTTACCTGTGATCCCGCCATCTATCGCGCGCGAGACGGCGCGCAACTCGTTCGGGTTCGGGGTGGATAAGATCCGACAAGTTCGCTAGACGCAAACGAGGCCTGGACGTTGCCGGTGTTCGGATTTCGCCGGGGCCTCGCCGGGCCATTGCGGCCCGGCGGTCCCCGTGAGGGGTTTGTCGGAGGTGGGGGGGCCCCCGAACACGTCTGGTTATACGCCACAGATCGACACTCGAAAGTGATTGCAATCACAAGTTTGGATACAATCGCGCATTCCCGTTATCCGGAGATGCTTGCCGGACGCAGCCAATAGCGCAGCCCCTGGCAGGCTGCGACGAACGCGGCAACGTCCTCGGCATTCGCCAGTTCGAAGAATCCGGAATCGATGCCGGCGTCAATACCGCTCGCCGTCAGCAAGGGCTTCACCTCGGTGCCGTACCCGATAAACTTGCGGTGCGCATAGGCGTCGGCGAGGAATTCCCGCGCCGCCGCCAGCTCAGCGAGGTCCGCCGCGCCCGCGCGCGACGTCATGACGGCGACGGCGTCGAATAGCACCGAGGGACCGCCACCCACCACATGATCGGCTTCGACCCTATTGCCGTCTCCGGTTACGATGCCGGCGATGGCCGGAGCGACGATCGCAACCTGTGCGCCCTCCGCCTTCACCGCCGCCTGCAAGTCCGCGAGCACGCCTCCATCACACCCGTCGGTGACGAGAACACCGATCGTGCGCCCCTTCAGGCTCGACGGTCCGCGAAGTATGCTGAGCGCCGGCGACGAATCGAGGTCGGTGCGTGTCGGGCGGGCAGCCTCGACCGCAGCAGGAAGCTGTTTCAGACCGAGCTTCTGCGCCACGACGCTTGCCAGAACCTCGTCGATGTTGAGGAGATGAGCGACGATCCGCTCGCGGATCGCTGGAGTCTCGACCTTGCTGAGCTCGAAAACGAGGGCATCGATAATGTGTTCCTGCTCGATCTCGGTCTGCGAGATGAAAAACTGCCGCGCCTGACTGTAGTGATCGGCGAACGACTCCGAGCGAATCCGCAGCTTCGCACCACTCAGTTCCTCGGGATGGGAGACGAATCCACGCGCGGGCGCCTCGCGCGGACCGCCTTGCGCTCCATCCCAGGAGTTCGGCTCATAGTTTGCCCGACTTTTGGGATTGACGAAGGCCATATGCCCGTCCTGCTGCAGGGTGTGAAATGGGCACTTCGGCGCATTGATGGGGAGGAAGGTGAAGTTGGGACTGCCGAGCCGCTTGAGCTGGGTATCGAGGTAGGAAAAGTTGCGCCCCTGGAGCAGAGGATCATTGGAGAAGTCGATGCCGGGAACGATGTTCTGGGTGCAGAATGCCACCTGCTCGGTTTCGGCGAAGAAGTTGTCGACGACGCGGTCAAGGACCAAGCGGCCGATGATTCGCACCGGGACCTCTTCTTCCGGAATGAGTTTGGTCGCGTCGAGAACATCGAAGGCGAACTTTTCGGCGAAGTCCTCGTCGAAGAGCTGCACGCCGAATTCCCATTCCGGGTAGGCTCCCGACTGGATGGCCTGCCACAGGTCCCTACGGTGAAAATCGGGATCGGCACCGTTGATTTTCACCGCCTCGTTCCACAGCACCGATTGCAAACCCAGCTTTGGCTTCCAGTGGAATTTGACGAAGGTCGATTTGCCAGCCTCGTTGACGAACCGGAATGTATGGACCCCGAAGCCCTCCATAAAGCGGAACGAGCGGGGAATCGCCCGGTCAGACATGATCCACATGACCATGTGCATGCTTTCCGGGGTCAACGAAATGAAGTCCCAGAAGTTGTCGTGAGCGGTCTGCGCCTGGGGAAAGCCGCGGTCAGGCTCCTGTTTGGCGGAATGGATCAGGTCGGGAAACTTGATCGCGTCTTGAATGAAGAACACCGGGATATTGTTGCCGACGATGTCCCAGTTGCCCTCTTTGGTATAGAGCTTGACAGCGAAGCCGCGGACGTCGCGGGCGAGATCGGCCGATCCTTTGTTGCCGGCCACGGTTGAAAAGCGCACAAACGCGGGCGTCTTCTCCCCCACGCGCTGGAAGATGTCGGCGCGGGTCACGTCCGCCAGCGTCTCCAACGTCTCGAAATAACCGTGAGCGCCGAAGCCACGCGCATGGACGACGCGCTCGGGGATGCGCTCGTGATCGAAGTGAAAGATCTTCTCGCGAAAGTGAACGTCTTCGAGCAAGGTCGGCCCTCGCTCGCCGGCCCGAAGCGAATTCTGATCGTCGGCAACCGGAACTCCTTGCTGCGTCGTCAGTACCGCCACGTCGCCACCAGCGGTCTGATGGATCTCCCCGCCTATCCCGCGGAGGGTCTGGCCCTCCGGGGCATCCTTCTGGGTTTTCGTCGATCTCGCCATGCGCCTCTCCTTGCACCGATGACAGACAGCCGTACGCAGTCTTCCTCGGCCACTGAATCGCAAGGCCAGGAGTACAGACACCAGCTTGTCCGCTGCGACAAGGACAACGGCGAGAGATTATAGTTGTTCCAATTCACAGAACGCGCCGGCGCACTCGGTGCGCCGGCGCGTATGCCGGTCGATGTGCTTCGTTCTACATCGATCTGCGGTATTGGCCGCCGACCTCGAACAAGGTCTGGGTAATCTGGCCGAGCGAGAGCACGCGCACCGCATCGATGAGCACCGCGAAGATGTTGCCGCCGCTTATCGCCGCCTGCCGCAGGCGAGCGATCATCGCCGGTGCGTCTTCGGCGCCGCGCGCCTGGAACGCCCGCACCCGGGCGATCTGGCTCTGCTTTTCTTCCTCGCTCGAACGAACCAGCTCCGGGGTCGGTGGCTCCTCGCCGTTGGGATTGACGAAGGTGTTGACGCCGATGATCGGATAGCTGCCGTCGTGCTTCTTGATCTCGTAGAAAATCGATTCGTCCTGGATCTTGCCGCGCTGATAGCCTGTTTCCATGGCGCCGAGCACGCCGCCGCGCTCGGAGATGCGCTCGAACTCCTTGAGCACCGCCTCCTCGACAAGATCGGTCAGCTCCTCGATGATGAACGAGCCCTGGTTGGGGTTCTCGTTCTTGGCAAGCCCCCACTCGCGGTTGATGATCAGCTGAATCGCCATCGCCCGACGCACGCTCTCCTCGGTCGGCGTGGTGATCGCCTCGTCGTAGGCGTTGGTGTGCAGGCTGTTGGTGTGATCGTAGGTGGCGATCAGCGCCTGCAGCGTCGTACGGATGTCGTTGAACGCGTACTCCTGGGCGTGCAGTGAGCGGCCGGACGTTTGCGTATGATATTTAAGCTTCTGCGAGCGTTCATTCGCACCGTACTTGAAGCGCATCGCCACCGACCAGATGCGCCGGGCGACGCGGCCGAGCACGCTGTACTCGGGGTCCATGCCCGCCGAGAAGAAGAACGACAGATTGGGGCCGAAGTCGTCGATATGCATGCCACGGGCGAGGTAGGCCTCGACGTAGGTAAACCCGTTGGCGAGCGTGAACGCGAGCTGGCTGATCGGGTTCGCCCCCGCCTCGGCGATGTGATAGCCGGAGATCGACACCGAGTAGAAGTTGCGGATGCGGTTGTGGACGAAGAACTCCTGGATGTCGGCCATCATCCGCAGTGCGAATTCAGTCGAGAAGATGCAGGTGTTCTGCCCCTGGTCTTCCTTGAGGATGTCGGCCTGCACCGTGCCACGGACGTTCTCAAGCGTCCATTCGCGAATCTTCTCCGCCTCCTCCTCGGTCGGCGCGCGGCCGTTCTGTTGCTCGAACTTGGTGATCTGCTGGTCCATCGCCGCGTTAAAGAACATCGCGAGAATGGTCGGCGCCGGCCCGTTGATGGTCATCGACACCGACGTTGTTGGATTGCACAGATCGAAGCCGTCGTAGAGCGCCTTGATATCGTCGACGGTGGCGATCGATACCCCCGAGTTGCCGATCTTGCCGTAGATGTCCGGCCGCTCCGCCGGATCGAATCCGTAGAGGGTGACGGAATCGAAGGCGGTCGACAGCCGTTTCGCTGGTGAGTCCTTGGACAGGAACTTGAACCGGGCGTTGGTGCGGAAGGGATCGCCTTCGCCGGCAAACATCCGCGTCGGGTCCTCGCCCTCGCGCTTGAACGCGAAGACGCCGGCGGTATAGGGGAAGCTGCCGGGCACGTTCTCGCGAAGCAGCCATGAGAGTACCTCGCCGTCGTTCTGCCAGCGCGGCAGCGCGACCTTGGGGATGCGGGTGCCGGACAACGACGTGCTGGCGAGCGCGGTGCGGATCTCCTTATCGCGCATGCGCACGACGTACTCTTCGCCGCGGTAGGCCTCGCAGACCGTCGGCCACATCGAAAGCATCTTGCGGCACCGCCCGTCGAGCCGGCCCTCGGCCTTGGCGAGCGCGGCATTCAGCGCGCCGCCGACCTCCCCGCCGGCGTCATCGGTCAGCCGCCGCGCCTCGCGCAGGCTCTGGCAGTCGCGCGCCGCCTGCACCTGCTCGGCGACAGTGCGGTGATAGGTGCGCACCGTCTCGGCGATTTCGGCGAGGTAGCGGCGCTTCGCGGCCGGCACGATCCCCGCGCCCGGCTCGGAGGCCTTGCCGGCGATCGCCGGTGCCATCGACGTCCACGCCCCCAGCCCGCGCTCGTTGAGCTGGCGGACGATCTCGACGAACACCGCGGTCACGCCCTCGTCGTTGAAGCGGGCGGCGATGCTGCCGAACACCGGCATCGCCTCGGTGCTCTGGCCGAAGGCAAGACGGTTGCGCTGGATCTGCTTGGCGACGTCGCGCAGTGCATCGCGCCCGCCCTGCCGATCGAACTTGTTGATGACGACGACGTCGGCGAAGTCGAGCATGTCGATCTTTTCGAGCTGGCTCGCCGCGCCGAATTCAGGGGTCATCACGTAAAGCGAGACGTCGACGTGCGGGACGATGCCGGCATCGCCCTGGCCGATGCCGGGAGTCTCGACGATGACCAGCTCATAGCCGGCGGCCTTGGTCGCGGCGATGATATCGGCAAGGGCAGGCGGCAGAACGCTGCCGGACTCGCGGGTGGCGATCGAGCGCATGTAGACCTTCCCGCCGCCGTTCGCGTTCATGCGGATGCGATCGCCGAGCAGCGCGCCGCCGCTCTTGCGCCGGGTGGGATCGATGGCGATCACTGCGATCTTTGGATCGCCGGCATAGAGCCGGAAGCGACGGATGACCTCGTCGGTGAGCGAGGACTTGCCGGCACCGCCGGTGCCGGTGATGCCGATCACCGGCACGACGCCACGGCGGTGGGCGATCGCGTGGACCTGCTCGCGGCGAAGTTCGTCGAGCTTGCCGTTCTCGAGCGCGCTAATGATCCGTGCCAGATGCTGGGTCTTCCCCGCTTCGAGTCCGGCAAGATCATCGGGCAGGTCCGCGGCGACGTCGAAGTCGGCCTTCTTGACCATGTCGTCGATCATGCCCTGCAGGCCCATGCGTCGCCCGTCCTCGGGCGAATAGATGCGGCACACCCCGCTCGCCTGCAGGTCTTCGATCTCCTCGCTGACGATCACCCCGCCACCGCCGCCGAACACGCGGATCTGCGCCGCCTCGTTTTCGCGCAGAAGATCGAGCAAATACTTGAAGTATTCGACATGCCCGCCCTGGTAGGAGCTGATGGCGATGCCGTTGACGTCCTCCTGCAACGCCGCTTCGAGCACGTCGTCGACCGAGCGGTTGTGGCCTAGATGGATGACCTCGACACCCGAGGACTGGAGCATCCGGCGGATGATGTTGATCGACGCGTCGTGACCGTCGAACAGCGAAGCGGCGGTGACGAAGCGCACCGGATGCTGCAGACGGTAGACGTTCAACGGCGAGGACGGCGACGGGCGAGGAGCGGAGAGATCGTCGGGCACGGCTTTGTTATCCCGGAAAAGCTGAATGTTCGCGTTGGCTGCTCAGCCTACGCGCACCGCGCGCGAATCTCCAGCCTCCCCGCCGCCCTTCCGCTCACGCCTGCGTGCGCGCAGGCGCTGACAGCGAGATCCGCCCCCGTCGCCCGCTCCCGTGCGCCTCCAGCGCGATCTGCACCTTCAGCGCCGCGTCAGTCTTCGTCTCGGCTTGCTCATTATCCGCTCCGTCTATCACGACAGAGCTGAGCCCACTCCACTTAACCACCTAATCCTAAAATCCGGGTTCTCTTCCCTCATGCGGGAACCAGGCGGCCGTCGGCGAGGCGGACACTGCGATCCATGCGCGCGGCGAGCGCCGGGTTGTGGGTGGCGATGATCGCGGTAAGTCCGGCGTCGCGAGCGAGCCGGACGAACAGGGCGAAGACCTCCTCGGCGGTGACCGGATCGAGATTACCGGTCGGCTCGTCGGCGAGCACAACCTTTGGCCGGTTGGCGAGCGCCCGGGCGATGGCGACGCGCTGCTGCTCGCCACCGGAGAGCTGGCCCGGCCGGTGCTCGAAGCGATCGGCAAGGCCGAGCTGGGCGAGAAGCTCGCGCGCTCTTGCCCGCGCCTTGCCACGACCGACGCCGGCAATCATCTGCGGCAGTACGACGTTCTCCTCAGCGGAAAACTCCGGCAGGAGGTGGTGATACTGATAGACGAAGCCGATGTTCGATCGGCGCAGGGCGGTGCGGCGGTCGTCATCGAGCCGCGAGCACGCCGCGCCGGCGAGAAACACCTCCCCCTCGTCCGGTCGCTCGAGCAGCCCGGCGATATGCAGCAAGGTCGATTTGCCCGACCCGGACGGGCCGATCAGGGCGACGAGTTCGCCCGCGCCAGCGGCAAGATCGACGCCGCGCAGCACCCGCAATTCTCCCCGCCCCTGGCGGAAGGTGCGAACGATGCCATCGAGACGGACCGTGGGCTCACTCATAGCGCAGCGCCTCGGCCGGATCGATGCGCGCCGCCCGCCACGATGGATAGATCGTCGCCAGGAATGACAGCACCAGCGCCATGATCGTGACCGTTGCCACCTCGACGCCATCGACCTTCGCCGGCAGCTTGGAGAGGAAATAGATCTCGGGCGCGAACAGGTTGGTGCCGGTCAGCGCCTGGATCCACTGGCGGATGGTCTCGATATTGCGGGCGAAGGCGAGCCCGCCGATGAAACCGAACAGCGTGCCGAGAACGCCGACGCTGGCGCCGGAGATGAAGAAAATGCGCATGATCGCGCCGCGCGTCGCCCCCATCGTTCGCAGGATGGCGATCGCCCGCCCCTTGTCCTTGACCAGCATGATCAGGCTGGAGACGATATTAAACGCGGCGACGACGATGATCAGCGTCAGGATCAGGAACATCACGTTGCGTTCGACCTGAACCGCATTGAAGAAGCTGCCGTTGCTTCGCTGCCAGTCGAGGACACGCACGTTGCCGTCCAGCGTTCGCATCAACTCGCGGGCAAGCGCCGGGGCCTTGGCGGGGTCGTCGATGAACACCTCAAGGTTGGTCACCGCTTCCGGCATGCGGAAATAGACCTGCGCAGCGGCGAGCGGCATGAAGACGAAGCTGCTGTCGTATTCGTACATGCCGACGTCGAAGATAGCGACAATCTGGTAGGACTGCAGACGCGGCACGGTGCCGAACGCGGTGATATTGCCCTTGGGCGAGATCAAGGTGATGCGCTTGCCGACCGAAAGCCCCAGCCGATCGGCCAGCCGGGCGCCGACGAGTACGGCGTCCTCGCCGTGAAAGTCGTCGAGGGAGCCGGCGACGATGTGGCCGGCAACGGTCGTGCGCTTGCGCATATCATCGGGCGCAAGACCGCGGACGACGGCGCCGCGGGAGACGCCATTGGCGGTGACCATTACCTGGCCCTCGATCATCGGATCGACGATGCGCACACCCGGAATGCCCGCCACCTCCGCGCGCATCGGTTCGTAGTCGGTCAGGCCGCTCACCGGCCCATAGACGCTGAGGTGGCCGTTGAGGCCGAGAATGCGGGTGAGCAGTTCGTCACGAAAGCCATTCATCACCGACATAACGATGATCAAGGTGGCGACGCCGAGAAAGATGCCGAGGAAGGAGAACAGGGCGATGACCGAGATAAACCCTTCCTGGCGTCGCGGCCGCAGGTAGCGGATGGCGATCATCCACTCGAAGGCGTTGAACATGGGCGAGACAATCCTCGGGCGAACGAGCCGGACACTAAGTCGCCCGGCAAGGGACAGGCAGGACGCGGCCGCTCAGGAAGCGAGACGCGCGAGTGCGTCGGCAACGCTCAACTCGCATCGCTCGCCGCCGTCAGCACCACCCTTGCGGATCTTGAACTCGACGGTTCCCGCCTTGGCGCCGCGCGGCCCCACGATGATCTGGTGCGGCAGGCCGATCAAGTCCATCTCGGAAAACTTCACGCCCGGCCGCTCGGCGCGGTCGTCATAGAGCACATCGATCCCCGCTGCGGTGAGTGCGGATTCGATCTGCGCGCAGATCGCGGCGCAGGCGGCGTCCTCCTGTTTGACGTTGATCAGGCCGACCGCGAACGGCGCGACACTCGCCGGCCAGATAATTCCTGCCTCGTCGTGCGAGGCCTCGATGATTGCGCCGACCAGGCGGGAGACACCGATGCCGTAGGACCCCATCTCGACGAACACTTCCTCACCGGCGGGTCCGGTAACCTTGGCATTCATCGGTTTCGAATATTTGCTGCCGAAGTAAAAGATGTGCCCGACCTCGATCCCCCTGCCGGTGATCAGCCGGTCGCCGAGCGCGGCCTCGGCCGCCGCATCGCGCTGCTCGTCGGTCGCGGCATATTTGGTGGTGAAACTGTCGACCAGCGGCTGCAGGTCACCCTCGAAGTCGATATCCGAGCCGATCCAGTCGATCGCCTCGAAGTCGCGATGATAGGCGATCTCGCTCTCGCCGGTATCGGCAACGATGACGAACTCGTGGCTGAGATCGCCGCCGATCGGTCCGGTCTCGGCGCGCATCGGGATCGCCTTCAGGCCCATGCGCTGGAAGGTGCGCAGGTAGCAGATAAACATCTTGTTGTAGGCGCGGATGGCGCCGGCCCGGTCGATATCGAACGAATACGCGTCCTTCATCAGGAATTCGCGGCCGCGCATCACGCCGAAGCGCGGCCTTACCTCGTCGCGGAACTTCCACTGGATGTGGTAGAGCAGCTTCGGCAGGTGTTTGTAGCTGCGAATGGTTCCACGGAAGATATCGGTGATCAGTTCCTCGTTGGTCGGCCCATAAAGCATTTCACGCTCGTGCCGGTCGCGGATGCGCAGCATCTCCGGGCCGTACGCGTCGTACCGGCCGCTCTCACGCCACAGCTCGGCGGATTGGACCGTCGGCATCAACATCTCGTGGCAGCCGATGGCGTACTGCTCTTCGCGAACGATACCCGCGACCTTGTCAAGGACCTTCAGACCCAGCGGCAACCACGAGTAGATGCCGGCGGCCGACTGTCGAACCAGCCCGGCGCGCAGCATCAGCCGGTGCGAGGCAATCTGCGCGTCTGCCGGATTTTCCTTCAGTGTCGGCAGGTAATATCGGCTGAGGCGCATGCCTGACGTCATCCTTCGGTTGGAGGGGATCCGTTTGCGGACGCGGGACTTTAGGGGATGCTCCGGGCGACATCAATGCTCGCCCGGAGCACCTCAATCAGCGCGTACGAAGACCACGACGGCACGCAGAAGTTGATCGCAGCACATTGCCGGTAGTGCGGAATGCCTGCCGTGATCAACCCCGCAGACGGGGGCATCGATCGGTGGATGATTCGGCACTGACAATCGAAAAAGCAGTATACCTTTTCACCCCGGTTCGCTAATTTAGATTAGCTAGTGTGATTTTGAAGCACCGCTGTTTGCCGGCCCGGGTTTTGAGGAAACAACCAAGGCTACATATTTAGAAGCTAACCCTGCCTTTTGAGGGAAAACGACAGAGCGCTCGTTTAAGTTGGCTTAAATAGGCCTCATTGCGACGCAAGTTCGCAGCGACGTTGTTGTCACAATATGAAGCGGTCGCATTCGCGACCGTTTTCGTTTGTTTGCAGACAAAAGCACAACCGCCCCTTGATATTGGGCTAAATCCCCGCCGCAATCGCTGCGGCCATCCGGCTTTACGTGTCTGTAAAGCTGATCACGCCCGACTGGATCACAAAATAGACGATCAGCCAAAGAACGGCGGCGACCACAGAGGTCACCGCCGTCTTCAACAACATGCGCGGACGTCTGGGCGCTCCTGCGGCGTGGCCTTTCGTGACCTCGTCGGCGGAGATCGGTTGTACGCCGAACGGCAAAACGGCGAAAAGGACCGTCCACCACAAGATGAGGTAGACGGCAGCGCCACTAATCCAGCCCATCACCAATTACCCATCGGCAGCGCGTACCCGTCCGCGCGATCATGCACTAGTGCGCGTGCGCCTGTTCAAGTTCGACAAGCGTGCCGCAGAAATCCTTGGGGTGAAGGAACAGCACCGGATTGCCATGCGCGCCGATCTTGGGATTGCCGTCGCCGAGCACCCGGGCACCGGTTGCCTTGAGCTGGTCGCGCGCCGCCAGGATATCCTCAACCTCGTAGCAGATGTGGTGGATGCCGCCGTCGGGGTTCTTGTCGAGGAAGCCCTTGATCGGCGATTTCTCGCCCAGCGGATGCAACAGCTCGACCTTGGTATTGGGAAGCTCGATGAACACAACGGTCACGCCGTGCTCCGGCACCGGCTGCGGGTCGGATACCTTCGCGCCCAGTGTGTCCTTATACTTCTTCACTGCCGCCTCCAGGTCGGGAACGGCAATCGCGACGTGATTGAATCGGCCGATCATAGTCTCCCTACTCCTCTTGCTTACTTACGTCCTGACGATATGGACATGCACCACCGGGCGTTTCTCGATGAAGCGACGGGTCACGCGGCGAACGGCAATCCGGACGGCGCCTCGCACCGCATCGTCGTCGGCGTATCGTGCCGACGGTAAGTCTGCGACCGCCTCGCGCACCGATAGACGAATAGCCTCAACGATTTGCGTTTCTGTCTGCTCCAGCAGCCCGATCGATGAAAGATGGACATCTTGCACGATCCGCGCCGCCCGGTCCAATACGACGGTGGTGAAAACGGTTCCATTGTCGAGTGCCTTGAGCCGCCCGCGAACAATCTCGCTGTCCGCCGCGACCGGACGGTTTCCCTCGAGAGACATGCGGCCGACGGGAACATGGTCGACGACGCACGCCGACCCGGGAGCGAGGCGGACGATCGTGCCGTTTTCGGCGACGATCGCTTCCTTGACATTGAGCGTGCGGGCAAGCTTGGCGTGCTCGAGCATGTGACGGAGTTCGCCGTGCACCGGAAGCGCCACTTGGGGACGGATCAGGCGATACATCTGCGTGAGATCCTCTCGCGCCGGATGCCCGGAGACGTGGATCATTCCGTCGCGATGGGTGATCAACTCGACGCCCAGCCGCAACAGTGCGTTGTGCAGCCGACCGACCGACGGCTCGTTGCCGGGAATGACGCGTGAGGAAAACAGCACGGCGTCTCCTCGCTCCAGCGCCAGATAGGGGTGCGCGCCCTGGGCGATCCGCGACAAGGCCGCGCGCCGCTCTCCCTGGCCGCCGGTGCAAACGAGAAGCGTGCGTTTCCGGGCGAGCTTACGGCAGACCGCCTCGTCCTGAAAACGCGGCAGATTGCCAAGATAGCCACACTCGCGTGCGGCGACGTAATTGCGTTTCAGCGACGCCCCTGCCATGACCACGTCGCGGCCCGTCGCCTGTGCTACCTGGCCGATGGTGTGCAGCCGCGCGATGTTGGTGGCGAAACAGGTGACCACGACGCGCTGCGAACAAGCCGCGACCAGACGGGTCAGCTCGGAGAGAATGGCACCTTCCGAGCCCGTCTTGCCGGCATTGAACACGTTGGTGGAATCGCAGACGAATGCCAGGACGCCGGCGTCGCCGAGCGCGGAAAGCGCTGCCTCATCGGAGGCCGGGCCGACGACCGGCTCCGGGTCGAGCTTCCAGTCGCCGGAATGCACAACAGTCCCGGCGCGCGTGCGGATCGCCACCGAATGCGCCTCGGGGATCGAATGCGTCACCCCGATCATCTCAAGGTTGAACGGCCCGACGGTGAATTTGCCATCCGGCGGAATCAACGTCGGCTGGACCCGCTCCAGCAACCCCCGCTCCTCCAGCTTGCGACGAAGAATCGCCAGCGTAAACGCGGTGGCGTAGACGGGGCATTGCAGTTGCGGCCACAGGTACGGCACGGCGCCGAGGTGATCCTCATGCGCGTGGGTCAACACCAAGCCGGCCAGATTCTCGCGCTGTTCGGCGATGAACGATGCATTCGGCATCATCACGTCGGTGCCAGGAATGCCGTCCCCGCCGAAGGTCACGCCGCAGTCGACCATAAGCCAGCGGTGGGCGCCGGGCGGCCCATAGCCGTAAAGGCTGAGATTCATGCCGATCTCGCCCGCGCCGCCCAACGGGACAAACAGCAGCTCTTCGTTTTCGGATGCTTTCATTGCCGGCTGTTACGCAGATAAATGGCGTAAAGGCCCTTGAGCGTCAGTTGCGGGTCCGATCGTTCGAGTGCCGATGAGCATTCGGTAAACAGCGTCGCCAGCCCGCCGGTGGCGATGACGCCGACAGGAACGCCAAGTTCGGCGCGGATGCGTGCGATCATTCCCTCGATCATGCCGATATAGCCCCAGAAGACACCGGAGCGCATAGCCTGAACGGTGGATTTGCCGATCGCCCGATCCGGGCGCCCGATGGCGACGCGCGGCAACTGCGCGGAGGCCATGTGCAGCGCCTCAAGCGAAAGGTTGACCCCGGGGGCGATAGCGCCGCCGAGGTAGCTGCCTCCGGCATCGATGACGTCGAAGGTCGTCGCCGTGCCGAAATCGACGATGATCTTGGGACCGCCGTATTCGATGAATGTCGCTACCGCATTGACCAGTCGATCGGCACCCACCTCTTCCGGTCGGTCGAGCAGCACGCGCACGCCGGTATCGACGTCGGGCGCGCCAACGATCAACGGCTGGCAGTCGAAGTATTTGCGAAACATCCGGCGCAGACTGAACAGCGAGGCCGGAACCACTGTTGCGATGATGCCGTGAGTAATCGCCGAACGGGCGATGTTCTCGATCGCCAGAAGCTGGACAAGCCAGACACCCGTCTCGTCGGCGGTGCGGTTGGCATTCGTCGACGCGCGCCACTCACCAAGAATATGTCCGGCGTCGTCAAAAACGGCAAAGACGGTGTTCGTATTGCCCGTATCAATTGCGAGTAACATGGGTCTTGGTCTGCGCCCTTTACGTTACGCGGCGGGGGGTACAACGTCGCCGGCCAAAATCTGCCGCCGTGCCCCTTCTTGATCGAGCACCATGGCGCCAAAGCGATCGACATCGACAAACGTCCGTGGGCCATCTCGCCACTCAGCGAGACGCAGACGGGCTGATTCAGTTTATCGGCACGCGCCAGCCACGCGCTGCGGACCGGCTCGAAGCCATAGTCGAGCCACGCAGTATACCACTGCAGGAACGTCGTTGCGAACCGTTCGAGAACGCTTTGAGGCGTCTCCGCGCTGCCGCCTTGCGCGCACAGCGAGGTCGCCGGGTAGATCAACCCGCCGTCCGGCGGATGTGAGGCGATGTTCACGCCGATCCCGACAATCAGAGAATCGATACCACCGCCTCCTCCGGATTGCGATTCAAGCAGAATGCCTGAGACCTTGCGACCATCGATCAGCAGATCGTTCGGCCACTTGCAGGTCAGCCGACTGTCCATCGGTAATGCGGACTGGAGCGCATCAGCAAGGGCGACGGCGGCGACGAACGTCACCAGCATGACCTCGTGCGCTGGGCGCGACGGACGCAGAAGCAGCGAGAAATAGAGATTCCCCGGCGGCGAGATCCATGAGCGCCCGAGACGCCCGTGCCCTGCCGTCTGTTGGCGCGCCCAGATCAGCGTACCTTCCGCCGCGCCGTCGGCGGCCCGGCGCTTTGCCTCGTCGCTGGTTGAATCGATTGTCTCGAAAACGATGAGATTGAAAAACCCCGGCAGCGCCGCATGCATGTCCGCCGTTGCCTAGCCGCCGGAAAACAGCGAAGCCGCAGCGGTGCCGGCGCTCGATAAGATCGGTTCGGGATAGACAAAAAACAAGACGATGACGATCGCCGAAACCAGCATCACCAGCCGGATTTCCGTCGATGATGCCCGGTCAAGCGGATCGGCGGCCTCATCGAAGTACATCACCTTGACGATGCGCAAATAATAAAAAGCCGCCACCACGCTGGAGAGCACACCGACAATGGCAAGCGTGTAAAGGCCGCGATCAACGGCGGCAAGGAAGATGTAGAGCTTGCCGAAGAACCCGGCGAGCGGCGGGATGCCGGCCATCGAGAACATGAAAATCGCCAGTGCGAGCGCGATCATCGGATTGGTGCGCGACAGTCCGGCGAGATCGCTGATGCCTTCGACCATCTGCTCGCGCCTGCGCATGCACAAGATGCAGGTGAAGGTGCCCAGCGTCATGACGAGATAGATCGCCATGTAGATCAGCACGCCGCGGATGCCTTCCTCGCCGCCGACGGCAAGACCGATCAGCGCGTAACCGACGTTGCTGATCGAACTGTAGGCCATTAGCCGCTTGATGTTGGACTGCCCGATAGCCGCGAACGCGCCGAGAACCATCGAGGCCATCGAGATGAAGAGGATGAGCTGCTGCCATTGAGCGAGCAGCGCGCCGAATGGCTCGATCATCACCCGCAGGAGCAGAGCAATGGCCGCCGCCTTCGGCGCCAGCGCGAAGAACGCCGTCACCGGCGTCGGCGCGCCCTGATAAACGTCGGGCGTCCACATATGAAACGGCACCGCCGAAACCTTGAAGGCCAGACCGGCGGCGACGAAGACGAGGCCGACGATTAGGCCAGTCGGCGGCACCGCGCCGTGCAGATCGCGCAGAACCGCGCCGATCGCATCAAACCCGGTCGCGCCAACATAACCGTAGACCAGCGACACGCCGTAAAGGAGCATCCCCGAAGCGAGCGCGCCCAAAACGAAATATTTCAGGCCCGCTTCGACCGAGCGGACGGAATCACGATGGAACGAAGCGATCACGTAGAGCGCAAGGCTCTGCATTTCGAGCCCGAGGTAGAGCGCGATGAAGTCGTTCGCCGAAATCATCAGCATCATGCCGGTCGCGGCGAACAGTACGAGGACGACGAACTCGAAGCGGGCGATGCCGTTCAGCTCAAGGTAGTCCTGCGCCACGATCAGCGAGAACGCCGATGCCAGCAAAATCAATACCTTGAAAAAGATCGCGAAGTCGTCCGAGATGAACATCCCGTCGAAGGTGAGCACGGCTCCGCGGGCTGAAATCGTCACCACCAGAAGGAGCGCCAGGAGAAGGGCAAGGGCGCCAAGGCGGATGGCCAGCCGGTTGAAGCGAATGACCGCTGCCTTGTCGGCCTCGCGTTGGAAGACGCCCAGCATCAGCAGCGCCATGGCCGCCAGTGCCAGGAAGATTTCCGGCATCGCCGGCACGAGGTTCGGGACTACGGCCACGGGCATTGACTCTCGGGCTCCTAGGCGTGGCGTGTCAGCGCGCGGCCAGCGCGGCGCTGTCCAGCGCCGCCCGAGCCACGTCGAGACGCTCGACGACGTTCTGAACGGATACGTGCATGACGTTGAGGACGGGTTGCGGATAGACGCCGAACCAGATCACCAGCACGAGGAGCGGCGCGAAAACGACGATCTCGCGGGGTGACAGATCGAGGAGCCCCTTGAGAGTCTCCTTGGTCAGCGCGCCGAAGATGACCCGGCGGTAGAGGTAGAGCATATAGGCGGCGCCGAGGATCGTGCCCGTCGCGGTGAGCGCGGCGATCCAGGCGTTGACCTGGAACGCGCCGACAAGAACGAGGAACTCGCCGACGAAGCCGCTGGTGCCCGGCAGGCCGACGGACGCGAACATGAACAGCATGAAGACGAAGGCATAGACGGGCATGCGATGGACAAGGCCGCCGTAGGTGGCGATCTCCCGCGAATGCACCCGATCGTAGACGACGCCGACGATGAGGAACAGCGCCGCGGAGACGATCCCGTGGCTCAGCATCTGGAAGATCGCGCCCTCGACGCCCTGGATGGTCATGCTGAAAGCGCCCACGGTCACGAAGCCCATGTGGGCGACCGACGAATAGGCGATCAGCTTCTTCATGTCCTCCTGCGCCAGCGCCACAAGCGAGGTGTAGATCACCGCGATAATGCTGAGCGAGAAGATTAGTGGCGCGAAGATCAGCGAAGCCTCGGGCAGCATCGGCAGCGAGAAGCGCAGAAACCCGTAGCCGCCGAACTTCAGCAGCACGCCGGCGAGCACCACCGATCCAGCCGTCGGTGCCTCGACGTGGGCGTCGGGAAGCCAGGTGTGCACCGGCCACATCGGCAGCTTGACGGCGAAAGCGGCAAGGCACGCCAGCCACAGCCATTGCTGCAGCCCGACGTCGAAGTTGTGCTGGAGCAGCGCCGGGATATCGGTGGTTCCGGCGTCGAGGTACATGGTCAGCAGCGCCAGCAGCATCAGCACCGAGCCGGCCAGCGTATAGAGGAAGAACTTGAAGGCGGAATAAACCCGGCGCGGGCCACCCCACACCCCGATGATCAGAAACATCGGGATCAGCGTGCCTTCGAAGAACAGATAGAAGAGGATCATGTCGAGCGCGCAGAACGTGCCGACCAGCATCGTTTCCATGACCAGAAACGCGATCATGTACTCCTTGACGCGGGTTTTGATGCTCGTCCAGCTGGCGAGGATGCACACCGGGATCAGCAGCGTCGAGAGCAGCACGAACGGCATCGAGATCCCGTCGACGCCCATGTGATAGGCGATGTTGAACGCCGGCATCCACACCGCCCGCTCCTCGAACTGGAAGTCGGCGGTGGCCGGATCGAAGTTGAACCAGATGCCCAGCGATAAAAGGAAGGTCGCCATCGACGTCAGCAGCGCGACGTTGCGGCAGTTACGGGCGACGACGGCATCGTCGCCACGGACGCAGAGGATAAATCCCGCCCCCAGCAAGGGCAGGAAGGTGACCAGCGAGAGGATCGGCAGATTGCCCATGTCGGTGCCTCAACCAGCCACGTGAAACAGAAACCAGCTGACGAGGATCAGCACGCCGATCAGCATGGCAAAGGCATAGTGAAAGATGTAGCCGGTCTGCATCCGACCGACGCCCCGGGCGATACGCACCGTCGCGGCGGCAACGCCGTCCGGCCCGACTCCGTCGATCAGCGCGCCGTCGCCGCTTTTCCACAGTCCCCGACCGAGGACGAACGACGGGCGGACAAACAGCGCATCGTAGAGCTCGTCGAAGTACCACTTGTTCAAAAGGAAGCGGTAGACGCCGCCAAAGCGCGCGGCCAGGGCGCCCGGAAGTCCCGGAGCCATGACATAAAGGAAGAACGCGAGAGCGATACCGGCGAGCCCGACACCCAAAGGCGCGAGCTTGACCCATGACGGCACATGATGCGCACCCTCAACCGCCGGATGCTGGGCAAGAATGACGATCGCATCGCGCCAGAACGCCTCCCAATGCTCGCCGACCATTGGCTCGTAGGCGATGAAGCCGGCGAACACCGCGCCGACGGCGAGCACCATCATCGGGATCAGCATCACCTTCGGCGATTCATGAACCCGTGCCATGACGCTCTCGTCAGCACGCGGGCGACCGTGAAAGGTCAGGATCAGCAGCCGCCAGGAGTAAAAGGCGGTCAGGAACGCGGCGAGAACCCCGATCCAGAAGGCGAACGCGCCAACGCCGGTATCGGAAGCCCATGCTGCCTCAAGGATGAAGTCCTTGGAGAAATATCCGGCGAACGGCCAGATGCCGGCAAGCGCGAGGCTACCGATCCACATCAGCGCGTAGGTCACTGGGATCAGCTTCCATAGCCCGCCCATCTTGCGGATGTCCTGCTCGTCGGACATCGCGTGAATGACCGAGCCCGAGCCGAGAAAGAGCAGTGCCTTGAAGAAGGCATGCGTCATCAGATGGAAGATGCCGGCGGTGTAGGCGGAAACGCCGCAGGCGAAGAACATGTAGCCGAGCTGCGAGCAGGTCGAATAGGCAATGACCCGCTTGATGTCGTTCTGCACGCAGGCAACCGTGGCCGCGAAGATCGCCGTCGCCGCGCCGATTAGGGTAACCACGGTCAGCGCCGTATCCGACAGCTCGAACAATGGCGATAAGCGCGCCACCATGAACACGCCGGCGGTGACCATCGTCGCCGCGTGGATCAACGCCGAGACCGGCGTCGGACCCTCCATCGCGTCCGGCAGCCAAGTGTGCAGCCCGAGCTGTGCCGACTTGCCCATGGCGCCGACGAACAACAGCAGGCAGATCACCGTCATCGCGTGGAATTCGCCGCCGAAGACGTGGAGCGTCGCCTGCGCCTGGTCTGGCGCGGCAGCGAAGATGGTCTCGAGATCGACCGACTGAAAGAGAACGAAGGTGGCGAAGATGCCGAGAGTGAAGCCGAAATCACCGACTCTGTTGACGATAAATGCCTTGATCGCCGCGGCGTTGGCCGACGGCCGGTCGTACCAGAAGCCGATCAGCAGGTACGAGGCAAGACCGACGCCCTCCCAGCCGAAGAACATCTGCACGAGATTGTCGGCGCTCACCAGCATCAGCATGAAGAAGGTGAACAGGTTCAGGTACGCCATGAACCGCGGAATGCTGGTGTCATGGTGCATGTAGCCGATCGAATAGACGTGGACCATCGCCGAGACGACCGTAACCACCAGCATCATCACCGCGGTCAGCGTGTCGACGCGCAGCGCCCACGAAAACTCAAATCTGCCGGAATCGACCCAGGTCAGCAGCGGAGTCGTCGACGCCTGCCCCAGGATCGCCACGTCGCGAAAGACAATGATGGCAAGCACCATCGACGCGAGCAGCGCCCCGCAGGTAATCCGCTGGGCGAGGGCATCGATGCGATGTTTGGCGTGCTTGTCCTCGGGCTTGGCGAAGGCGAGAGCACCCGCGATCAGCGCGCCGAGAAGCGGCAGGAAGACGATGGCGACCGGCATCGCAGTTTTCTCAACCTTTCATCAAGTTGATGTCTTCGACGGCGATGGTGCCGCGGTTGCGGAAGTAGACGACGAGGATGGCGAGCCCGATCGCCGCTTCGGCCGCCGCCACGGTCAGCACGAACATGGCGAACACCTGGCCCACGAGATTGTGAAGCTCGACGGAAAAGGCGACGAGGTTGATATTCACCGCGAGAAGCATCAACTCAACCGACATCAGGATGATGATGATGTTCTTGCGATTGAGGAAGATACCGAAGATGCCGATGGCGAAGAGGATCGCGGCGACGCTGAGGTAATGGGAAAGACCGATCTCCAGCATCATACGCCCTTTCCGCTGGCAACCTTGCGAATTTCGAGGGTGTCTTCCGGACGGCGGTTGACCTGCCGGGCGATGTTTTGCCGGCGCGCCCCCGGCCGTTGCCGATGGGTGAGCACGATGGCGCCGATCATGGCGATGAGCAGAACGATCCCGGCCGCCTGGAAGAGGTAGAGGTAATGGGTATAGATCAGCCGGCCGAGCGCGTCGGTGTTGCTGACGTTGTCGAGCGCTGGTGCGACGGTGGTCGCGACGGCCGAGCTCGCCGCCGGCGACAGCTTCCAGCCGCCGAGGATGACCAGCAGCTCGACGAGCAGAATCATCCCCACCAGGCCGCCGATCGGCAGATAGCGCAAAAAGCCCTGGCGCAACTCGGCGAAGTTGATGTCAAGCATCATGACCACGAACATGAACATCACCGCGACGGCGCCGACGTAGACGACGACGAGGATCATCGCCAGGAACTCGGCGCCAAGCAGCACGAACAGTCCGGCGGCATTGAAGAAGGCGAGGATCAGGAACAGCACGGAGTGCACGGGATTGCGTGCCGAGATCACCATCAGACCCGACAGGATCGCCACGGCGGCGAAAATGTAGAACGCGAGCGCTTGAACGATCATCGGACTTCCGTACGGGATGAAGGTGCCGCCATGAATTCAACAGGTTTGACGCGGCGCATGGTGCGGCCCTTTTCTGTCCGATCGCATGGCATCAGTCAACGGCCAAACGGTCGGCGGTCAAACGATCCGCGGGTGAACCGTCAGCGATAAGGAGCGTCCGCGGCCAGACTGGCAGCAATCTCTGTTTCCCAGCGGTCGCCGTTGGCCAAAAGCTTGTCCTTGTCGTAGAGCAGCTCTTCGCGCGTCTCGGTGGAGAATTCGAAGTTCGGCCCCTCGACGATCGCATCGACCGGACACGCCTCCTGGCAGTAGCCACAATAGATGCACTTGACCATGTCGATATCGTACCGCGTGGTCCGCCGGCTGCCATCCTCGCGGGGTTCCGCCTCGATGGTGATTGCCTGCGCCGGGCAGATCGCCTCGCACAGCTTGCAGGCGATGCAGCGCTCCTCGCCGTTGGGATAGCGGCGCAAGGCATGCTCGCCGCGGAAACGCGGGCTGATCGGCCCTTTTTCGTAAGGATAATTGAGCGTCACCTTCGGCCGGAACATGTACTTGAAGGTGAGCGCCAGCCCCGAGACCAGCTCGGAGAGAAGAACGGTACGGGCCGTGCGATCTATGAAACTCATCGGTGCGGCCTCCTCAGCCGACGCGCGCGGGCAGCCAGTCGAACGCGACCAGAACGCCGGCGACGGCAACGACGGCGAACAGTGAGATCGGCAGGAACACCTTCCAGCCAAGCCGCATCAACTGATCGTAGCGATAACGGGGAAAGGTCGCGCGCACCCACAAAAACACGAACAGGCAGGCGGCGATCTTCAAGAGGAACCAAATCGGGCCGGGAACCCAGGTGAACGGCGCGAATGGCAGCGGCGACAGCCAGCCACCGAGAAACAGCACGCTCATGATCCCCGACATCAAGATCATGTTGGCGTATTCGCCGAGGAAGAACAGGGCGAAGGTCATCGCCGAATACTCGACGTTATAACCCGAGACCAGTTCCGCCTCCGCCTCCGGCAGATCGAACGGATGACGGTTGGTCTCCGCCAGTGCGGAGACGAGGAAAATCACCGCCATCGGCAGCAACGGGAAGACAAACCAGTTGAGCATGCCATAGGGGCCTGCCTGCGCCTCGACGATCGCCGACAGGTTCAGCGAGCCAACGCACAGCAGCACGGTGACGATGACGAATCCGATCGAAACCTCGTAGGACACCATCTGCGCCGCCGAGCGGATGGCGCCGAGGAAGGCATACTTCGAGTTACTCGCCCAGCCGGCCATGATGATGCCGTAGACGCCGAGCGAGGAAATGGCGAACAGGTAGAGGACACCGACGTTGATGTCGGCGACAACCAGCGGCGCGCCGCCATCGTGTGTGCCGAAGGGGATGACCGCCCAGGCGACCAGCGCGAGGATGAAGGTGATCATCGGCGCGATGACGAACACCGCCCGATTGGCCCCCGACGGAATGACTGTTTCCTTGAGGAACAGCTTCAGGCCATCGGCCATCGGCTGCAGCAGCCCGAACGGGCCGACGACGTTCGGTCCGCGGCGCAGGTGCATCGAGGCGATCACCTTGCGTTCGGCGAACGTCAGATAGGCGACGCCGAGCAGCAGCGGCAGAACGATCACCAGGATCTGCAGGACGATCCAGATCGCCGGCCAGAGGTATCCCCACCAGAGCTCAACCATGGGTCCCCGTCTTCATCTTGCTGTCGGCGCCAAAGGCTTCGACGCATCGCGCCATCGTCGCCGAGGCCCGGCAGATTGCGTTGGTCAGGTAGAAGGTATCGATTGTCGGCAGCAGCGGGGCATCGTCGATACCGCCAGAGCCACCGAACGGCCCCCACTCCGCGGCGACAACCTGGTCGATCGCGGCGAACGCCGGCCCCGCCGCCGCAAGAAGTTGCCGGACATCGGCGAGCGAATTGGCCGGCAGGGTCTTGCCGAGGCTGGCCGACAGCGCGCGGACGATCGCCCAGTCCTCCTTGGCTTCGCCCGGAGGAAGGCAGGCAAACCAGGCGCGCTGCGCCCGCCCTTCGGTATTGACGTAGGTGGCGTCTTTCTCGGTATAGGCGGCGCCCGGCAGGATGACGTCCGCCCGGTGCGCGCCGGCATCGCCATGATGCCCCTGATAGATGACGAAGGCTTTACCGAGCCGGGCGGTATCGATCTCGTCGGCACCGAGAAGGTAGACGACCTCGAGTTCCCCCGCCTCCGCTCCGGCGAGAATGCCGGCGACGTCGCGCCCGCCTGCGCCTGGCACGAAGCCGAGATCGAGACCGCCAACGCGCGCCGCCGCGGAATGCAGGACGTTAAAGCCGTTCCAGCCGCGGGGGCCGCCGATCATGCCGGTTGCCTCGGCGATGCGCCGGGCCACGCCGAGCAGCGCCTCGCCGTCCGGCCGCGTCAGCGCACCCATGCCGAGGATCAGCATCGGCCGTTGCGCTTCGCGCAATACGTTGGCGAATGGATGCTCACCGGTCGCGAGGCTCTCCAAGACCCACGGATGATCGCCGAGATGCTCAAAGTCGTAAGTCAGATCCGCCTTCGGTCCGACGACGGCAACGGGGAATTCGCCGGCGCGCCACCGCTTGCGCAGCCGGGCATTCAGCACCGCCGCCTCCGTGCGCGGATTGGTGCCGATCAGAAGGCAGGCATCGGCCGCATCAATTCCGCCGATCGTCGTATTGAACAGATAGCCGGCGCGCGTTCCGCCCGAAAGCTTCGCGCCGTCCTGGCGGCAATCAATGTGGGGCGACCCCAGCGCACCCATCAGCGATTTGAGCAGCAGCATCGATTCGGCGCAGGCGAGATCCCCGGCAATGGCGGCGATGCGCTCCCCGGCGACGCCCTTGAGCCGGTGGGCAATGGCATCGAACGCCTCGGACCAGCTCGCCGGGCGCAGCTTGCCGTTCTCGCGCAGATAAGGCCGGTCGAGCCGCTGGCGTCGCAAGCCGTCGCAGGCAAAGCGGGTCTTATCCGAGATCCATTCCTCGTTGACGCTCTCGTTCAGCCGCGGCAACACCCGCAGCACTTCGGCGCCGCGCGCATCGATGCGGATATTGCAGCCGACCGCATCCATGACGTCGACCGATTCCGTCTTCGTCAGCTCCCAAGGACGGGCGACGAAGGCGTAAGGCTTGGACGTGAGCGCGCCGACCGGGCACAGATCGATGATGTTGCCCGAGAGTTCCGAGGACAATGCCTTCTCGACGTAGGTGCCGACCTCCATCGTCTCGCCACGCCCGGTTGCGCCAAGCTCGGGAACCCCCGCCACTTCGGTGGCGAAGCGGATGCACCGGGTGCAATGGATGCACCGGGTCATGATCGTCTTGATCAGGGGACCGAAGTTCTTGTCCTGAACCGCGCGCTTGTTCTCGGCGAAGCGGCCGCGATCGAAGCCATAGTAGAGCGCCTGATCCTGCAGATCGCACTCGCCGCCCTGATCACAGATAGGGCAGTCGAGCGGATGATTGATCAGCAGGAATTCCATCACGCCTTTGCGTGCCGCCAGCACCTTCGGCGTATTGGTCTGCACCACCATGCCATCGGCCGCCGGCATCGCGCATGAGGCGATCGGCTTGGGCGAACCCTGCATGCCGACGAGGCACATCCGGCAATTGCCCGCGATGGCAAGGCGCTCGTGGTAGCAAAAGCGCGGGACTTCGATCCCCGCCAGCTCGCACGCCTGCAACAGCGTTAGTCCAGCTGGGACCTCGATCTCATTCCCGTCGATCGTCAGTTTCGGCATGGCAGCGGACCCTTACGCGGCTTGCTGGCTGCGGGACTCTTCGTATTCGCGAATCCGTCGTTCCATCTCCGGGCGGAAATTGCGGATCAGCCCTTGAATCGGCCAGGCGGCGGCATCGCCAAGCGCGCAGATCGTATGGCCCTCGATCTGCCGACACACCTGCTCGAGCACATCGATCTCCTCGATCCGCGCCCGCCCTTCAACCATCCGATCCATCACCCGCCACAGCCACCCGGCGCCTTCGCGGCAGGGCGTGCACTGCCCACAGCTCTCGTGCTTGTAAAAGCGTGAGAAGCGGGCGATGGCGCGAATGATGTCGGTCGACTTGTCCATGACGATGATCGCCGCGGTGCCGAGACCGGATTTCGCCTGCTGCAGGCCATCAAAATCCATGCGCACCGTCTCGCAGACGGCACGCGGCATCGCCGGAACCGACGAGCCGCCGGGGATGATCGCCAGAAGATTATTCCAGCCGCCGCGCACACCGCCCGCGTGCCGTTCGATCAGCTCCTTGAGTGGAACGCCCATCTCGTCTTCGACGGTGCAGGGGTTGTTGACGTGGCCGGAGATGTTGAACAGCTTGGTGCCGGTGTTCTTCGGCCGCCCAAAGCCGGCGAACCAGTCGGCACCGCGGCGCAGGATGGTCGGCACCACGGCGATGGTCTCGACGTTGTTGACCGTCGTCGGACAGCCGAACACGCCGACATTGGCCGGGAACGGCGGCTTCAGGCGCGGCTGGCCCTTCTTGCCCTCGATGCTTTCGATCAGGGCCGTTTCCTCGCCGCAGATGTAGGCGCCGGCGCCGCGATGAATATAAATGTCCATCGCCCAGCCCGAGCCACAGGCATCGGGGCCGAGCAGACCCGCCTCGTAAGCCTCGTCGATCGCCCGCTGCAGGGCCTCGGCCTCGCGGTAGAACTCGCCGCGGATGTAGATATAGGCGGCATGTGCGCCCATCGCCGTGCAGGCGAGCACGCAGCCTTCCACTAGCTTGTGGGGTTCGCTGCGCATAATCTCCCGGTCCTTGCACGTTCCGGGTTCGCCCTCGTCGGCATTGACGACAAGATAGTGTGGGCGATCGCTCACCTCCTTCGGCATGAACGACCATTTCATGCCGGTCACGAAGCCAGCGCCGCCGCGACCGCGCAGACCGGATTTGCGTACCTCGTCGATGAGCGCATCGCGGCCTCGATGCATCAGCTCGCGGGTACCGTCCCAGTCGCCGCGCATCCGCGCTCCCGCAAGGCCGGGAACGCCGAGACCGTAGAGGTTGGTGAATATTCTGTCCTGGTCGCGCAGCATCGTTACGCGTCTCCGCCTGATATCGGGTGCTGAACCGGCGTGTCCGTCAGGCTCGTCAGGCCGCCAGCCGGCTCGCAGCCATGCCGCCCGCTCTGCGGCCCCGCCTTCGGGGTCTCGCCGCGCGCCAGCGCGTCCAAGATCACCTCCATGCTCTCCGCCGTCAGGTCCTCGTAATAGTCGTCGCCGATCTGCACCATCGGTGCGTTAACGCAGGCGCCGAGGCATTCGGCCTCGCTGAGCGAGAACAGGCCGTCGGCGGTCGTCTCGCCGAAACCAATGCCGAGTCGCTTCTTGCACGTGGCGGCGATCTCGTCCGAGCCGCGCAGCCAGCACGGAACGTTGGTGCACACCTCCACATGGTGGCGACCGATTGGCCGAAGATTGAACATCGTGTAGAAGGTCGCCACCTCGTAGACGCGGATCGGCGGCATCGACAGATACGCCGCGATATAATCGAGCGCCTGCAGGGTCAGCCAGCCGCCGTTCTGCCGCTGGGCAAGATGCAAAAGCGGCATGACCGCGCTTGCCTGCCTTCCGGCGGGATACTTGGCGATGATCTTCGTCGCCGCCTCGATGTTCTTGGGCGTGAAGGCGAAGGGTGGCCCAGAGGGCGCGATCGCGGCTGGCGCGCTCATCGGTCGATCTCCCCGAAAACGATGTCAAGCGAGCCCAGGACGGCGACGACGTCGGCCAGCATATGCCCGCGGCACAAAAGATCCATGGCCTGCAGATGGGCGAATCCGGGCGGGCGGATCTTGCACCGGTACGGCCGGTTGGTGCCGTCGGAGACCAGATAGACGGCGAACTCGCCCTTCGGCGCCTCGACGACGGTATATGTCTCGCCCGCGGGCACGTGATAGCCCTCGGTATAGAGCTTGAAGTGGTGAATCAGCGCTTCCATCGAGTGCTTCATCTCGCCACGTGGCGGCGACGAAATCTTGCGGTCATCGACCTTCACCGGTCCCGCCGGCATCTCGTGCAGACACTGGCGGATGATCTTCAGGCTCTCGCGCAACTCGACCATCCGTACCAGGTAGCGGTCGTAGCAGTCGCCGTGCTTGCCGATCGGCACGTCGAAGTCGACACGATCGTAGGCGTCGTACGGCTGGGCCTTGCGCAGATCCCACGGCACGCCGGCGGCGCGCAGGTTCGGGCCAGAAAAACCCCAGTTCAACGCCTGGTCGGCGTCGATGGCGCCGATATCGACCGCGCGTTGCTTGAAGATCCGGTTCTCGGTCAGCAGCGCTTCGAGATCGTCGATGCACTTCGGGAACGTCTCGGTCCACGCCCAGATATCGTCGGCGAGTCCGGCGGGCAGATCGAGGCTGACACCGCCCGGGCGGAAATAGTTCATGTGCAGGCGGGCACCGCAGACGCGCTCGCAGAACTCCATGATCCGCTCGCGCTCCTCGAATCCCCATAGCATCGGCGTCATCGCGCCGATGTCCATGGCGAACGCGCAGACGGTGAAGATGTGATTGAGCACGCGCCCGAGCTCGGCGTAGATGACGCGGATGTACTGACCGCGCGGCGGCGCCTGAATGCCGAGCAGCTTTTCCACCGCGAGGGCGAAGGCGTGCTCCTGATTCTGCGGCGCGACATAGTCGAGACGATCGAAGTAAGGAACCGCCTGCAGGTAGCTCTTATATTCGATGAGCTTTTCCGTCCCGCGGTGCAGCAGCCCGACGTGCGGGTCCGCCCGCTCGATGGTCTCGCCGTCCATCTCGAGGACGAGGCGCAAAACCCCGTGGGCCGAGGGATGCTGCGGCCCGAAGTTCAGCGTCATATTCTTGATTTGTGTTTCGGCCATCAGTGTTTCTCGTCCCGCTTCGCCTTCTCGTCACCCGGCAAGAGCGCTTGCATGCCCTCCCACGGACTGAGGAAGTCGAAGTTGCGAAAATCCTGCACGAGTTTTACCGGCTCGTAGACGATACGCTTCTGCTCGTCGTCCCAGCGCACCTCGACATAGCCGGTGAGCGGGAAATCCTTGCGCAGCGGATGGCCCTCGAAGCCGTAATCCGAAAGGATGCGCCGCAGGTCCGGGTGGTCCTGGAAGAGGACGCCGAACAGATCCCACGTCTCCCGCTCCCACCAGCCGGCGGAGGCGAACACGCCGGTGACTGTCGGTACCGGAGAGTCCGCATCGGTGCGCACCTTGATGCGGATACGCCGATTATGGCTGACGCTGAGCAGATTGTAGACGACATCGAAGCGCTCGACGCGGGCGGGAAAATCGGCGCCGCACACGTCCATGAGCTGCTTGAACTGGCAATTGACGTCGTCGCGCAGAAAGGTCAGGACGCGGACGATCGCAGCACGGCGGACAAGAATCGACAGTTCGTCCCGGTCGATGTCGACGGAGACGATGGCTTCGTGCAGCGCCGCCTGCACGTATTCGCCGAGGTCGCGAAGCGCTAAGTCCATGTCGTTCCCACGATAGTCAGGTCGGCGCTAGCGCCACAATGTCCCGGTACGCCGGATCTTCTTTTGCAGCAGCAAGATGCCATGCACCAGGGCCTCGGCGGTTGGCGGGCACCCGGGGACGTACACGTCCACCGGCACCACCCGGTCGCAGCCTCGAACCACCGAATACGAGTAGTGATAGTAGCCGCCGCCGTTGGCACACGATCCCATCGAGATGACGTAGCGTGGCTCGGCCATCTGGTCGTAAACGCGACGGAACGCTGGCGCCATCTTGTTGGTCAGCGTGCCGGCGACAATGATCACGTCCGACTGGCGCGGGCTCGGCCGTGGTACGACGCCAAAGCGATCAAGATCGTAGCGGCTGACGTAGGCATGCATCATCTCGATGGCGCAACAGGCGAGACCAAAGGTCATCGGCCACAGCGACCCGGCGCGCGCCCAATTGACGACATCATCGAGCTTGGCGAGAAGAAATCCCTTCTCCTGGACCGCGTCGGTCACGCCGCTCCACAGCGCGTCGACGTCCTTCGGCGCCGCGGACACGCCGGATTTTGCGGAAGTCTCGATCATTCCCACTCCAGAGCCCCTTTCCGCCACTCATATATAAAGCCGACGGTGAGGATGGCCAGAAAAACCATCATCGACCAGAAGCCGAACGCACCAATATCGGCGAGTGATACCGCCCACGGAAAGAGAAACGCAACTTCCAGATCGAAAATAATGAACAAGATCGCGACAAGATAAAAACGGACGTCGAATTTGCCGCGTGAGTCCTCAAACGGATCGAAGCCGCACTCGTATGGAGCATTTTTTTCGCTGTCCGGGCGTTCGCCGCCGACGAGGTATGAGGCGCCCAGCGCCCCGACGGCGACCGCGACAGCGATTCCGAGGAAAATCAAGATGGGCAGGTATTCGACGAGCAGCGGTCTCACGTGATCCCTCGTTGCTGGAGCCCGACCCGGGAGGAACGCCGGCGACGGCTGCGCGGAGACATGCGGGCAAAGTGGCGGGAGTGACGGGACTCGAACCCGCGGCCTCCGGCGTGACAGGCCGGCGCTCTAACCGACTGAGCTACACCCCCCGCGCTTTGCCGCCCGGCTGGGAAACGAGGATTTAGCCCCCGTCCTCGACCCTGTCAAGGATAGCAGGCTGCCGCACCCGGCCATTAGCGCCGGCCTTGGTTTGCAGACCGCCGTGCCGGCGGCACATCGCGCGCCGCCATGCAGCACCGCTTCGGTTCGCGACAACCGAGT
Organism: Rhodospirillales bacterium; assembly: GCA_016712595.1. Lineage (NCBI taxonomy): Bacteria > Pseudomonadati > Pseudomonadota > Alphaproteobacteria > Rhodospirillales > Rhodospirillales bacterium. Next base: position 2,510,916 of record JADJQT010000001.1, read on the forward strand.
CGTGGAAAAACCGATAATTACATAATACTAGATGGCAAGAGCTTTCAATAAACATAAACATTAAAAATTGTTAATATTTAACTTATTACACAATAGAATTTTTACACTAAAAAATTTGCATTTTTATTGTCAAAATACAGTAATAAAATTATCATTAGCCAATATCATGAATTCGGTTCAATTATTTTTTCAAATAGTTTATACTTGGGGTAGTTTCATGATCTCTCGCAACGCTTCAAGCATTGTCGCAGTATTGCTGTTAATTGGTGGTACGGCAAACGCCAGTGGTATTGGTCCGGTGAACGTTCCCGTACCGACCGCAAACCCGCGCGACGGCGTTCAATTCAACCGGATATCGCCCGATCTCGCCAAGACGCTGGTCGCCAAGGGCGCCGATCCGCTGGAAAACCCGTCGGGCCTGATTACCCGCTTCGGCTTTCTCAATAATGGCGCGGTCACCGCGGATCAGATCGCCAAGGGCGCTGCGGCGGCAACGCCGACCGAACCCGACAAGAATACCTACCTCGAACTCGCGCGCAACCCGGGCGGACCGGTCTCTGGCTACGACTACGGGCGCCACTTCCTCTTCCAGGGGCACGAGAACGACGGCGATATCGCCTACGTCACCCGCATCAACCTCGATGTCGATGATCCATCGCATCGAATCACCCTGGTCACCCCCGTTGGCCCGGATGGCCTGACCCATTTCAACGCCATCGACGGATCGACCTGGGATCCGTTCACCAAGACGCTGCTGTTCACCCAGGAAGACGGCGGCGCCGTATTGCAGATCCCGGCGACTTGGCCGCCGCGTCTCGCAGCCCTCGACGGCATTCTCGGCACCACAGGATTCGAAGGGATCCAGGTCGATCCGGCGGGAAATCTCTATCTGGCGGAAGACATTGGCGGGAGCAAGATTCATGTCGATCCTGGCGATCCAAACAGCGCCAAGGCTGCGCGCCAGCCCAACGCGTTCATGTATCGCTTTCTGCCTTACGATAAGACGAACCTGTTGAAAGGCGGCAAGCTGCAGGCGTTGCAGGTAAGCGTCGACGGCTCGCCGATTACCTTCCACGCCGACGATCCCGAGGCCGACGTCTTCTCGCAGGCGCAGTTGCTGTTGCACACACCCTACACGTCGTGGCCGATCGCCTGGGTTTTGGTGCATGATACCGGTGTGCTCGATTCGGCGGCGGCGCAGCCAGCGGGTTTCGATGCCAACCAGATGGCCAAGGACGCCGGCGCTACGCCATTCAAACGGCCGGAAAACTTCCAGTTCCAGCCCGGAACCAACTTCCGCAAGCTCTACTTCGACGAAACCGGCGATACCGACGTCAATTCCGGCAACGTGCTCGCGCTTGCCCAACGCGGCGCGTGGGGATCGATCTTCGAACTCAATGTCGCCCGCAACAAGATCTCGCTGTTCGTTCTCGGCGATGCTGAGCACAACTCCTTCGATAACCTCGCCTTCGCCGATCCGACAACCCTGCTCGCCGAGGAGGATCGCGGCGATTCCCTCCACGAACAACTCAACACGCTCGATTCGATGTGGGGCTATTCGGTTACTGGCGAGCCGACAGTGCGCTGGCTGGCCCTCGGCCGCGATCCGGTATCAGTCCTGCTTGGCGACAATGAGCCGACCGGCATTCACGTCTCGAACGGCAAGCCCGGCATCGGCAATATGTTCGGTCGCGCCAGCGGGCTGGACGGCGCACGCGCCTTCTTCACCCAGCAGCACGGCATGAACGAAGTTTGGGAGATTTTCTACCGATAAGCTGCGCTAAAGCGGCGCGGAACGAAGAGCGCCATGAGTCTGGCGCTCTCCATTGGCTTTTGTTGCGCCACGTGCGGAATCCGGCGTGGCGCAACAAGCATCGAAACCGTTACGGTGTTGTGCTCGCGTCGATCGCCTGTCTCAGCACCGCGACGGGAAATGCCGCCAGAATCGTTCTCATCTCAAGCAACGTACCACCCTCCTCGCTGGTGATCGGCGTCATCGTTCGATCGGTCAGCACATCGGTCCACGGCAGCGCCCCCGCTTCGGGCAGGACGAGAGCGGTGCCTGCCCAAACGTCCGGGCCCAGCGGCAAGGCGTCGTTGCCGGCACCGAGCAGCCGGTGCCCCAGGCGCGGAACGACGACGAGGATGCGCTCGCTCGGCACCTCACGTACGAAGGCACAGACGTGTTCGGCGTGCTCGCCGGTAACGTCGAGCGGATCGTAGGTCGAATCGGTAAACACCTCGGGCCGCTCGCGGCGCAGAGTAAGCAGGCGCCAGGTGACGAACAGCTTGACCATGCCGTCCGGCCACGAGGCGAGAAGACGGGCAGCGGTCCCGTCCTCCCCCTGCGCGCGGGCGTCTTCCAAGGCACAAAGACGCCGCTGACGTTCGGCGAAGTCTATCGGCCGCCGGTTGTCCGGATCGACCAAGCTGAAATCCCAAAACTCGCAGCCCTGATAGACATCCGGGACGCCGGGTGCGGTCAGTTTGAGTACGGTCTGCGCCAGGCTGTTGACCATGCCGATGAGAGCGACGCGTCGATGGAAGTCACCAAAATCGGCGAGGAACGGATTTGGTCGGGTGATGTCGAGACAACGGCGGACGAGGGACAACAGGGCGTCTTCGTATTCGTTGTTGGGGTTGATCCAGCTCGAATGGGTTTTCGCCTCGCGGACCGCCTTGGTCATGTAAGTGCACAGGCGCTCCTTCAAGTCCTCGATAATGGTTGGATCGATCCCTTCCGCGTCATGAAATTCCGCAGGCCACACACCCACCAGTGCCTGGTAGAAAAGATATTCGTCATTGGCCGTGGGCGCCGGCTCGTCGTTGACAACCGCTTTGCGGCGCCGGTTGATCATCGCCCAGCGGCGCACCCGGCGGCCCCATTCGGCCGGCATCTCCGAAAGGACGTCAATGCGAACCCGCGCATCCTCCCCGCGCTTGGTATCGTGGGTCGCGGTCGACAGCATGGCATGCGGCCACCTTCGGGCAGAGTCCTGCGTCATCTTGTGGAACGCCGAGACCGTCATGCCGAAGCGGGTCGGCTCGCCGCCCACCTCGTTCAGCGAAATCAGCCGATTGAAACGATAAAAGGCGGTATCTTCTACCCCTTTGGCCGCGACCGGGCCGGTATACTGCTGGAACTTCATCGCCAGCCGCCGCACCTCGCGCCGATTATAGGGGCTCGGCCCGCTGGAAAGATCAGTGGTCAAAGCCGCGTCGATAAAGTCGAACACCGTCTTGTCCGCCCTGAGACTGGACCTGCGCGCATGGGCGATCGCCCAATCGATGTCGCGGCGGTCGGACGCCGCGGCGCCATTCGCATCGACATAGGTCCGATAGACCGGAAAGCTGGCGACGACCTGACGCAATGCCTGGCGCAGGCCGACCAAGGTGTAGTCACGGGTGAGCCAGCTACTCTCGGTCAGCCGATCGTATTCGTTGGCGAGAACGCGCAACTCGCTCGCCAATTCGAACTCCATGACCTGCAGCTTGCCGTTGTAGGCGGTCGACTCGAACGACACACGCTTGCCGAGAAAGCGTTCGTAAATCCGCTGCAGCAGCCGTTCGCCGCGTGGTTCGACAAACAAGCCATTCACTCGGTTGAGAAATTCGTAGCCGGTGGTACCGGCGATCGGCCATTCCTCACGCAGCCATTCGTGGCCCGCGAGGATCTTTTCGACGACGACGTAGAAAAGGCCCGTCGCGCTGTCATCGCTGCCGCCGCCTTCGCCGGACAATGCTGCCCGCGCGGCCTGCTGCAGACGATCGAGGTATTGCTTGGGATCGAAAAGTCCGTCGATATGATCGATGCGCAGGCCGTGAATCCGCCCTTGGCCGATGAGCGACAGCACTAGCCGATGGGCGTCTTCGAACACCGCCGGCAGCTCGACGCGGATGCCGGCCAGCTCGTTGATCTGAAAGAACCGCCGGTAATTGATTTCCTCCGCCGCCACGCGCCAGTAAGCGAGACGATAGTTTTGCGCTTCGAGCAATTCGTGCACCGCAACGAGGCTTTCCGGATCGCCGGCCTTGCCGTTCAGTCGGGCAAGGGCGATCGACATGATTTCGGCCACCGATGGGGTCCGGTTGACGAGATCGACGAGGCGCGCCTTTAGCCGGTCGGCCTCCGCGCGCCGCATCGACGCCGAACCCATCGCCGGGGTCCAGTTGCCGACGTCGCGAAAGCCAACGAGCAGGTCTTCGAGCTCAATGATCGTCGCGCTGTCATCGCCGCCCACGCGCACGTATTCGGTCATGACCCCGCGCAGGATGCGCGGATAGGTACCGGGTGTAACCGGAAAGCGATGGTCGTAGTACCATACGCTGAAGCTGCCGGTGCCCGCATCGAAGCCCAGCTTGAGTTCGCCCGCCTCCAGCACACGGCCATAATGGTCGCCCAGAACCGGCAGGAGCACCTTGTCGCTCAGCTCGACCTTGACCGCGCTCCAGTCGATGTCGAAGTACTGGGCGTAGGGCGATTCCTCCCCCCACTCGAGGACGTCGAGCCACCAGACATTGTCATCGTGGCTGATCCCCATGTGATTGGGCACGAAATCGAGGATCTGCCCCATGCCCTCGGCGCCGAGCGCATCACTGAACGAGACGAACGCCGACTCATCGCCAATCTCGGGATTGAAGGCGTTGTGATCGGTGATGTCGTAGCCGTGGGTGCTGCCGGCGCGCGCCTTCAGGTACGGCGAGGCATAGACATGACTGATGCCGAGGCGGGCAAGGTAGGAAACGACCGCCTCGGCATCGGCAAAGCCGAAGTCGCGGTTGAACTGCAGGCGGTACGTCGCACGGGGAACGCTGGGAACCTGGGTCACGATCGCACCTCCCGCTTCGTCGCGGCACCGATCACGGCAAGATGCCAGCGGACGCACCACGGCGGCAGGCTGTTGCGCGCCTCGGCATCAAGATCGGCGTGAGTCGTAAAGAGCAGCCGCCCTGACTCGGCCTGGCTATCTGGTGTGAGTGCCGCCACGTCGCCGAGGTTGGCGGTAACGACGAGGCCGCTGCCATCCGCCAGTCGCCACCTGACGGCAAAGCTTCGCTCTCGCATCCATAGCGCCCGCCCCGCATGATCACCGGTTCCGGCGAGGCGCGGCACGACCTCGCGGGCGCGCAAGGCGAGCAGGGCGCGCGTCATCGCCAGGACCTCGGAATGCGGGGTGCCGAGCCGCTCCTGCCAGTCGAGCTTGCTCGCCTCGAACGTCGATCGCGCGGTCGGATCGGGAATGCGCGCCAACGCCGCATCATCGGCGAACTCCGGAAAGGCGGCGAATTCCCGCCGGCGCCCATCGCGGACGGCGGCGCTCAGGTCATCACCGAAATCGCAGAAGAACTGAAACGGTCGTCGCGAGGCCCATTCCTCGCCCATGAACAGCAACGGCGGCGCCGGTGCCAGTAACAGCAGCGCGAGGCCGGCACGAACTGCGGCGGACGGCGCGATCGTGGCCATGCGCTCGCCCATGGCCCGATTGCCGATCTGATCGTGGTTCTGGGTAAACGCGACGAAGGCCGTCGGCGGCAAATGCGCGCTGACCTCTCCGCGAGTCTCGCCCCGGCGATAGGTCGACGGATCGTTCTGATAGGCAAAACCCTCCGTCAGGCAGCGGACCAGCCGGCCCACCGGATCGTCGGCATAATCGAGATAGTATCCCTGGTCTTCGCCGGTCATCAGCACGTGCAGCGCGTGGTGAACGTCGTCGTTCCACTGGGCGACGTAGTGCAGCGGCTCCCCGCGCGCATCGCGCGCGAGGTAGCGGGCTTCGTTCGCATCGTTTTCCAGCACCAGGTGGACGTGGCGGCCGGCGGGAATCCGCTCGCGCACGGCGGCGGCAATATCGGTGAGAATATCGGGATCAGAGCTGTCGTCGATCGCGTGCACGGCGTCGAGCCGCAGACCGTCGAAGGCGAACTCCTCCAGCCAGTAGAGTGCGTTATCAATGAAAAAGCGGCGCACGATCGTCGAGCCGTCGGCGTCGAAGTTGATGGCCGCTCCCCAAGGGGTGTGCTTCGCTTCGTTGAAGAAACGCTTGCCATAAACGTGCAGGTAGTTCCCCTCGGGACCGAAATGATTGTAGACGACGTCGAGGATCACCATCAGGCCATGGCCATGCGCCGCATCGACGAATGCCTTGAGGTCCTCCGGCCTGCCGTAGGTCGCGTCCGGCGCGAACAGCGAAACGCCGTCATAACCCCAGTCGTAGGCGCCGGGGAAATCGGCGACCGGCATGAGTTCGATCGCGGTGACACCGAGCGCGGCGAGATAGGGGAGTTGATCGATCGCCGCGCGGAAGGTCCCCTCAGGGGTGAATGCACCGACGTGCAACTCGTAGATTACCGCGTCTTCCCAGGGCCGGCCCCGCCAGTCGGTACAGCGCCAGACATAAGCGGTAGGATCGATGACCTCGCTCGGACCGTGCACGTCCAGCGGTTGATGGCGCGACGCCGGATCGGGCACGAGAAGATCGTTATCGACGCGAAAGCGATAGCGCGCCCCCTCGCCAATGCCGGCGACGTGCGCCTCGCGCCAGCCATCGGCGAGCGCTGGCATCGGCTGCTCATCCGTCTGTTCCGGTCCCTCAAGGCACAGGGTAATCGTGTTCGCGTTCGGCGCCCACAGGCGGAACCTGACCCCCTCGCCATCAGGTTCCGCACCGAACGGCATGCGATGGATTGCGCTCGCCCCCGTCATGTATTTCCTCCGTTCTCGACTTCGTGCTTGCGGATGAAGACGGCAAGGGAGCGCGGCTGTACCGCGAACAGGTCACCATCGCCGTAGGTTTCACCATCAACGATCTCGTCGCGATCGGTTTCAATCAACAATTGCCAGACGTGGCCAGCCGACATCGTTGGGATCGTCCACTCGACTACCTCATGGTCGGCGTTGAGGATGACGAAGAAGCTGTCATCCGGCTGCGGCTCGCCGCGCGGTGTCAAGTGATACTCCCCCGCCTCGCCGCGAACGACGAAACTGATCCTGTGCAATCCTCCATCACCCCAGTCGTCCTGATCCAGATCCTTTCCGTCCGGGCGATACCAGGCGATATCGGTGATTTCGGTACCCTTGATCGAGCGTGAGAAAAAAAATCGCTGGCGGTGCAGGACGATGTGCTGCCGGCGGAGCTGAATGACCGACTTGACGAATTCGCGGAACGCTTCCTCCTCCGCGTCGATCGCCTGCCAGTCGATCCAGCTGATCTCGCTGTCCTGGCAGTAGGCATTGTTGTTGCCGCCCTGGCTGCGGCCAAATTCATCGCCGGCAACGATCATTGGCAGACCTTGCGAGAGGAGCAAGGTCGCGATCAGATTGCGTCGCTGCTTGCGACGCAGGTGGCGGATATCGAGGTCATCCGTCGGCCCTTCCGTTCCGCAGTTCCACGAATTGTTGCTGTCAGTGCCGTCACGGTTGGACTCCTGATTAGCGTCGTTGTGCTTGCCGTTATAGGCGACGGTATCCGCCAGGGTGAAGCCGTCGTGGGCGGTGACGAAGTTGACCGATGACCACGGACGGCGGCCGTGGGTGTTGAAGATGTCGCTCGATCCCGTCAATCGCGTGGCGAGTTCGGCGACCTGGCCGTCGTCACCCTTCCAGAACTTGCGCACGGTATCGCGGTAGCGATCGTTCCATTCGGCCCAGCCGGCGGGAAAGCCGCCGAGCTGGTAGCCTCCGAGACCGACGTCCCATGGCTCGGCGATGAGCTTGACCCGTGAGAGCACCGGGTCCTGTCGCATCGCATCGAGGAAGCCGCAGTGGTGATCGAACCCTTCCTGCTCGCGGGCCAGCGTCGAGGCGAGATCAAAGCGGAACCCGTCGACATGCATGTCCTCGACCCAGTAGCGCAGTGAATCCATCACCAGTTGCAGGACGCGCGGATGGCGAAGGTCGAAGGCATTGCCGCAGCCGGTAAAATCCATGTAGTAGCGCTCATTGCCGGGAACGCAGTGGTAGTAGGACGCGTTATCGATCCCGCGGAATGAGAAGGTCGGACCTAGCTCGCTGCCCTCGGCGGTATGATTGTAGACGACGTCGAGAATGACCTCGATGCCGCCCGAGTGCAGCACCTGCACCAGGGTCTTGAATTCTCCAAGATGTCCGGTCGACAGGTACGTCGGATGGGGGGCGAAAAAAGCCAGCGTATTGTAGCCCCAATAGTTGCACAGCTTGCGCTCGATCAGGTGGCGGTCGTGCAGAAAGGCCTGGACCGGCAACAGCTCGACAGCGGTGATCCCGAGGCTGCGCAGATAATCGACCGACGCCGGCGCCGACAGGCCGGCGAAGGTTCCGCGCATCGTCTCGTCGATCGCCGGATGGCGCATGGTAAAGCCGCGGACATGCATCTCATAGATGATGCTGTCGTGCCACTCGGCGCGCGGAGCACGATCCTCGCCCCAGGTGAACGCGGAATCGACGACGCGGCATTTCGGCATGTAGGGGGCGCTGTCACGCTCATCGAAGCTGAGATCTCCCTCGGGCGCACCGATGCGATAGCCGAAATTGGCGTCGTGCCAGAGGACGTCGCCGGACAGAGAGCGGGCGTAAGGGTCGATCAACAGCTTGTTGGCATTGAAGCGATGCCCCCGTTCCGGCTCGTAAGGGCCATGAACGCGATACCCATAGAGCTGCGCCGGCCGAACGTCCGGCAGGTATCCGTGCCAGACCTCGTCGGTGTATTCGGGCAGGACGACGCGCGCCGTTTCCCGCTCGCCGGCCTCGTCAAACAGACAAAGCTCAACCTTTTCCGCATGCTCGGTAAACAGAGCGAAATTCACCCCCATGCCGTCCCATGTGGCACCCAGCGGGTAGGGATTTCCAGGCCATACACGAAGGCTCTCAGAGGTCATTGGGTGCAACTCCCTTGGGGCACGGTCCAACACCGCTCGCCAGACGACGCGTTGACAGGCTGGGATGGAAGACCGGGATGGCTGGCGTGATTGAAAACGAACTCGGCGGTGACGGCGATGATCACCGCAGGAAATCAACGTTCGGGCAACGCGAAAGGTTCCCCTATCAGATCAGCGCAGGCGCTCACCTGCCGACCCGCCGGCATTTTATGTGATCTTGTGTGTGTTCGTCTCGTTCGAGCGCCTGCGCAGAAAATGGTCGGCGCACCGGCGCGGATCGGAGCAGTCTATCATCTCACGACTGGGCCCGGTCCGACAAAATGCCGGCAGCGAACGACAGTGGTGGGCGGTGACGGGCTCGAACCGCCGACATCCACGGTGTAAACGTGGCGCTCTACCAACTGAGCTAACCGCCCGGAGGCACTGATACCTGCCGTTTTTGGTGAGGGCGTGAACCTCGACTGCCCGTCTGATCTTAGCGCAAGCAGGAACGCCGCGTACAGGTGCGCGCGGCGGCAACGCCGCTACGCGCGATTAGTTGAGCGCGTCCTTCAGCCCCTTGCCGGCGCGGAATTTCGGCTGCTTTGAGGCCGAGATGCTGATTGTATCGCCGGTGCGCGGATTGCGCCCTTGCGAGGCGGCGCGCTCGGAGACACTGAACGTTCCGAACCCGACCAGACGGACCTCGTCGCCGATCTTCAGTGCGCCCGTAATCGCGTCGAACACGCTGTCGATCGCCTTCGCCGCTTCCTGCTTGGCGAGGCCGGTCTCAGTCGCAACCGTGTTGATCAAGTCATTCTTATTCAATGAACTCCCCCGATTGAGGATTGGCCGGGCCGCTTGCCCGCCGGAAGCACCCAAATGCTCCGTAGAAAAACTGTAAATGCTGTTCAATCCGTCCGTCAATCGCGGAAACAGCGCGATAGCACAACCGTTTGCACGGATCGGCCGGAAACGGTGAGGACCATGTGCGGCGGCGAGCACGCAAAAACCCGCGCGGCCGCCGCAAGCAGGTCAGTGGGTCAGCACGCCGCCGATATCATCCTCCTCCGCCGCAACTGACGGTGCCTGGAGATCGGAATCCTCATCCCATTCAATGGGCGTCAAATCGCCGACGAGCGCGTTGGCCAGTACCTCGTCGACGGTCGCGACCGGGATGATGTTCAACCTTTGCTTGATGTTATCAGCGATCTCCGAGAGCTCCCGTTCGTTGTCACGCGGAATCAACACGGTTTTCAGCCCACCGCGATGCGCGGCAAGCAGCTTCTCCTTCAAGCCGCCGATCGGCAGAACACGGCCACGCAGCGTTACCTCGCCGGTCATCGCCACGTCCTTTCTCACCGCGATGCCGGTGAGCACGGAGACGATGGAGGTCACCATCGCCACTCCCGCCGACGGTCCGTCCTTGGGCGTTGCGCCTTCGGGGACGTGGACATGAATGTCCCGTCGGCTGAACGAGAGCGGTGAAATACCGAATCGAATGGCGCGCGACTGCACGAACGACTTCGCCGCCTGGATTGATTCGCGCATCACGTCACCGAGCTTGCCGGTGTAGGTCACCCGCCCCTTGCCGGGCACCACCACGGCCTCGATCGACAACAGCTCGCCACCGACCTCTGTCCAGGCAAGGCCGGTGGTGACACCGACCATGTCTTCCTCTTCGATCTCGCCGTAGCGGAATTTCTTGACGCCGGCATAGGTCTCAAGGTTGGTGGAGGTCACGTGGACGCTCGACTGCTCGCCCATCATGATGTCTTTGATCGCCTTGCGCGTGAGTGTTGCGATCTCGCGCTCAAGATTGCGGACGCCGGCCTCGCGAGTGTAGTAGCGAATCAGATCGCGCAGCGCTTCATCGGCGATCGACCACTCCTCCGCCTTCAGGCCGTGCGCCTCGATCTGTTTCGGCATCAGATGCCGCTTGGCGATCTCGATCTTCTCATCTTCGGTATACCCCGAGATACGGATGATCTCCATGCGATCAAGCAACGGCGGCGGCATGTTCATCGTGTTCGCCGTGGTGACGAACAGCACGTCCGACAGGTCGTAATCGATCTCGAGGTAGTGATCGTTGAAGGCGCTGTTCTGCTCGGGATCAAGGACCTCAAGCAGTGCCGAGGCCGGATCGCCGCGCCAGTCGTGCCCCATTTTGTCGACTTCGTCGAGCAGGAACAGCGGGTTCGATGCCTTGGCCTTCTTCATCCCCTGGATGATCTTGCCCGGCATCGAGCCGATATAGGTCCGCCGGTGACCGCGAATCTCCGCCTCGTCGCGCACGCCACCCAGCGACATGCGCACGAAATTTCGCCCCGTCGCCCGCGCGATCGACTTGCCGAGCGAGGTCTTGCCGACACCGGGCGGGCCGACGAGGCAAAGAATCGGGCCGCGAAGGCGGTTGGTCCGCTGCTGGACGGCCAGATATTCGAGAATTCGCTCCTTGACCTTGCTCAGCCCATAATGATCCGTATCGAGGATTTCCTGAGCGTGCTTGATGTCCTTTTTGATCCGTGTGCGCTTTTTCCACGGAATGGTCAGCATCCAGTCGAGATAATTGCGCACGACGGTGGCTTCGGCCGACATCGGGCTCATCGAACGCAGCTTCTTCAGCTCGCCCAGCGCCTTTTCCCGCGCTTCCTTGCTGAGCGGCGTTTTCTTGATCCGCTCCTCGAGTTCGCCCGCTTCGTCGCGCCCGTCCTCGCTTTCGCCGAGTTCCTTCTGGATCGCCTTGAGCTGCTCGTTCAGATAGTACTCGCGCTGCGTTTTCTCCATCTGCCGCTTGACGCGGTTACGGATGCGCTTTTCCACCTGCAGGACACCGATCTCGGCTTCCATGAACGAATAGATCCGCTCAAGGCGTTCGGCGACCGTATCGATCTCCAGCAGTTCCTGCTTGTCGGCGATCTTCAGTGCCAGGTGCGAGGCAACCGTATCGGCGAGCTTGCTCGGCTCCTCGATCTGGTTGATCGAAACGAGCACCTCGGGTGGGATCTTCTTGTTCAGCTTGATGTACTGTTCGAACTGCCCGACCACGGAGCGCGACAACGCTTCCAGTTCCTGCTGTTCGCCACCGCCGTCGGGAATGACCACCGCTTCCGCTTCGAAGAACTCGTCCCGGTCGGTAAAGGCGCGGATGCTCGCGCGATGCCCGCCCTCGACGAGAACCTTGACCGTGCCGTCCGGCAGTTTCAGCAACTGCAGAACCGTCGAGATCGTGCCGACGGAAAAAATGTCCTGAGGCGTGGGATCGTCCTGCGCCGCATTCTTCTGCGCCACCAGCAGGATCTGCCGGTCGTCCTTCATCACGTCTTCCAAAGCGCGAACCGACTTTTCGCGGCCGACAAACAGCGGCACGATCATGTGCGGAAAGACGACGATGTCGCGAAGCGGCAGGACCGGGAAAATATTCGTCTGGCTGGTCACGAGGCTGGCATCCTTGTTCCTTCCGGCTGCGGATCGCGAGCGAAAACCAACGACGCGATTCGCCGGAACTCGCGGCGATCATGCCGAGAGGTGGGGCGGCAACCCGCCCCGGTCAAGTTCACGGCGAACGGACCGGGGCGTGCCGGTTTCAGGCGCTGCTACCGACGTCGCCGCGACGATCGGCGTAGATGAACAGCGGGTTGGCCTGCTCCTCGGCGACTTCGCGATTGATCACCACCTCCTCAACCCCTTCGAGGCCGGGAAGGTCGAACATCGTCTCGAGCAGGATGCTCTCCATGATCGAACGCAGGCCACGGGCGCCGGTCTTGCGCTGCATCGCCCGCTTGGCCACGCCCTTAAGCGCGCCTTCGGTGAATTCGAGGCGCACTCCCTCCATTTCAAACAGCCGCTGATACTGCTTGACCAGTGCGTTTTTCGGTTTGGTCAGGATGTCGACCAGTGCCTCCTCGTCGAGGTCGCCCAGGGTCGCGATCACCGGCAAGCGGCCGATGAACTCGGGAATCAGGCCGAACTTCAGGAGATCTTCCGGCTCGACTTCCTTGAGGATCTCGCCGGTCTGGCGCTCGTCCGGGGCGCGCACATCGGCGCCAAAGCCGACCGTCGTGCCCTTGGTGCGGGCGGAAATGATCTTATCCAGTCCGGAGAAGGCACCGCCGCAGATGAACAAGATGTTCGTCGTATCGACCTGAAGGAACTCCTGCTGCGGATGCTTGCGCCCGCCTTGCGGCGGCACGCTGGCGATGGTGCCCTCCATGATCTTCAGCAGCGCCTGCTGCACGCCTTCGCCGGAGACGTCGCGGGTGATCGACGGATTGTCGGACTTGCGCGAAATCTTGTCGACCTCGTCGATGTAGACGATCCCGCGCTGTGCCCGCTCGACGTTGTAGTCGGCCGCCTGCAACAGCTTGAGGATGATGTTCTCGACATCCTCGCCGACATAGCCGGCTTCGGTGAGCGTCGTCGCGTCCGCCATGGTGAACGGCACGTCGAGGATGCGCGCCAGCGTCTGCGCCAGCAGCGTCTTGCCGCAGCCGGTCGGGCCGATCAACAGAATGTTCGACTTCGCCAGCTCGACATCATTGTTCTTGGCTGTGTGATTGATCCGTTTGTAATGGTTGTGCACGGCAACCGACAGGACCTTCTTCGCCCGGCTCTGGCCAATGACGTAGTCGTCGAGAACAGTGCAGATCTCAAGCGGCGTGGGGACACCCTCGCCTGACTTGATCAGTCCCGTCTTATGCTCCTCGCGGATGATGTCCATGCACAGCTCGACGCATTCATCACAGATGAACACCGTCGGGCCGGCGATCAGTTTGCGGACCTCATGCTGGCTCTTGCCGCAGAAGGAGCAGTAGAGGGTGTTCTTCGAGTCACCACCCGCAGATTTGCTCATGGCCTCTTCCGTAACCGCGCCGTAACGTTGCTATGTTATCCATTTGCAAGCGATTGGTACAATGCCAAAACGCTGGCAAGCCGTCGAGCGCCGCGTCCAGGGCTGTTGCCGGTCCTTGCGGCGGCAATTCCCCAAACGCGGCAAGGCCGGCGGGCGCCCCGTTCACGTGCGTTGCACGCGGACCGCCGCCGGACGTTCGCCGTCGTCGCTGCGCGGGCGGCTGCTCACCACGTCGTCAACGATGCCGAACTCCTTTGCCTCCTCCGGGTTCATGAAGCGGTCACGCTCGACCGCGCGCTCGATGACGTCGAGCGGCTGGCGCGTGTGATGGACGTAGATCGAGTTGAGGCGTGCGCGCAACGACAGGATCTCGCGCGCCTGGATCTCGATGTCGGTCGCCTGGCCCTGCGCGCCACCGGATGGCTGGTGCACCATGATCCGGGCGTTCGGCAGGGCGAAGCGCTTGCCGGCAGCGCCCGCCGCGAGCAAAAGCGATCCCATCGACGCCGCCTGACCGATGCAGACAGTCGAAACGTCCGGGCGGATGTATTGCATCGTATCGTAGATGGCGAGACCGGCAGTCACCAGGCCGCCCGGGGAATTGATGTAGAAAGCGATGTCCTTGTTGGGGTTTTCCGACTCAAGGAACAAAAGCTGCGCACAGATAAGGCTCGCGACGCCGTCATGCACCTGACCGGTCAGGAAGACGATGCGCTCCTTGAGCAGGCGCGAATAGATATCGTACGCACGTTCTCCGCGATTGGTCGTCTCGACAACCATGGGGATCAGCGAATTCATGTAGGTTTCCACCAGCCATCCCTTCTCGAATCTATCACCCTCAAGCCTCGCGGGCATCGCCGATCTGGCGCCGACCTGCGCCTTGATGATCAGCTGCCGCAAAGCGATCGGGCAGGTATCGCCTGCATGCCTTCGTTTGCGCCGATGCAATGAAGACGTAACATTACCATCGCTTCGACGTCAGTGACCGCGCGCGAACGTCTTGCCAATACCGCATTCAAAATCGCTACTCGGCCACCGCGGATGATGTGGTCTGCGCATCCGGGTCGCGCAACAACTCTTCTGCGGAAACGTTCCGCTCGCTGACCTGTGCCATTTCGAGGATGAAATCCACCACCTTGTCCTCGAGGATCGGAGCAGCCAGTCCCTCGTGTGCCTGCGGATTTTTGCGCAGGAAATCGATCACCTGCTGTTCCTGGCCGGGGAAGCGTCGCGCCTGGGCAACAATCGCCTTGCCCATTTCCTCCGATGTGACCCGCAGGTTGTTGACGCGGCCGATTTCAGCAAGCAGCAGGCCGAGGCGCACCCGCCGTTCGGCGAGCGCCCGATATTCGTCCTTTTGCGCATCGCTGAGCGCCGCATCGGCCGCCGGCGCGTCGTGCGCAGGGCCGTGGTCATGATCGCACTGGCTGTGGTCATGATCGTGATGCTCATGATCGTGATGCTCATGATCGTGGTGATCGTGATCATCGCTATGGGCGTCGGCCGTCTTCTCGGCGAACTGGGCAAGGATCGTCCCATATTCGCGCTCGACCAGCCCCTTGGGCACGGCAAAGTCGTAGAGTTCCGCCAACCGGTCGAGGAGCGCGCGTTTCAGGCGCATCCGCGTCATCGATTTCAGCTCGTTGTCGTGCTGCTCGCGCAACCAGGTTTTCAGGTCCTCGAGATTTTCCCACCCGCCGCGCTTGGCCAGTTCGTCGTCGATCGCAGCCGGTTGCAGCGTTCTTATCTCCTTGATCTCGACGTCGTACGTCCGCTCCTGCCCTACGAGATCGCGCCGCTCGGCGTCGTCCGGGATGGTCACGGTGATCTGGCGGCGTTCACCGGCGGCAGCGCCGATCAGTTGCTCGGTAAATCCCGGGACCGGCCCGTCCATTCCGACGCGCATGCGAACGTCCGTGCTGTTCTCCGCATCAAACGGCCAGCGATCGTCGGGACCGAGCACGTCGAGCACGACGATGTCGCCCGTCTGCGCCGCCCGAGACTCGCTCAGGGGGGATTCCTCGCCAACGGCTTCGGAAAAGCGCTCGACACGGCGCTCGACATCCGCCTCGTCCACCGACGCGACGAGCCGTTCGAGCTGAATCTGCGCGTAATCCGGCGGCGTGATCTCCGGCAGCAGTTCGACGGCGACGGTGAATTCGACATCGCCGTCTTCGGGCAAGGCGGCGAGTTCGACCCGCGGCGGCAGCGCCGCGCGCAAGCCACGCTCGCTGATCACCGTCTGCGAACTCTCGTTGATCGCCGCTTCGAGAACCTCGCTCTTGACCGAGGCGCCGTAGCGCTTGCGCATGAGGGCGATCGGCACCTTGCCGGGGCGAAAGCCGGGAATCTTCACCGAAAGGGCAAGCTCGTTGAGCCGGGTCTCGACCTTGCGTTCGATCTCGTCGGCGGTAAGCGCCACGCGGAATTGCCGGGTAAGTTCGTCGATTTGCGTTTCAGTAACTTGCATCGTCTCACGTAGATATCGAGGAAGCCGGCAGGCCAAAGGCGGCCGCAGAGCTTCGCGTTGCCGCCCGCTCCGACATGGACGGGTGGGGAGGTCGGATGGTGCGGGCGGAGGGATTTGAACCCCCACGACTTTCGTCACAGGAACCTAAATCCTGCGTGTCTACCAGTTCCACCACGCCCGCCGGAACGCCGCACCCGCCAGCAGGGATGCGAACTCTAATTGAGTGCGCTCGTCTGTCAATCATCATCAGCCATCGGCGCGGGGCTTCCCGCCTGCCGCCTGACCCAATTGCCCTATGCCCCGTCGCGGCTGCGGTCAATCGCCGAGCAGTCCCTTGATCGACGACGACAGGGCTCGCCGGCCATTGGCGCGGTAACCCTCATGATTGGCGTCGATGCGAGCCAGATCGTAGCGATAGTTGATCATCAGTCCCGCCGATTGCCGCAAGCCCTTGCTCGATCGGTCGGCCATCCAGTTCAGCCGCTCCATGCGCGCGCCGTTGCTCAGGTGGAAGTGGGCGACCGGATCGAGCGCGGCGCCGCTCGCCCGCTTCTCGTGCACGAGATAACGGGCGCACAGCCGGCAGAGAATCGGCCGCAGGGCCTTCGCCAGGGCTTCGTCCTCGGCCCACGCGGTCGAACTCAGCGTTTCTTTCAGCCATCCCTTGGCGCCCTTATCGACGCCGAGAACGCCGCCCAGGGTCTTTCGCTCCGAGGGAAGCAGCAAGCCGGCGTCGCCATCCGACAACGTCGCGCCCAGCCATTTCATAAACCCCGGGATCGGCGATAGCGTGGCGAAAACCTTGAGGTTGGGGAACTCCTGCAAGAGCCGGTCGACCACGCGCTTGATCAGAAAATTGCCAAAACTGATGCCATCGAGACCGCGTTGGGCATTGTTGATCGAGTAGAAGATGGCGGTGTTGGCTGAGGCCGGATCTTGCACCGGTGTCGCCGGATCGAGCAAGCCCTGAACATTATCGGCCATGCCGCTGACCAGCGCCACCTCGACGAAGATCAACGGCTCGTTGGGCATGCGCGGATGAAAGTAGGCGAAATATCGCCGGTCGTAGTCCAAGCGGTCCTTGAGCTCGTCCCAGCTTTCGATCGCATGTACCGCCTCGTATGCGATCAGCTTTTCAAGCAGCGCGCCCGAAGCCGTGTCCCAGGTGATCCGTCGCAGCTCAAGAAAATCAACATCGAACCAAGTGGCGAGAAGAGCCCGAAGATCGTCCTCAAGCAAACCAAAAATTGGATCTTTTCGCACTATCGCAAGCAGTTCTGCGCGCATATTAACAAGAAACTTCACCCCCTCGGGCAAGCTGTTAAACTGCGTTAGCAGCGTGCTGCGCGGCGATTCCAGCGCCTGGCGCAGGCGTCGCCGGGCGAGCCGGCGCTCCTCGATGCTCTGGGTTTCGTGCAACGATTCGATCGCCGCCTCCACCGCCTCGTCGACGACGTCGAAATCCTCCGCCAGCATGCGCAGGAAGCGCTCGCGCCCCTGCTGATCGAGTGCCAAATAAGCGCGTCCGAGCGCCGCGGCACGCGCCCGCGCGGTAACCTCGCCGCCGCGTGCCTCGAGACAGTCGCGCATCTGCCGGCGCAAGCGCTCAAGGTCGTCTTCCGGAAGGTTGGGACGGGTGCTCGCCGCCTCCGCGTCGTATTCCGCTCCGGCGATATTCTGCCAGCGATAGCGCAGCGAACGCAGCGCCTGCTGAAAAAGACTGCCTCCATCTTCGGGTTTGGCGAGTGTCTTTGTTTCCATGGATCGGACCCGGTCTTTCGCGCCTGTGAGTGTTGAGATCGCAATCATCATTGATCGTGCATCGCCCCATTCCCGCGAGACGTGCGAAGCACGGTCAGCACCTGCGGGATCGCGCCGATCACGTCCTCGGCGATCAGCCCCGCGCCGAATGCGGCGGCCGCGCGGCCGTGAATCCACGCCGCGGCGCAGGCCGCATCGAATGGCAGCAATCCTTGTGCCAAGAGCCCCGCGACCATCCCAGCGAGCACGTCGCCGCTGCCGGCGGTCGCGAGCTCGGGCGGCGCCCCCTCGTTGATCGCCGCCCGCCCACCGGGATCGGCGATCACCGTATCGGCACCCTTGAGCACGACCACCGCGCCACAGGCGGCGGCGGCGGCGCGAGCGCGGGTGAGCTTATCGCCCTCGAAGCGAAACAGCCGGGCGAACTCGCCCTCGTGCGGGGTCAGCACGCAGGGTGACGCGATCGCATCGAACAGGACGCGCGGGGCGTCGCGGAAACTGGTCAACGCGTCGGCATCGAACACGCAGGACTTGCCGGCGACCAGCGCGGCGAGTACACGCCGGCGTGTCTGCTCGCTGGCGCCGGCACCGGGACCAAGAAGCACGGTGTTACGGCGTGGATCGGCGAGCAGGGCATCAAACGCCGCCTCGTCGCTCACGGTTGCGACGATCGTCCCCGGGCTGCCGGCGGCGATGATCCCCCGGGCATCGGGATGGGCCGCGACACTCACCAGCCCCGCGCCGATCCGCCGCGCGGCATCGGCCGCAAGGCGCGCCGCCCCGCTCATCTCCGTCCCGGCAGCAATCAACGCGTGGCCGCGGGTGTACTTGTGTGCTTCGGCTCCGGGCCGGGGCAGCCGCTCAAGCCAGAGCGCCGGAGCGTTGGCAAAGACCGTGGGGCGAATGTCGTCCAGGACCTTGGCCGGGATGCTGATATCGGCGACGATGACCTCGCCCGCCCGCTCGCGTCCCGGCAGCAGCAGATGCCCCGGCTTGCGACGAAAGAATGTCACCGTCAGCCGGCAGGTCAGCGCCGTTCCCAGCACCGCGCCGGTATCACCGTGCACGCCACTCGGCACATCGACGCCGATACAATCGAGACCCTGCCGGTTGATCGCGTCGATCAAGCTCGCCACCGGCCCGTCGGGCGCCCGCGACAGACCGGCGCCGAACAGCGCGTCGACGATCAGAGGCTCACCTTCCAATCGTGCGTCGTCAAGCGGGTGAACGGCAAACGCCCAGCGCGCGGCATTGACCGCCGCATCGCCGCGCAGGGTGGAGACATCGCCCAACAGGCAGAGGCGGACGGGCCATCCCTGCCCCGCCAGCAGCCGGGCAGCGACAAAGCCGTCACCGCCATTGTTTCCCGGCCCGCACAAGACGGTGACCGGACGTGGCCGCCAGCGCCGGCGGATCTCGCGGACGATCGCCGCCCCCGCCGCCTCCATCAGCGCCAGGCTGGGCACGCCGGCGGCAACCGCGGCAGAATCCGCCCGGTACATTTCCGCGACGGTGAGTAATGCATCGGCGAACAAGGTGGTGCTGCGCATGGATAACAATCCGCGGGTCTCGCAGCGCCGCCGCAAGCCGGCGGAGAGCCGATGATATCCTGCCTGCCGGTCTGGTGAAATGTGGGCGCGCGACCTATAACCCTCCAATGAATATCCCTCTCGCCGCCATCCCTTTGATCACCAGTCCTTACGCTATCGGCGCTGCGACCGCGTCTGTTGGTCGCGGCGCGCGTGCCGCATGAACGTCGTCGTCCTCGGTGCCGGCGTCATCGGCGTGACAACGGCATACTACATGGCCAAAGATGGTGCCTCTGTGACGGTTATCGACCGTCAGCCGGGCGCTGGACTGGAGACCAGCTACGCTAACGGCGGGCAGATCTCGGCCAATCACGTCACTCCGTGGGCAACGCCGTCGACGCCATGGAAGGCGCTGCGCTGGCTCGGCCGCAGCGATGCACCGCTGCTGCTGCACGCGCGCTGGGACCCGGCGCTCGCCGCTTGGCTGGCCCGGTTCCTTGCCAACTGTACCCGGGCCCGGGTGCGGATCAACATCGAGCGAGCCCTGGGCGTGGCCCTGGAAAGCCGCCGGCAGATCGCCCGCCTTAGGGCAGAGACCGGCATCGTCTACGATGCGCTGACCCGGGGAATTTTGCATATCTTCCGCGATCCACGCGACTTTCACGACGCGCTGCCCGGCGCCGATCTGATGACCAGTCTCGGCTGCGAGCGGCGCGTCGTCGACGCCGAGGGCTGCATCGCGCTCGAGCCGGCGCTGGCCAGCGTACGCGACCAGCTCGTCGGCGGCATCTTCAGCCCGCAGGACGAGAGCGGCGATGCGCACGTCTTCACCCGTGAACTCGCCCGCGTCTGCGCCGAGCGCGGTGTGGTCTTCCGTTTCGGCGAGACCGTTCGCCGCCTGCGCCCGGCGGCGGCGGGCGGTGCGCGCCGCATCGCCGCCGTCGAGACCGACCGCGACGAGATCGAGGCCGACGTCATCATTGTCGCGCTCGCCAGCTTCAGCCCGCGGCTGCTGGCGCCGTTAGGACTGCGACTGCCGGTCTATCCCGCCAAGGGCTACTCGGTGACCGTCCCCGTCGCCGGGCACGCTGGAGCGCCCACGGTCAGCCTCATCGACGATGCGTTCAAGATGGTCTACAGCCGGCTCGGCGAGCGGCTGCGCATCGCCGGCACCGGCGAATTCATCGGTCACGACGTCCGCATCAGCGAGGCGCGCGGGCGTTTCTTGCTGCGCACGGCGCTGGAGCTGTTTCCCGATTGTGGCGATGCCGGCCGCGCCGAGTTCTGGGCCGGTCTGCGCCCGGCGACCCCCGACGGCGTGCCGGTCATCGGCCGCACCGGCTTCGAGAACCTGTTCTTGAACACCGGGCACGGCACGCTCGGCTGGACGATGGCCGCCGGCTCCGCCCGCATCCTCGCCGACGTGATCGCCGGCCGTCCCGCCCCGGTGCCACTCGACGGCCTCGCCCTCGACCGCTTCGCCTGATCGCCGGACGGCCGCAGTGACGAGCCAGCAATGGCGGCCCGGCCGGCGGTCTCGCCGCCGCGACCGCGATCGTACGGCCGGGCGGCATTGCCGGACGCGCGCTTACGACGATTCCCTGGCAAGGGCGTTGGCGGCGCTGAGCACGGCGCGGACCGAGGCGGTGGCCACGTCGGCATCGATGCCGACGCCGAAGACGGTGCGCCCATCCGCAGTCGTACACTCGACGTAGGCGGCAGCCTGGGCATCGGCGCCGCGTCCGAGCGCGTGCTCGTGATAGTCGACGACGTCGAGTTCGACGCCGCAGGCGCTCCTCAGCGCATCGAGGGTGCTGGAAATCAGGCCGTTGCCAACACCACCGATCGCCCGCTCCGTGCCATCGACGCTGATCCGCCCGCTGAAGCGCCGGCCATCTCTCGACCCCTCCACCGGCCGATGGGCCGCGCCCTCGGCATAGCTGACCAAAGCGAAGCGCTGAGGACCGTCGAGGCAGTAGGCCGAGCGAAACGCGGTCCAGATATCCGCGCCGGTGAGCTCGTGCCCGCTGCGGTCGGCCAGCTCCTGGACGACGCGGCTGAAATCGACCTGCAAGCGGCGCGGCAAGTGCAGCCCCTGGTCCTGATCGAGCACCCAGGCGATGCCGCCTTTGCCGGACTGGCTGTTCACCCGGATAACCGCCTCATAGGAACAGCCGAGGTCGGCTGGATCGATCGGCAGGTACGGCACCTCCCAGATCCCGTCGTTGCGTTGCGCCTGGGCGGTGAAGCCCTTGCGGATGGCGTCTTGGTGCGAGCCGGAAAAGGCGGTGAACACCAGCTCGCCGGCATAGGGATGGCGCGGGTGCAGCGGGATCTGCGTGCATTCCTCGACGGTGCGTACCACCTGGCGCAGGTCGGAGAAATCGAGGCCGGGATCAATGCCTTGCGAATAGAGGTTGAGAGCCAGGGTGACCAGATCGACGTTGCCGGTGCGCTCGCCGTTGCCGAACAGGCAACCCTCGATGCGATCGGCGCCGGCGAGCATCGCCATCTCGGCGGCAGCCACTCCGGTGCCGCGGTCGTTATGGGGGTGCACGCTGATCACCACCGCGTCGCGCCGCGAGATGTGCCGGCACATCCATTCGATCTGATCGGCATAGACATTGGGCATCGCCACCTCGACCGTCGCCGGCAGATTGAGGATCACCGGGTTCTCGGCAGTCGGCTGCCAGACGTCGAGTACCGCCTCGCAGACCTCGAGCGCGAAGTCGAGCTCAGTAAAGCAGAAGGTCTCGGGCGAGTATTCGAAGCTCCAGCGGGTATCCGGCTGTTGGTCGGCGGCATCGCGGATGGTGCGGGCGCCGGCGACGGCAAGGTCAATGACGCCCTGGCGGTCCATCGCGAAAACGACGCGGCGGAACACCGGAGCAGTGGCGTTATAAAGATGCACGGTTGCCCGCTGCGCCCCACGCAGGGACTCGAAGGTGCGATGGATCAGATCGGTGCGCGACTGGGTGAGTACTTGAATCGAGACGTCCTCGGGCACGCCGCGCCCCTCGATCAGGTGGCGGACGAAGTCGAAGTCGGTCTGAGAGGCCGAGGGAAAGGCGACCTCGATCTCCTTGAAACCGGTATCGACCAGAAGATCGAAAAAGCGGCGCTTCTTTTCGCGGTTCATCGGATCGATCAGCGCCTGGTTGCCGTCGCGCAGGTCGCTCGAGCACCAGCGAGGCGCGCGGGTCACGCGGCGCGCCGGCCAGGTGCGGTCGGGCAGATCGACGGGGGTAAACGGACGATACTTGGTCTCGGGTGCGCACAGCATGGCAAAGCGTGCTCCGCTTAAGGCGTTTCAGTGTGGATAAGGAGGAATTGGGCAGCGCTACGGCCGCCGGGCTGCCGTCAGTCCCGACGACCGCCGGGAAGTCGCAGGCGCGCGCGGACAAGAACAATCGCCGGGACGTTCACCGGGGCGAGAACGAAGGCACAGGCGCGCGGCTCGGGCGCGACAGCACCACCAGCACAAGACATCGGCGAGGAAACCATAACGAAACCCGGTCTGCGGACCCTAGATCTTATCCCACAACAAACCCGACCCCTCTTCAGGAGGCCGGGCAGGAAAGTCGGAGAAGGCCGCATCTCATCTTCGTCATAATGAGATTAAAGTGCATTCCCCGGCCCGTCCTGTCAACCGCCGATGTGCTGTCCTCCCGCGCGCCGCGGGCCTGTCCATCGGGCCAGCGCCAAAGCCGTAATTGCTCACCAGCAGCGCCTCGAGCTCCGCGATGCGCATCGCCTGCCGCTCGATCAACGCCGCCTGCTCCGTGAGCAGCGCGTCCTTCTCCCGGTCACTGAGGCGGTACCGAAACGGCGGAGGCATCCATGCCTTGACTCACATCCAGCCCGCCCGCGCAACCCCAAAATGCCAACCCGGTGAGCAGTTACCAAGATGTTTTTTAAAGGTGTACTAAAGAAATATAGTTAATAGTTTCCAGGAAATCGCCATGCGTATTTGTCGATCCACTCCATGGCCGCCTCCTCAGGCGTGATATAGCGGCCTTCCCTGTGCATGTCTTGTTTGTATTTTTCGATGTGGCAGACCTGTTCGACCATGCGGGCGCGAAATGCGTCTTCGGGATCGAGGAATTCGACCCCGAGGTCGAAATTCTGTTCATGATCATGACACCAGACCACCCTCGCCTTGGTCTCGAACATCGGTCGCACGAAAGGGATGCGGATATCGATGATCGCGCCGGGCTTGAGCTCGACGTCGGACTGGATGGCCAGCCCGCCGACACTCACGTTGCAGGCGTGAGGCAAGGCGTGAAGTGACTGCTCATCCGCGCTCACTTCGATCGGAATGTCCACGGGATGGCGAATGAAGTGCCTCATGCTCGATGCTCGATCGATCGACGGTGACGGCGAGCATGTTTAGCCCGCCTTGGTCACGACGACCAGCGGAACGCCCTGGCGGATTTAGCGTATGTCTTGGCTGCGGCGAGTGCCGTCCGTCAGAAAATCATCGCCGAAGCATCCCCGCCCTAGGACAGCGAAGGTAGGGGCATCGCTCACCCGTTGCAAGGCGAGGGCGGCGACGGCGGGGGTGGCGTCGCCGCCGAGGATGCGCGGCGCGGTGAACCAGGCGAGGCGATCGACGAGGCCGGCGGCAAGAAAGGCCGCGGCAATTTCGCCGCCGCCCTCGATCAGCAGGCGGGTAATGCCGCGGGCGGCAAGCGCTGCGGCCATCGCCGCGGCATCGGGCGGCGCACCGGCAAGGGTGACGACCTCGGCGCCTGCCGCTTCGAGGGCACGACGGCGCTGCGCATCGGCATCGGGGGAGGTCAGCACCCAGGTCGGGGTCTGACGGGCGGTGCGGATCACCAGAGCGTCCGGCGAAAGGCGCAGGCGGCGATCGGCGATCACCCGCACCGGCGAGCGGTCTTCGAGTCCGGGAAGTCGGCAGGTCAGCGACGGATCGTCGGCGAGCGCCGTTGCTGAGCCGGCAAGGATGGCATCGTGGCTGGCGCGCAGCAGGTGGCCGCGGGCACGGGCCTCTTCGCCGGTGATCCACCTGCTGTCGCCCGACGGCGCGGCGATGCGCCCGTCGAGCGAGGTGGCGAGCTTTAAGGTGATCATCGGCCGGCCGTCCCGCACCCTGCGGAAGAAGCCCTCGTTGAGCGCCGCCGCCTCCTCGCCAAGCAGGCCGACGGTGACGGGGATGCCGGCGGCGCGCAGCCGGGCGACGCCCTGCCCGTTGGTGCGCGGATCGGGGTCTTCGCAGGCGATAACCGCGCGGCCGATGCCGGCTTCGATCAGCGCCGCGCAGCACGAGCCGCCCGCCCGGTCGTGCGCGCATGGCTCAAGGGTAACGTAGGCGACGGCGCCCCGCGCCGCCCGCCCTGCCCGCTCCAGGGCGATGGCTTCGGCATGCGGCCGGCCGCCCGGCTGGGTAACGCCGCGCCCGACGATGCGCCTGCCGGTGTGCCCACCTGCGACCAGGACGCAGCCGACTGCGGGATTGGGCCACACCCGGCCCAGCCCGCGCCGGGCGAGGACGAGTGCCGAACGCAGATAAGCGTCGTCGGTGCCGCCCGGCGAGACGGCCTCAGCGGTCGCCAAGGCTCTCGACGAACTCCTCGAAGTCCTTCGCCTCGCGGAAGTTGCGATAGACCGAGGCGAAGCGGACGTAGCCGACCTGATCGAGCTGCGAGAGCTGATCCATCGCCATCTCGCCGATCACCTTCGACGGAATTTCGGACTCGCCCAAGGTTTCCAGCCGGCGCTGGATGCTGTTGACGATCCGCTCGATGCGGTCGTCGTCCACCGGCCGCTTGCGCAGGGCGATGCGCAGCGAGCGGAACAGCTTGTCGCGGTCGAACGGCGCCCGCTCGCCGTTCTTCTTGATCACCGTCAACTCGCGCAGGTGAACCCGCTCGAACGTCGTCCACCGCGCGCCGCACGCCGGGCAATACCGTCGCCGGCGGATCGCGGCATGATCTTCGGTCGGACGCGAATCCTTGACCTGGGTATCGTCATGGCCGCAGAACGGGCATCGCATAAGGCTGTTCCTCGCCGATCTCGGCGCTGTCGTCGGTTACGAGCGGCGCTTAAAGGCCGGGATAAATCGGAAACCGGCGGCAGAGCCCCGCCACCTGCTCCGCCGCCGCCTGCTCCGCCGTGGCGTTGTCGTCGAGATTGTTGGCGAGAGCGTCGAGCACGCCGACGATGAGTTCGCCCACCCGGCGGAACTCCGCGGGTCCGAAGCCGCGCGTCGTGCCGGCCGGCGTGCCAAGGCGGATGCCCGAGGTGATCGTCGGCTTTTGCGGATCGAACGGAATGCCGTTCTTGTTGCAGGTCAGATGCGCCCGGCCGAGGCTCTCCTCAGCCGCCTTGCCGGTCAGCGATTTCGGTCGCAGATCGACGAGCATCAGGTGTGAATCCGTTCCGCCAGAGACGATGTCGAGCCCGCCCTCGATGAGGGTGCGTGCCAGCATCTTAGCGTTTTCCACCACCCGCTCGGCATAGCCGCGGAATTCCGGGCGCAGGGCCTCGCCGAAGGCGACCGCCTTGGCGGCGATGACGTGCATCAGCGGGCCGCCCTGCAGGCCGGGAAACACCGCGGTGTTGAATTTCTTGGCGAGATCGGCGTCGTTGGTCAGGATCATGCCGCCGCGCGGGCCGCGCAGGGTCTTGTGCGTCGTCGTCGTCACCACGTGCGCGTGCGGGAGCGGGCTGGGATAGACGCCCGCCGCCACCAAGCCGGCGAAATGCGCCATATCGACCATGAAATAGGCGCCCACCTGATCTGCGATCGCGCGGAAACGGGCGAAGTCAATGATCCGCGGATAGGCTGAGCCGCCGGCGACGATCACTCGCGGCTTGTGCTCGGCGGCGAGCCGCTCGACCTCGTCAAAATCGATCAGCCCATCCTCGCGGCGCACGCCGTACTGCACGGCGTTCAGCCATTTGCCGGAGATCGATGGCGCCGCCCCGTGGGTCAGATGGCCGCCGGCGGCGAGCGACATGCCGAGCAGCGTCTCGCCCGGCTGCATCAGCGCGAGGTAGACGGCGCCGTTCGCCTGGGCGCCCGAGTGCGGCTGGACGTTGGCGAACCCGCAATCAAAGAGCTTTCGCGCCCGCTCGATCGCCAGCGCCTCGGCGACGTCAACATATTCGCAACCACCATAATAGCGGCGACCGGGATAGCCTTCGGCATATTTGTTGGTCAGCACCGAGCCTTGCGCCTCGAGCACCGCGCGCGAGACGATGTTCTCCGAGGCGATCAGCTCGATGTGGTCCTTCTCGCGTTGCAGCTCATCGGCGATGGCCGCGGCAAGGTCCGGGTCCGACTCGCTCACCGACGCTTCGAAGAAGCGATCGCCAGCGTCGACGGTGGTGGAGTGAGCGGCATAAGACATTCAAGGCTCCCGCGATGATTTCAAAGTGGCTTGGCGAGCTTATCGACGCGCCGCCGATGACGACCTCCCTCGAATGGCGTAGCGAGGAAGACTCGCAAACAGTCACGCGCAACATCGGCGCCGATCATGCGCCCACCGAAGCAGATAACGTTGGCATCGTTGTGTTCCCGGGCAAGGCGGGCGCCGAGCGCATCGTAGACCAGCGCGGCGCGCACCTCCAAAAAGCGGTTGGCGGCAATACTGATACCGATGCCGCTGCCACAGACGAGGACCCCGCGCGCCACCCGCCCCGCGCGCAAGGCATGCGCCATGGCATACCCGTAGTCCGGATAGTCGACCGACTCCGTGCCATCAACGCCAAGATCGACCGCCACACAGCCGAGCTGCCCAACCTCCTCAAGGAGAATCCGCTTCAGATCATAGCCAGCGTGATCGCTGGCCAGTCCGACCGGCTCGTGTTTCATCGTCTGTGCCGAACTGTCCGAGAAAACTGCGATTACAAAGATTGTTCGTACCATATCTCGGAGCGGATGGCCAGCCCGCCACCATCCTTCGCCCGGGCTACCGCTGCTGCTGCCTGCGCCCGCAGCACGGCGCCCCTCGTCCGCACGGTCCCGCCCTGTTGCGCACACATGAACTTGACTGCCCACAACGCGCCCGAGCTGACCCCGGTTCTCCAGTCAGCCGGTAGATACCGTCGCGCGGAGCGCCGCGAAACCTCCGACCACGCCATGCCGAAAAGGGCAGTTCACGGCCGGTGCAGGCTTTGTGGCACCTTCTGTGAGACGATTTGCATGATACCGTTATTTTGTCCCGACAAGCATGCGGATTTCGAATACTCTACGTTTTCTATTTTACCATTGACAGTGGCGCGGGACCGCGTGCTACATAAAAAACTGATGGGGCCTTATTGCAGTCAGGTCGAATTCTCATGAGCGACAGTAACAATGACGAAGTATCGCGGGACGAGGTGTTGCGCATGGCGGTAGACGTAGTCGCCGCTTACCTCAGCAACAACCAAGTTGCGACATCGCAGATTTCCGAAATCATTCACAGCGTCTTCAACTCTCTGAATTCGCTGGACGTACCGCCGGTCGAGGTGCCAATCGAGTCGCCGAAACCCGCGACGTCAATCCGTAAGTCCGTGACTCCGGACTACATCGTCTGCCTCGAAGACGGCAAGAAGTTGAAGATGCTCAAGCGCCACCTGCGCACTACCTATGACATGACTCCTGAAGAGTATCGGTCCAAGTGGAATCTTCCGCCGGACTATCCGATGGTCGCACCGAACTATGCCCGGCAGCGATCGGATTTCGCCAAGCGCATCGGTCTTGGCCGCAAGGCCCAGGAGAATGAGCGCGGAAGCAAGGCCCGCGCCTGATCCTGACAAGGGGGGGCAATCTCGGGGCCCGTCCTTTGGCCGCCCAGCCATGGGATGGGGACCGGAATATGGGCCCGGAGACGAGGTAACACCCGGCGGACCCGTTCCGCCGGGCTGTTTTTATCAAGATGCGAGCGCTTACTGGGCGTAATCGTACTTTCCGTCCTTCCAAACGTAAAATACGTACCCGGGCGCCTTCACATCGCCTTTTTCGTCGAAGCTGATCGTGCCGAGCACGGTGTCAAACGACTTCGAATGCAGCGCGTCGATGACCTTCTTGGTATCCGTGCCCTTGGCATCGCCGACTGCCTGCGCCCATGCCTCAATCGCACCATAGGTGTACAGCGTATAGCCTTCGGGCTCGATTCCCTTGGCGCGGAATTCCGCCACCACCGGCGCCGCCGCCGGGTTCTTGCGCGGGTCCGGGCTGAACGTCATCATCGTACCTTCACCGAGCGGCCCGGTGATGCCCCAATACTCCTCGGTGACCAGCGCATCGCCTGAAATCAGCTTGGTCGACATGCCCTGCTCGCGCATCTGACGCACGATCAGGCCAGCCTCGGTGTGATAGCCGCCGTAGTAGAGAATCTCGACGCCGGCCTGCTTCAGCTTGCTGACCAGTGCCGAATAGTCCTTCTCGCCGGGCGTGATCGTCTCGTACATCACTTCTTGGATACCGCGGGCGTTGAGCTGCTTTTTCGTCTCGTCTGCGAGGCCCTTCGAGTACGCTTGCTTGTCGTGGACGATGGCGATCTTTTCCTTGCCGAAATGGTCGGCGATGTAATTGCCGGCGACACTGCCCTGCTGATCGTCGCGCCCGCAAGTGCGGAAGACGTTGGCTTTGCCGGCTTCGGTCAGCTTCGGATTGGTCGATGCCGGCGAGATCTGGATCACTCCTTCCTCGGCGTAGACATCGGAGGCGGGAATTGACGATCCGGAGCAGAAGTGTCCGGCGACGAGTTTTACGCCCTTGCTCGCTACCTGATTGGCGACGGCGACCGCCTGCTTCGGATCGCAGGCATCGTCGCCAATTTCGAGGACCAGCTTCTGGCCGAGGACGCCTCCCTTCTTGTTGAGGTCTTCGACGGCCATTTCGGCGCCGGCTTTCATCTGGGCGCCGAAGGCCGCGTATTGACCGGTCATCGGCCCGACGACGGCGATCGGAATATCGGCGAAGGCTGGCATTGCCGCGCCGGCCATAAGGGCCGCGACGGCAACGAGGATGGGCTTGAAAAATCTCATCGGTGCGTTCCTTCCGTATGCATTGTCGGTGTGCGTGTCGCTTGAGCGGCGCGGCCGCGATGCTGACAGGAGTGACGATCGAGACGGCCGATCGCGGTGATGCGCGGCGCGAACACCGCTCTTGAACAGCCTTGATTTGCGATGATTAGGTTGTCAAGTGCGCGTGAGTTCACCGCCGGAGCCGTCCGGATGCCGCTCCCGCCAGGTAAACAGTCCGGAGCGCTCGTACACCCACGGATACTGACAGACCATCTTGCGGGCACGGGTGAGACGGAAGCTGGCGGTGCCGATCAACAACAGCACGGCGGCGCTTGACAGATAGCCGGTCAGCGACCAAAGCACGCCTTGAAACAGGGCAAAGCCGAGAAACCGCGCCGCCGCGCCCAGCAGCGCGCAGTAGATCACCACCTGCCAGTAGGGTTTCCAGGTTCCGGCGACCGCCTGACCGGTCATGAACGCGGCGAATCCGGTCAGGATGCCGGTCACGCCGACAAACACCGTCAGCGAACTGCCGAGCCAGCCTTCGATCATCGGCGATCTCCCCCGGCCGCCATCAATGCCCGCCCTCGAGGTAGGCGGCGCGGATTTCGGGATTATTCAAAAGCTCGTCACCCGTTCCCGACAAGCTGACGCGCCCATTAACCAGCACGTAACCGCGGTGCGCCAGCTTGAGTGCGTGAAAGGCGTTCTGCTCGACGAGAAAAACGGTGACGTTCTGCTCGCGGTTGATCTCCTCGATCGTCCGGAAGATCTGTTTGACCACCAGGGGCGCCAGGCCGAGCGAGGGCTCATCAAGCAGCAGCAGCCGCGGCCGGCTCATCAGCGCCCGTCCGATCGCCAGCATCTGCTGCTCACCGCCGGACAGGGTTCCGCCGCGCTGATCGCTGCGGTGCTTGAGAATGGGGAACAGCTCGAACACCCGTTCGAGGTCACTGTCGAGGTGCGCCGGATTTCCGGTCGTGGCCCCCATCAGCAGATTTTCGAGCACGCTCATCCGCGCGAAGATGCGCCGGCCCTCCGGCGCCTGGGCAATGCCGGCGCCGATGATCGCGTGCGTCGGCCAGCGGGTGATGTCGGTTCCCTCGAAGCGGATCTCCCCGCGCGTCGCCGGCGGCTGGCCGCAGATGGTCATCAGCAGCGTCGACTTGCCGGCGCCATTGGCGCCGATCAGGGTAACGATCTCGCCGGCGCGGACCTCGATATCGACACCCCGCAGCGCCTCGATGCTTCCATAGAAGGTGTGCACGCCGGCAACGGACAGCATCTTCAGCCCTCGCCCTGGGTGCGCGCCAGATCGGCGGCGACGGCGTCCGGCAGGGCCTCGTCCTCCTCTTCGCCGAGATAGGCCTTGATCACCGCCGCGTCGTTGCGCACCGCGTCCGGCGAGCCCTCGGCGATCTTCCGGCCGTAATCGAGGACGACGATATGATCGGAAATCTGCATGACAACCCGCATGTCGTGCTCGATCAGCAGGATACCTATCTCGTGCTGGTCGCGGATCGAGAGCAGCAACTCGTTGAGCTCGGCGCTCTCGCGCGGATTGAGCCCGGCCGCCGGCTCATCGAGGCACAGCAGCACCGGGCGGATGCACATGGCGCGGGCAATCTCGAGCCGGCGCTGATCGCCGTAAGGCAGACTCGAGGCTACCCAGTCGGCGCGATCGACGAGTCCCACTCTCTCCAGCCAATAGCAGGCGATTTCAACTGCTTCACGCTCGGCATTGCGATATCGCTTGAGCCCGAGCAGGCCCGCGAGCGAGAACAGCGAGGCGCGCATCAGCCGGTTGTGCTGGGCGACGATCAAGTTCTCGAGCACCGACATCGCCCCGAACAGCCGGATGTTCTGGAACGTCCGGGCGACGTCCGCCTGCTGCGGGATGCGGAACCCCTCCATCCGCTCGAGCAGCATCGCGCCCTTGCGCGGATGATGCAGGGTCAGCCGGCCGACCGTCGGCTTGTAGAACCCGGTCAGGCAGTTGAACGTCGTCGTCTTGCCGGCGCCGTTCGGGCCGATGACCGCGGTGATCGCCCGGTCGCGGGCGACGAACGAGACATCGTCGATGGCAACGAGGCCGCCGAAGCGCATGGTCAGGTGCTCGACCGTCAGCAACGCGGGAAAACCTTCGCCGCCAAGGTGGGACGACGAACCCGCGATCGATGGCACCACTGGCGGCATCACGGCGCCTTCGCCGGACCGGCGGTGGGCACGCCGCCGCCGCGCTCAAAACGGGCAAGGCGGATGGTGGGCTCGCGATAGGCGAGCAGGCCGCGCGGGCGCCAGATCATGATCAGCACCATCAGACCGCCGAACGCCAGCATGCGGAAGTCGGACAATTGGCGGACAACCTCGGGGCCGCCGATCAGCACGACGGCGGCGACGACCACGCCCAACTGGCTGCCCATGCCGCCGAGGACGACGATGGCGAGGATGATCGCCGATTCGATGAAGGTAAAGCTCTCCGGGCTGATGAACCCCTGGCGGGTGGCAAAGAACGAACCGGCGAAACCGCCGAACATCGCGCCGATGGAAAAGGCGGTGAGCTTGGTGTTGGTCGGATTGATGCCGAGCGAACGGCAGGCGATCTCGTCCTCGCGCAGTCCCTCCCAGGCGCGGCCGATCGGCAGCTTGCGTATGCGCAAGGTAAAGGCATTGGTGAGCAAGGCGAGGACCAGGATCAGGTAGTAGAGAAAGATCACCCGCTGCAGCGGCGAATAGTCGAGGCCGAAGAACGAGCTGAACGTCGGCTCGCCATCGGTGGACGAGGCGGTGAACGGCAGCCCGAAGAAGGTCGGCCGCGGAATGCCCGACAGGCCGTTCGGCCCGTTGGTCAGCCCGTACCAGTTGATCAGAATGATGCGGATCATCTCGCCGAAGCCGAGGGTAACGATGGCGAGGTAATCGCCGCGCAGCCGCAGTACCGGAAAGCCCAGCATCATCCCGAACGACGCGGCGAGCAACCCGGCGAGCGGCAGGCAGATCCAGAAGCTCCAGTCGAAGTTCAGGGACAGCAGCCCGAAGCTGTAGGCGCCCACGGCGTAAAAGGCGACGTAACCGAGATCGAGCAGTCCGGCGAGGCCGACGACGATATTCAGGCCCCAGCCCAGCATGACGTAGGTCAGCACCAGGATGCCGATGTCGAGGATGTACCGGTCGGAGAATGGCATCAGCGGCAGGGTCACGGCGACGGCAACGGCGAGCGGGCCGAGGTGGCGGGCATAGCGCTTGAACGCCGCGCCCAGAGGGGTCGTAACGCCGCGCGCAGGGGTGATTCGCCGGCGGGAATGGAACAGCGCGAGGAAGAAGCGTCCGACGAACACGGCGGCAACGGCGAGGCCGACCCACGGCCAGCGCGTCTCCAGCACCAGGCCGCTCGAGACCTGCACGGTGTTGAAGCCGAGCAGCGGCGTGGCGATGACCAACGCCACCAGCGCGGCGATGACCGCCTCCTTCAGCGCCGCCACCAGCGGCGACGGGCGGCGCGGCGAACCAACGGTCTCGGCCGCGATCCCCACCTCGGCCATCTTGGCCTCGGTCATCTTGGCCTCGGGCGCCGGTGCGCTCATACTTTTTCCGCTTCCGGGCGGCCGAGCAGACCGGTGGGCCTGAAGATCAGCACCAACACGAGGATGCCGAACGCGGCGACGTCCTTGTATTCGATGGTGAAATAGGCGGACCAGAAGACCTCGATCAGGCCGATGAGCACGCCGCCGAGCATCGCCCCCGGCAGCGAGCCGATGCCTCCCAGCACCGCGGCGGTGAATGCCTTGATGCCGGCGAGAAAGCCGATGTAGAAGTCGATCACGCCATAATAGAGCGTGACCATCATCCCGGCGACGGCGGCCAGCGCCGCGCCGATGACGAAGGTCGTCGAGATCGTGCGGTCGACATCGATGCCGACGAGGGACGCCATCTTCATGTCCTGCTCGCAGGCGCGCTGGGCGCGGCCCATCGACGTGCGGGCGATCAGCAAAGAGAACGCCACCATCAGCACCACGGTCATGACAATAATGCCGATCTGCAGATAGCTGATCTGAACGGCGAAACCGTCCGGCTCCGTCAGCGTGAAGCCGCCCGGCAACACCGGCGGCAGCGACTTGACCCGCGCGCCCTGGAGGAGCTGAACGTAGTTCTGCAGGAAGATCGACATGCCGATCGCCGAGATCAGCGCCGTCAGCCGCGGCGAGGCGCGCAGCGGCCGGTAGGCGATGCGCTCCAGGGTCCAGCCGTAGACGGCGGTGAAGAACATCGCCGAGACCAGCACGATCAGCAAGGTCAACGGCATCCACGAGATGCCGAGGACGCCGAGCAGCAGGAAGGTGATCAGCGAGACGAAGGCACCGATCATGTAGACCTCGCCATGGGCGAAGTTGATCATGCCGATGATGCCGTAGACCATCGTATAGCCGATGGCGATGAGCCCATAGATCGCGCCCAGCGCCAGACCGTTGATCAGTTGCTGCAGGAAATATTCCACGCCTGTTCTACCTGTTGCCCGGCGGCGTCGCCCACGCCCGCGCGCGCCGCCCGTCCGGAATTCAACCTCGGCACCAGGAAAACCCGCACTTCTGCGCCCGCACCCATCGTGGCGCGCCGTGATCGCCCCTGTCTCAGCCCCCGGCCTGTGATCGCGAAGCGTTCGCCGCTCCGTCTTTCCCGGCGCCAAGATGTCACCGCCACCTCCGCTTGTGTCAAGCAAAAACCCGATCGCACGGCTCGCTGCCTGTACGCGTTGCCAGCGATCACCGTCGGTCGCTGCCTGCTGGCGGACGCGTTCTTCGCCGCGCCGATCATCGCGATGCTGGCGGTGGGCATGGTGGTCGGCGTACAGGCGCTCGCCGCGCTGGCTCTGATCGTGAAGGGGCCGATCGTCCTTGCAACGCCGAGGCTCGGCCACGACCTGCCCCCCCTGCATCAAACGCTCACTCATAGGTCAAATGGGGTGGAGACTGCTGGCTGTGGCGGCGGACGGTGACGCGGACGACACACTTCGCGGCGTCGCGGATGACTCCTCGCTTAAATCGAATAGATACAATTCGATACCGGGCTGAATTCAAGCGATGCGCGAACCCGAAGGCGGCGAGGCCATGGTGCCGGTGCGAAGCCGCGGCGCGGACGCGCGAGGACGGCTCGACTGCCGGTGCGGCGGGCCGAGCGCGACCCCGGCTGCGATCGCCTATTACCTTCAGGAATAACAGCTTTCCCGAGATAGGAGCATAGCTGCGCCCCGGAGCGCATCGCCGTTCACGGCATGGCTGATGCGTGGAATTTTTATCCCTATTTTGCGTGTGCGAACGTTGACTTACCGTGGCCGGCATGCAACGGTTGTTGAGCGAACATCGTCCGATCATCCTCGCGGGCGCCGTAACGGTCAGCCCGCGCGCGCTGAACAAACAAGGGTGAACCCCATGCCACCTACCGAACGCCCGCTTTCTCCGCATATCCAGGTCTACCGGCCGCAGATCACCTCGGTCCTGTCCATCCTTCACCGCATCACCGGCGTCGCGCTGACGGCGGGCACCTTGCTGCTGACGTGGTGGCTGGTCGCTGCCGCCTACGGTCCCGACTCGTTTGCCAACGCGCAGGCGTTCATCGGCTCGTGGATCGGCCAGTTGCTGCTCTGGGGCTTTACCTTCGCCCTATTCTACCACTTCGCCAACGGCATCCGCCACCTCGCCTGGGACTTCGGCTGGGGCTTCGAGCTGAGCAAGCTGCGCTGTTCGGGGATCGCTACCGTGGCGTTTGCGGGCGCGGCAACCGTCATCACCCTGATCGTCGCCTACGCCGTGGGAGCGTAAGACCATGACCTTCCGTTCTTCGTTGGGCCGCGTCCGCGGCCTTGGCTCCGCCAAGGAAGGCGTCGGCCACTGGTGGGCGCAGCGGGTTACCGCCATCGCCCTGGTCCCGCTGTTGATCTGGTTCGTCTGCGCGGTGATCTCGCAGATCGGCGCCGACTACTTCGCGTTCCAGGAGTGGATCGGCATCTTCGGCAATGCCCTTCTGATGATCCTTACCGCGCTTACCCTCTTCTATCACGCGCATCTCGGCATGCAGGTCGTGATCGAAGACTACGTGCATGGCGAGGCCGCCCGCATCGCCACCCTTCTCGCCGTCAAGTTCGTGCTGTTCGCGCTCGCCGCGTCCTGCGTGCTGGCGGTCGTCCTCGTCGCCCTCAGGAGCTGAGCTTCGATGTCCGCTGCCTATCCCATCATCGATCATACCTATGACGTCGTCGTCGTCGGCGCCGGGGGCGCAGGCCTGCGCGCGACCATGGGTCTCGCCGCCGCCGGCCTGAAGACCGCCTCGATCACCAAGGTCTTCCCCACCCGCAGCCACACCGTCGCCGCGCAGGGCGGCATCGGCGCCGCCCTCGGCAACATGGCCGAAGACCACTGGCAATGGCACATGTACGATACCGTCAAGGGCTCCGACTGGCTCGGCGACCAGGACGCGATCGAGTACATGTGCCGGCAGGCGATTCCGGCGGTGCATGAACTCGAGCACTTTGGGGTGCCATTCTCGCGCACCAAGGACGGCAAGATCTACCAGCGCCCGTTCGGCGGGCATATGCGCAACTATGGCGAAGCGCCGGTTCAGCGCGCCTGCGCCGCTGCCGACCGCACCGGCCATGCGATCCTGCACACGCTCTACCAGCAGTGCCTCAAGTTCAACGCCGAGTTCTTCGTCGAGTACTTCGCGCTCGATCTGATGATGGACAGCGACGGGACCTGCCGCGGTGTCATCGCCTGGAACCTCGACGATGGCACCATCCACCGCTTCCTCGGCCAGACCACGGTGCTGGCGACCGGTGGCTATGGGCGCTCGTACTTCTCCTGCACCTCGGCCCACACCTGCACTGGTGACGGCAACGGCATGGCGGCGCGCGCCGGCCTCGCCCTGCAGGACCACGAGTTCATCCAGTTCCACCCGACGGGGATCTACGGCTCCGGCTGCCTGATCACCGAAGGGGCCCGCGGCGAAGGCGGCTACCTGACCAACTCCGAGGGCGAGCGCTTCATGGAGCGCTACGCGCCGACCGCGAAAGACCTCGCCTCGCGCGACGTCGTCAGCCGCTCGATGACCATGGAGATCATCGAAGGCCGCGGCGTCGGTCCGGAGAAGGACCACATCCTTCTGCACCTCGAGCACCTCGGTCCGGAAATTCTTCACGCCCGGCTGCCCGGCATCACCGAAACGGCGAAAATCTTCGCCGGCGTCGATGCCACCAAGGAGCCGATCCCGGTCCTGCCGACCGTCCACTACAACATGGGCGGCGTGCCGACCAACTATCACGGCGAGGCCTTGCGCCCGACCGACGCCGATCCCGATGCGATCTGCCCGGGGCTGATGGCGGTCGGCGAATGCGGCTGCGCCTCGGTGCACGGCGCCAACCGCCTCGGCACCAACTCGCTACTCGACCTCGTCGTCTTCGGACGGGCGGCGGCGCTGCGCGCGGCCGAGGTGGTCAAGCCGGGCGGCTCACACCGTCCGCTGCCCAAGGACAGTGCCGACAAGGCGCTCGCCCGCCTCGATCGTCTGCGCCACGCCAGTGGCAGCCTCCCGACCGCCAAGATCCGTCTTTCCATGCAAAAGACGATGCAGAGCAACGCCGCGGTGTTCCGCACCCAGGAGGTGCTGGCCTCGGGCTGCAGCCAGATCGACGACGTCTGGTCCCAGCTTGCCGACATCAAGGTCGCCGACCGCTCGATGATCTGGAACTCGGATCTGGTCGAAGCCCTCGAGCTGGAAAACCTGATGACCTGCGCCAAGGCGGCGCTCTACTCGGCCGAAGCGCGCAAGGAGAGTCGCGGCGCGCACGCCCGCGACGACTTCCCGCAGCGCGACGACGTCACCTGGATGAAGCACACGCTCGCCTGGGTCGATGACGAGGGCAGCGTGACGCTGGGATACCGGCCGGTGCATACGTACACGCTGACCGACGAGGCTGAATACATCGAGCCCAAGGCACGCGTCTACTGATCGGCGCAGGCAAGAGAAAACAAGGAGGACCGAGATGGTCGAATTCAACCTGCCCGCCAATTCCCGCGTTAAAGAGGGCAAGGTGCACCCGGCGCCGGCGGGCGCCAAGCGCGTCAGGCGCTTTCGTATCTACCGCTACGATCCCGAGAGCGGCGAGAACCCACGGCTTGATACCTTCAGCATCGATCTTGACGCCTGCGGGCCGATGGTCCTCGATGCGCTGATCAAGATCAAGAACGAGATCGATTCGACGCTGACCTTCCGCCGCTCCTGCCGTGAAGGCGTGTGCGGGTCGTGCGCCTTCAACATCGACGGCACCAATACCCTCGCCTGCACCAAGCCGATCGAGGATATCAAGGGTGACGTTAAGATCTATCCGCTGCCGCACATGCCGGTAATCAAGGATCTCGTGCCCGATCTCAGCGTGCCCTACGCCCAGTATCGACTGATCCAGCCATGGCTGCAGGCCGATACGCCCCCGCCCGCGGGCGAGCGGTTGCAAAGCCCCGAGGAGCGCGAGAAGCTCGACGGCCTATGGGAGTGCATCTTGTGCTTCTGCTGCCAGACGAGCTGCCCGAGCTACTGGTGGAACGGCGACCGCTACCTCGGCCCCGCGGTGCTGCTGCAGGCCTACCGCTGGATCGCCGATTCGCGCGACGAGATGACCGGCGAGCGGCTTGACGCCCTCAACGATCCCTACCGGGTGTTCCGCTGCCATACGATCATGAACTGCACCAACACCTGCCCGAAGCACCTCAATCCGGGCAAGGCGATTGCGGAAATCAAGACGGCCCTGGCACAACGCACGCTTTAGTCGTGCTCCCAAGACGCGCTTCCGGGAGTCCCCGGGGGCGCGCCTCTGGGAGGCTATCCGGAAAGCAACCAGGAATTACCCTCGGCGGCGGGTTTGAAAATCCGCTCTCGGTTATCCCCGTTTGTGGTATTTATTGCTCGCCCAAGTGTGGTCGTCGCGAGCTTTGGAGAGAGGGTGTCGTTGTGTATCGCGCAAGCGCTTACCGACGGTCCAGCATGGCGTTCCCTCAACGGAATCGTTCCTTTAGGCCATTTGGGTGCTGCAAAATGCGCTTCGATCTGGCAGGGTAGCGGCCCATAAAAAGGGTGGAAACATCGCCCCGGGAGGCGCTCGCTCGTGACGGCCCAATATACAAAGAACCCGCCGCGGTCATGAATGCGCGTATACCGTCGAAAATGGAAAGCGAGCCTGCCGCGCCATGAGTGACGCTCCCCCGTTACGAGTCCTGCACGTCGCCGAAACGATCATTGGCGGTGTAAGCTCTTATTTTTCTGAAATTATTCCCTATCAGGCCGCCAAGCTCGGCAGCGATAATCTGCGGTTGCTGGTACCGCACGAGCATGCCTCCGAACTCGTCGGTGTCGCCGATCGCCTGATTGCGCGCTATCACCGCTCCGGTCGCAACACCAAGTCGCTGTGGGCGTTCGCTCGAGCGCTTGACGCCGAGTTGAAGAGCTTCCAGCCCACCGTCGTGCATATTCATTCGTCGTTCGCCGGTGTCGTCGCCCGGCCAATGATTGCGCTGATGCGCCCGCGACCGAGCGTCATCTACTGTCCGCACGGCTGGTCGTTTCTCATGGATATCCCGAGTTGGAAACGTCACACCTACGCGTTGATCGAACGCTCGCTGTATCGGCTGACCGACGTCGTCATCAATATCTCTCGTTACGAGGACCAGCAGGCCGCCCG
Organism: Rhodospirillales bacterium; assembly: GCA_016712595.1. NCBI lineage: Bacteria > Pseudomonadati > Pseudomonadota > Alphaproteobacteria > Rhodospirillales > Rhodospirillales bacterium. Next base: position 2,550,059 of record JADJQT010000001.1, read on the forward strand.
TTTCGGTATCCTTCCGGACCGCTGTGTTGTCGTTCGCAACGCCATCTCGCCGGCATCGACGATGGGTATCGCCTCCAGCCCCTTCGATGAGCGCTACATCAACTTGCTGTTCGTCGGCCGCTTCGACCGGCAAAAGGGCCTAGACCTGCTGCTCCGGGCCATGGAACGATTGCAGGATACCCCGATCCGCCTGCATGTCATCGGCTCATGGGTACACGACGACCGGACGCTGCAGCCGCCGGATAACGTCAATATTCTCGGATGGATGCCAAGGACTCAGCTCGATACCTACTACGCATCGGCCGACGGCGTGGTGATGCCGTCGCGCTGGGAAGGATTCGGTCTGGTCGCCATCGAAGCGATGCGCAACGGTACCTCGGTCATCGCCAGCGACCGTGGCGCGCTGCCTGAACTGATCGAAAACGGCCGTACCGGCTACATCTTCAGCCTCGACGAAAACGATCTCAACGACCTGGAAGGCGTTTTACGCGGCCTTGACAAGCAAAGGCTCCGCGAAATGGGCGATGCGGCGCGCGCGCACTTCACCCAGTATTTCACCGCCGAGACGATGAACCGGAGCCTGATGGATATCTACACTGGGCTGCACGACGGCCGCGCCCGCCGGCAACCGGAACTGCAGTTCTCCCGCGGCAACCTGTGAGCGCCACCTGACGACCGGCGTCTTCGTCCCCTTCCCCAATGGACCAGACGCTGAGGCCATCTGAGCGACGGGCTCACCGACGCTGGCCGCACCCCATTCCTTGCGACGTCAAAGCGATTGCCGCACGGCCTGAGCAGCCGGTACCGTTGCCCAGGCCGTGCCTTTCGATGCTTGATATCCTTCAGGGTTTATAAGACGAAATCTGCGGCAGTCCATGCACTGGGCGGGGTGGCGCCGTCATTGACCTGGATCTCCATGTCAGCGCCGAGGTCGGCGTCGACATTGACCTGAATCAGCGAGTTCGAGCCCGAAGAGCCGATGCGGACCTGCCCGGCATCGGTAAACGCCGCCGTACCGATGAAGACGAAGGCCTGATCGCCCGGAACCAGCACGTTGGCATCGATGTGACTGAGGTCGATCAGATCGCCGGAAGCGGCACCAATGCCATTGAATACTGGAATGATATCGTGGCCAGAGCCCACCGGCGAATCAATCAGGGCGTCGAACTCGAAGACATCGTTGCCGTCCGAGCCGATCAGTCGGTCCGAACCCGGACCACCGATCAAGGTGTCGTCGCCCGAGCCGGCGTCGATCCAGTCGTTGCCCTTTCCACCCCAGAGCTTATCGTTCCCGGCGATCCCATAGAACGTATCGTTGCCATCGCCGCCATGCAGGTAGTCGCCCTTGAGGATTAATCCATGGATGAGATTGTCGCGCCCGTTTCCCCACAGCACGGCGGTCTGGCGCGTATCCCGCGGGTAAGCCCGCTCGATATATGGCGGCATCGCATAAGTGCCGTCGAAAATGACGGTATCCGTGCCGCCCAAGGTCGGGCTCGAACGTTCGAGCACGTCCGGCGTGGTTCCGTGGGCGAAGATATAGACGTCGTCACCGCGCAACCCTTCGAGCGTGATCGGTACCGTGGCGTTGATCAGGGTATCATTGCCGTCCGTGCCGGTCAGGTGTTTCGCTCCCGGCGGAGCGATGAAAATTCGATGAGCCAGTAAATAAGAATCAAGTCTTGCGGAAAGCTCCTCGCGCTTCCAGTCGCTCCCCGAGTCATTGGCGAGGTTCGTCCACTCGTGCGGATCAGAGTTGTAGTCGTACAACTCCTCCTGGCCGTTGTAATAGCGCGAGTAGCGCCAATTATCGGTCCTGATTGAAAAGCTGCCCAACACCGACGAGAAGGCCGCGCCGCTCCAACTTGTGTTCGGATCGCTGATCAACGGCATCAGGCTGCGCCCCTCATCGTTCGCCGGAATCGGCAACCCGACCAGATCGAACACCGTCGGCACGAGATCGAGGAGCTCAACGGCGTGATCGATCACCGTTCCCGGCGTGCCAATGTCAGGATCAACCACGATGAACGGAACGCGCGTGGACGGGTCCCACAGCACATGTTTATCGAAGGTATCCTTTTCGCCCAATTGAATGCCGTTGTCGCTCCACAGCACCACCGTCGTGGTCTTGTCGAGCCCGGTTTCCTTAAGCGCGTCCATCACCCGGCCGACTTGATCGTCGACAAACGTCGAGCTGGCAAGATAGCCCTGGAGCTTCGCTTTCCAGGCGCTGGTGGATAATGGCGTAGTGAGGTAAGGCGTATCGTTATCGTGAATCGCCGATGGAACGTCATCGAGATCGTGCGCCAGGTACGCCGGCAACTTGATTGTGTCCACAGGATACTGGTCGTAATACGACTGCGGCACGATCGGGGGATCATGGGGCCGGGTGATTCCTAGAGAGACGAAGAACGGCTGCCCTCCATTCGGATTGAAGTCACGCAGGAAATTCACGATCGTCGTGGTGTTCTGATAATCCTCAAGGTCTTCCGCTGGACCGGCGTAAGGGCCCTCGCCGCTATCGTGCGGAGCCGCCGTGTAACTGTCGAACAGTGTGTCAATCACCGGCGAACTGGGTGTGTGATACAGTTTTCCGGCGCCGACGGTGAGGTAGCCCGCCGCCTTGAGCTGGGCGTGGATCGTGTTTTCGGGGTTGACGTACTGGAACCAAAACGGCGATTGCGAATGGATGCCGGTCGTTGCCGGCGTCTCCCCGCTCCATACGCTCGCGCGCGACGGATTGCACAGTGCGATCTGGACATGGGCATTGTCGAACGACGTCCCTTCCGCAGCCATTTCGTCGATATGCGGCGTCATAACAGTCCCAGGATAGAGACTTTTTGTCGTCGGCCAGCAATTCAGATCGTCTATTGCTATGATTAAAATGTTTTTCTGTGGCACACCATTTACCCCAAGCTTCAATTCCACAGTAAATATCTGTTTCTCGTGCGCATTAATGCAGGACATATCTAATTTTTACATACCACGCTCCTTAATAACCGCCGGACAAGATCGCAGGACGCACTCATGACCGACCCAATCCGCATCGATGTGCTCCACGGCGCGCCCACGACGCCAGGGAAACGGCGGTGAACATCGGCACATCATTGCGATCAGAGCCTCATCCTGATCAAACGAGCGGCGCCGAATCATCAAACTGCTGGATTCGCATAACATCGGAGGCCGGGCGGCCAGACAGGCGAAGCTCGACGATTTGGCGCATCGGCAAGTGGACGTGGCGGAAGAAGCGCTTATACCCAGCACAGAGGACGTTTAACCCAGGCTCGCCATCCGGGGTCGTTGCCATCCTGTCCTTCGGGCAACCGCCGTAGCACAGCGCCAGGACATCACATTCGCGGCAGTATCGCGGCAGCGACAGCAACTTGCTCCGCCCGAAGCTGCGCTGCCGCGGCGAGGCGACCATATCGATCATCGGTTCAGAGGTAATGTTACCGAGGAGGTAACGAGGCTCGACGAAATGATCGCAGCTATAAAGATCGCCGGTGTGCTCGAGCGCCACTGAATTGCCGCACGTCGGCGAAAAGATGCAAAGGGTCGATGCTGAACCGAAGAACGTCCCTAACGTGACCTCGATAATCTGCACGTGCACGCGGCCAACGTCGTTGGCAAGCCATTCGTCGAAAACCGCGACCAGGAATGCGCCATACTGTTCGCCCGTTACCGAGCGATCGGTCAACGCCGTACCTTCGTTGTCCCCGGTCGCATTGTCGCGTTCGACGATCGGAATGAACTGTATGAATGCGGCCCCGACTTCATCACGGAAAAAACGGTAGACCTCGAGAGGGTGCTCGGCATTTCCCGCATGCACGGTTGCCAGAATGTTGAACGCGACACCGTGCTCGCGCAGCAGCTGCGCCGCCCGCCAGACGGCATCGAAGGTGCCGCGCCCGCGCTTGTCGACCCTGTAGCGATCATGAAGCTCCCGTGGACCGTCGAGGCTGAGGCCAACAAGAAACTCATGCTCGCGAAAGAACTGGCACCAGCTTTCGTTCAGCCGTGTGCCGTTCGTCTGTATGGTGTGACGCACGGTCATCCCCGGTTTGCGGTAGCGCTCGGCAAGCGCGACCGCCCGGCGGAAGAAGTCGAGGCCGATCAGCGTCGGTTCTCCGCCTTGCCACGACAGCGTGACCTCGTCGGTGCTGTGACTCTCGATCGTCTGGCGAACGTACGCGTCAAGGACATCGTCGTTCATGCGGAAGCGGCTGTCCGGGTACAGCGCCTCTTTCTTCAAAAAGTAACAATACCGGCAGTCGAGATTGCAGATCGCCCCGGTTGGCTTGGCCAGAACATGGAATGCTCGCGGCGGGGGGAAATGCGTTGCCCGTCCGGTCATTTCTCCCTCCGTTCGGCGGATTGTCGCAATGCATTCGCAAGCGCCGATGCCGCGCAACCGCGCGCTCGAACGACCCTACGGGCATCATCCACTGGCACGTCGGTGCTTACGGTTTTGTCGTCGAAGCCGTGGGCCGACCGCGAACTCGCCGCGGCGCGATGGCGCACCGAAAGCAATAGCGCCCCCTCGCCATTGCCGGCCGCAGTAAGTCCGTGAACCTCCGGCGCCGTCTTCATCAAGTCAGCAGGTCGTGTGTATAGCTCGAATGTAGTGTAGGAACGGCCGCAAATGGCTGGATTGAGCGTATTTGCGCCCTGTACGTAGCTGGGGAGCCACAAAACTCCCCTGCGCCGCGCGCTTGAGTTTGTAAGTCTAGGGTCGCATTTCGCCTGTCCCGATTGTGGACGCGACCAGCAAGGGGGCCGGAGGCCTGATTGGCGCCGCTCTGGCAAACGTTCGCTCGCCGCCTTTCGCAGCGCGACGATTCCGTGATTTTGGTAACGACGATAGAGCATCCCCCGCTCCCCACTCATCCCTCACCCTGCGGCCAAGCATCGCAGGTGAAGAACGAGAGTTCTGTGGTCTCCGACACGGTTGGGATATCGTTCACCGCCGACGGGCCGCTGAAGCTGTATCAATGGCGCTGCTTTCGGCTATAACCAAAACAACAAGAATTTATTGGCGCGCTGCCACATGCGGGCAGCGCTTGCCCGCAACACCCGAAGTAATCAGGGGGGGGAGGCGAACGCATGGAGACGAAACCGCGCATCCTCGTTGTCGACGACGAGCCGGACGTGCGGGAAATGATTGATGAATACCTCGCCGCGCACGGATTCATCGTCGTGCTGGCGGGCGGCGCGGCCGATGCGCGAACGATCCTCAAAGAGACCGACGTCGATCTGGCGCTGCTCGACGTTAATATGCCGGGCGAGGACGGGTTTTCCCTCGCTCGGCATATTCGGGAGCACGGCGACTGCGGCATCATCATGCTGACCGCAGCGTCGAGTGTGGTCGATCGAATCGTTGGCCTCGAAATCGGCGCCGATGACTATATCGCCAAGCCGTTCGATCCGCGCGAACTGCTTGCCCGCATCCGCAGCGTTCTGCGTCGCCTGTGCAACGCGCCCCCCGATACCAAGCCTCAGATGTCACCACCGGGCCGCCAAGTGCCGTTTGGTCGGTGCGTCCTCGACCTCGACGCGCGTCGACTCACTTCCTTGGACGGCGCCGATGTGCCGATAACCGCGATGGAGTTCGACTTGTTGAAGGCGCTCGCCGAACGGCCCAACCGGACACTCACGCGCGATCAGTTGCTCGATCTTGCGCACAACCGAGACGGCGATCCCTTCGACCGTTCGATCGACATTCGCATCGCCAGGATTCGTCGCAAGGTCGAAGAAGACCCGGCCAAACCGGAAGCGATCAAAACCATCCGCGGAGCCGGCTATATGTTCGTGCCGGCATCGCGCCGCAGCGGCTGACCTCCATGACCGTTTCCCACGCTCCGACCGGTCGAAACCGTCGCCGATGGTTCCGCGCCGCCGCCATGCTCATCGTCGCGATAGTCATGCAGGCGACGTCGGCCGCCGCCGCCTGCGCCCTGCGGGTCGGCTGGACTCCTTACGCGATTTATACGTTCACCGACGGTGACGGTGACGTGCGCGGCATCGACGCCGATCTGATCACCGCGTTGGCGCACGCCGTCGGCTGCACGACGCAGTTTTACCGCTTGCCGTGGGCGCGTATCCTTCTGGAAATTCAAAGTGGCGAGCTGGACGTCACGTCGTCGGCGAGCCGAACGGCGGATCGCGACGTTTTCGCCCTGTTCTCGCAACCCTACCGTCCGGCCCAGCGGGCGATTTATGTTCGTCGCAGCGAGGCAACGAAATATCCCCTGAACAGTCTGGCGGAGGTGCCACAGAGCGGAATGCGACTCGGCATCATCGTCGGCTACGACTACGGCGAAGAATTTCATCGGCTGGCGGGCGATCCCGCGTTTGCCGCCGCCCTCGACGGTGCCGTCGGCTATCAGGTCAGTATTCAGAAACTGCTCTTCAACCGGATCGACGGGGTCCTCGTCGACGACGCTGGCGTCATGATCGGTGAATTAAAGGCGATGGGGGTGGCGGACAGGGTCGAACGCCATCCACTGCGGATTGCCAGTGATCCGCTGCACTTCATGTTCAGCCGGGCTTCGATCAGTCCGGACATGGTCGAGGCGATCAATCTCAACCTTGCGCGTATGAAAACGGACGGACGCCTGCAGGCCATCTTCGATGCCTATCTCGAATGAGCGGTGTGGCACTGTTGCCGACCACACCTTTATTGACGTCGCTATCCGGTTCCTCGCATGAAACGCATCGGCGTCTGGCTGCGCGAGCGAATTGAAGACCTACCCCTGCGGCCAACGATCGCCGCCGCGCTAGTTCTTGGCCTTGCTCTACCGCTGGCAATCGCCGTGTGGAGCGATTTTTCCGAACGGCGCAGCACGTTGCGCGAGCATCTCGCTAGCGAACATCGACGCTTGGTCGAAGTGCTGGCCATCGGCATGTCGACACCGATCTGGGAGGTTCGTCCCGATACCGGCCAGCCGCTGATCGATTGGGTGATGCGTGACCCGCGCGTGATCGAAGTTAAGGTCAGCGGCGCATTGATGCCCGATTTCCTCACCGCCTCGGCGCCGGAGCGACAGAACGGCGGCGATGTCGCCCGTCTTGAACGGCCGGTCATTCGCGGCGACTCGGTCATCGGTCTCGTGCGCATCTCCGTGAGCACAGGCTCGGCCGATAGCGAAGTCACACGCCAGGCGCGTCGCGCCTTCATCGCCGGCGCCGCTGAACTCGCCGTCGGCCTGCTGCTGCTGTTTCCGCTGCTACGCCTTAAGGTCCTGCGGCCGGTCGAGCGCCTGGTGGCATCCAGCCGGGCGCTTGCCGGCGGCAATCTCTACGCCGATGTCGACGTGCGCCGCCGCGATGAGCTGGGCGTGCTCGCCCGCAGCTACGAGGAGATGTGCCGGGCGCTTCGGCGCCTGATCGACGACCTTGAGGCGAGCAACGCGCAGATGCGCCAGCGCGAAACCGAGCTCAACCGGCAAACCCAGGTGCTTCGCGCCACACTCGATAACATGACGGACGGCATCACGCTGATCGACCGTGATCTCGGCCTGAAGGCGTGGAATAACCGGTTCCTCGATATCTTCTCATTCTCGCCGGCCTTGCTGCGCGAAGGTCTGTCGATCATCGACTTGCACGCACTCGATGTCGCTCGCGGCGGCTATCCGAAGGCCGGTTCCGTGGACGTCATCAGGCGGATGAGCGACAGCTTTGCCGCCGGCCAGCCGCGGCAAAGCCTGCTGCACCGCCCGAACGGAACGGTGATCTCGATCCGTCGCCGTGCACTCGCCGACGGCGGCTTCGTGACGACCTACACCGATGTCACCGAGCAGATGGCGGCGCAGCGCAAGGCCGACGAAGCCCTTGCTCTGCTCGAAGCGGTCATGGACGCGGTTCCGGCGGTACTGCACGTCAAAGATCACAACCTGCGTTACCGCATGGTCAATCGCTACTTTCTCGAACTCTTCGGCCTGCAGCGCGAAGCTGTCATTGGCCGGACGGTCCACGAGATCTTTCCACCGGAATGGCTGGCACGCTTCGTCGACCATGGACCGGAGGTGCTCGATACCAACCGCCCGCTGCCGTTCTACGAATGGGCGGCGCAAATCCCCGGCAATACATCCGTCGATCTGCTGGGCACCAAAGTCCCCCTGTTCGAGGCCTCGGGAACGCTTTCTCACGTCGTTACGGTCGAAATCGACATCACCCAACGCAAACGGGCCGAGCGCGAACTGCGTGAGAGCGAAGAGCTTCATCGCCTGCTCGTCGATCTCGCGCCATTCGGCATCATGGTGCACGACCGCGCGCGCATCCGTTTTCTTAATCCCGCCGGCTGCGCCATTCTCGGCGTGCCGGATGCATCGCTGGTCCTCGGCATGCACGTGATCGATTTTGTCGCCGACGATGAAAAGGCGATCACCTTCGATCGGATTCGCCGGATGTTTGACCTGGGCGAGCCACTCGCACCCGAGGAGCGGCTCTTGCTGACCATCGACGGCGAGCCGATCGAGGTTTCGGCGGCGGGCGTGCCCGCGCGGCGCGGGGGAGAAACCCTCGCGCTCGTTGTTTTTCAGGACATCGGCGAGCGCAAGCAGGCCGAGCGCGCGCTCAAGGAGAGCGAGCGATTCTACCGCGAGCTGATCGAAGTCTCACCTTACGGTATTCTCCTGCACAATGACGAGGCCATCGCCTTCCTCAATCCCGCCGGTCAGCGCATCCTCGGGGTTGAGGGACCAGCGCAGGTCACCGGTCAACACTATTGCACCTTTGTTCATCCGGACGAGCGTGAAATGGCGCTGGCGCGGCTGAACCAGGTCCGCGCCGGTAGCGCCGTCGGCATCACCGAGCGTCGCCTGGTCACAACGGGCGGCGATAATATCGACGTTGCCATCGCCGGCGTGCCGCTGATGCGCGGTGGCCAGCGCCTGGCGTTCGTGATGTTTGGCGACATCACCGAACGCAAACGCGCGGAAACCGAACGTCATCGCTGGTTGCAACTTCTGCGTGACGCTATCGCCAGCATCCCGAACGGCTTTGCCGTGTTCGATACGTCGCGCCGGCTGGTCACCTGCAACGCAGCCTTTGCCGCGCTCTACGACGAGGACACGGAAACGCTCGCCGGATCATCAGCGATCGAGTTGATTACGCGGTTCTCCCGGCTGTCGAAAACCGTTCAGGGCGCCGAGGTCGCCGACGTCGCCGCCGACATCGACGGACTGTTGGACCAGCTGTGGCGGTCGGTGACATGGCCAATCGAAGTCGAACTGCGCGATGGCCGCTGGTTGCTGATCGCCCATCATCGCACCAACGAGGGCGGCCTTGTCATCGTCCGCACCGATATCACCGACCTGAAGCGCATGCAGCAGGCCCTGCGTGAAAGCGAGGAGCTTTACCGCCTTTTGGTTGATCTTTCGCCCTACGGGATCCTCCTGCACGACTGCCGAGCGATCGTGTTCATGAATCCGGCCGGCTCCCGAATGCTTGCCGCGATCGATACAACGACGATCGTCGGCCGTCACTACGGCAGCTTCGTTATCGACGCCGAACGCCCGGCGGCACTTGCCCGATTGCGGCGTGTCCTCGACAACGGTGAGGTGATCAAGGAGACCGAGCGTCGCCTCCTTACCCTAGATGGCCGCGAGATCACCGTCGCCACGTCAGCCGTGCCGTTCTTTCGCGGCGGCGAGCGGCTGGCGCTGGTGTTCTTCGTCGACATCAGCGAGCGCAAGCGGGCGGAGGACGAAATTGCCCGCCAGCGCGACGCACTGCATCAGGCGGAGAAGATGAGTGCGCTCGGCTCGTTGCTGGCGGGGGTCGCGCACGAGCTGAACAATCCGCTCTCGGTCGTCGTCGGCCGTGCCATCATGCTTGAGGATCAGTCGCTCGACCCGGCGATCATGGGGAGTGTCAGCAAGATCCGCATGGCCGCGGAACGGTGTGCCCGCATCGTCCGAACCTTTCTCGCAATGGCCCGTCAACAGGCGCCGATCCGGCTTCCGGTACGCATCGACGCGCTGATCGACACCGCCCTCGATCTGCTGACTTTCGAGCTGACCGGCGCCGGAATTGACGTCGAATGCAGACTCGACGCCGAGCTGCCGATGACGATGGGCGACGCCGACCAGCTCACCCAGGTGTTCAATAACCTGATCATCAATGCCAAGCAGGCAATGGCCGACGCCCCACCCCCCCGCCGGCTGGTCATCACCGGTTATCTCGATAGCGTCTGCGGACAGATCTGTGTGAGCGTTTCAGATACCGGGCCGGGCATTCCGGCGGAAATCCGCGCCCGGATCTTCGATCCGTTCTTTACCACCAAACCGATCGGCTTCGGAACCGGGATCGGGCTCGCGGTCTGCCGCGGCATCATCGAAACGCACGGTGGCACGATCACCCTTGGCATCGATGACGAGTCGGCCATCGGCGCCGCATTTACCGTACGGCTGCCGGTGGCGAACGGAAAGCACCCGCCGGGAGCGGTCCCGTAAGGCGATGGGATGCCCAGAGCTGGCAGACAAGGCTTCGCAGATGGGACGAGTGCGCACGCCGACGCCGAGGCAAAGTGAAAAAAAGCCAGCCGAGCCCCGCTGAGGGCAGCGAGGTGCCGACCTCCCTGCTCTTCTCCGGATCGCAACCAAGGCACTTCCATGGGCCGCCAAGCGGTCGAGGGAACCGCGCGGAGCGAACAGCTCGGGGTCGTACCTCCCCGCGTTCGCTCTTGCGAAAAACCATGAGATGCGCCTGCACGACTGCCGGAAACATCGAGACAACTCGCATCGAGCAAGACTGCACGGCGACGCGCCCGTCGGGTGCTCGACTGGCCCCCGGCGACGCGCTCGCGCCGGGAACGCCAGCAAGATGAGGGACCACCGTTTCCGATCGATGTCGCGCCGCCGGCAACTTTATTTCAATTGTTTCCGCTCGGCCCGGACGGAGCGAACGTACGCAGGCGACAAACACGGCCGCGTTGAACTGGGCGAGCCGCGTCCCGCGCGCGCTTATGCCGTCACTAATTTGCCACAGTCAGGGCGGCTATCGGCGAAGCCTCTTTTCATCCTATGCAGATTACGCCGCTCGATTTAAAGTATTATCTATATTTTTATGCACGGAAAGCGGAAAGGCGATCGCAGCCACTCGCCGCTGGATTGCTCAAGTAGGAACCTCACTCACATCGGTCAACGGACATGCGAGAAGGCAGGGCCAAGCTTCGGATGTCTTGGGATCGGGTTCTCGCCGGCATGTTGCTTGCCGGTGTCGCCGGCGTGGCAATCTGGGGCGTGAGCATCGAGCTCGAAGCCTCTCCGATCCAATCACGGCTTTTCTCCAAGCTAGCAAGTAATTTCAGCTATACCGTCGAGCCCGGGCCGAACGCGGACGCGCGTTTTCCCGAGTTCGGCCCTTATGACGAGCGCCTCGGCTACGCGCACATTCCAAGCTTCATCACCTCGCTCACGGAGGCGGGGTTTGTCGTATCCGACCAGGCCAGACTGTCATCTGCACTGACGGATTTCATCGATTACGGCGGTTTTGCTGTGTTTCCGGAGAAATCACAGGCAGGGTTGACCCTGTATGATTCGACAGGCGAGATCCTTTACCTATCTCGCCATCCGGAACGGGTTTTCGCCAGCTTCGATTCCATCCCCCCGTTCATTGTTGACGCGCTCTTGTTTATCGAGAACAGAGAGCTTCTCGACGATCGCTATCCCATGCGCAACCCGGCGGTGGAATGGGATCGGTTCGCGGCGGCGGCGGCGAACGTGGTGACCGGCCACTTGGAGAGCGGTGGTAAGCGCTTTGGCGGCTCGACCCTGGCGACGCAGATCGAGAAGTATCGGCATTCGCCCGAAGGCCGGACCAACGGCATTGAGGACAAGCTGCGTCAGATCACCTCGGCCAGCCTGCGCGCGTACAGCGGCGGCCCGATCACGGCTCCCGCCCGTCAGCATATCGTCGTCGATTACATCAATTCGACGCCTTTGTCGGCGCGCGCCGGCTTCGGCGAGGTCATCGGCATCGGCGACGGCCTGTGGGCATGGTACGGAACCGACCTTGACGAGGCCGTCCGGGTCCTGAACGGACCCAACCGGTCACGCGCGGAGAAGCTCCGCGCCGCGACGATCTACAAACAGGTGGTCAGCCTACTGATCGCCCAGCGACGCCCCTCCTATTACCTGCTGCAGGGGCACGAAGACCTCGAACAGTTGATCGATACCTACCTGCGACTGATGGCCGCCGACGGCATCATCTCAGCAGAAATGCGCGATGCCGCGATTGCCGCACCGCTCGCGTTTCGCCACGACCAGCCGCCGCCGGCGGAAGCCTCGTTCATCGATCGCAAGGCGACGACGGCGATGCGCGCGCATATCCTCTCGCTGATCGGCGTGCCACAGTTCTACGAACTCGACCGTCTCGATCTGCGCGCCGAGTCGACGCTCGACGCGGCGACGCAACGCGGCGTCATCAACGTGCTTCGGCAGGTCACCGATGACGATCAGGCGGAAAAGCTGGGGCTGATCGGCAAGCGCCTGCTGCAGAAAGGCGAGGCCAGCGGCGTCGCCTACAGCTTTACGCTCTACGAACGCGGCTCCGGCGCCAATTATCTGCGCGTCCAGGCCGATACCCTCGACCGGCCACTCGACCTCAACGAAGGTGGAAAGTTCGATCTCGGATCGACCGCGAAGCTGCGGACGCTGGTGACCTACCTGCAGATCATCGCCAAGCTGCACGAAAAGTTCGCCACGATGAGTCGCGCCGAACTGACCGGTGCCGCCGCCGACGCGGATGATCCGTTGACGCGCTGGGCAGCGCAATACCTCGCCGAGTCGGGCGATCGACGGCTGCAGCCAATGGTCGACGCGGCGATGGACAGAACCTATTCGGCGAGCCCCGGCGAGGCCTTCTTTACCGGCCACGGGCTGCATGTCTTTTCGAACTTCGACAAGAAAAGCAACGGCCTGGTCATGTCGCTGACCGATGCACTGCGCAACTCGGTCAACCTCGTATTCATCCGGCTGATGCGCGACATCATCCGCTATTATCAGGCCCTCGGTCCCGAGCCGCTGCGCGATGTCCTGGCGGACCCTGACCATCCTGAGCGCGGCGCCTACCTCGAGCGCTTTGCCGACATGGAAGGCAAGGCCTACCTCGATCGCTTCTACCGCCGCTACCGCAACCGCACGCCGGACGAAGCGCTGGCATTGCTGTCGAAGCGTGCTCGCCCGACGCCATACCGCCAAGCGACGATCTTCCGTTCCGTGCGTCCGGACGCCGACGTCAGCGAATTCCGCACGTTCATCAAGCAGCGGCTGCCCGACGCCGACCTCGATAACGATGAAATCCTGCGGCTGTATAACCGTTACGGACCCAACAAGTTCAATCTTCATGATCGCGGCTACATCGCCCGCGTCCATCCGCTCGAGCTATGGCTGGTCAACTACTTGCAGAAACAGCCGGACGTCACCCGCAACGAGGTGATCGCCGCGAGCACGGATACGCGCCAGGAAGTCTACGCGTGGCTGTTCAAGGCGAAGCGCAAGGGCGTCAAGGATTCGCGCATCCGCATCATGCTCGAGGATGAGGCCTTCGAGAAGCTGCACGAGGCCTGGGCGCAGGTGGGATACCCCTTCGCCACACTGGTGCCGTCGCTGGCGACGGCGATCGGCAGTTCCGCGGACCGGCCGGCGGCACTCGCCGAACTCGTCGGCATCATTCTCAACGACGGCGTCCGCCAGCCGACGGTGCGGATCAAATCGGTGCACCTCGCCGAAGGCACGCCTTACGAGGCCCATCTCGTCCGGCCGGGCGAGGCCGGCGAGCAACTGTTTCCGGCGGAAGTCGCCGTCGCGCTGCGCCGCGCTCTCGCCAACGTGGTCGCCAACGGCACGGCCAAGCGCGCCTATGGCGCATTCGTCGACGCCAACGGCAGGCAACTCCCCTGCGGTGGCAAGACCGGAACTGGCGACGAGACGTTCGGTCGGGGCTCGGGACGCTCGAAGGAGGTCGGTCGCGCCGCCGCATTCGCGTTCTACATCGGCGACCGTTTTTTTGGCGTTATCACCGCGCATGTTCCCGGCGAGCGCGCGGGGCGGTATACGTTTACCAGCGCGTTGCCGACGCAGGTGCTCAAGGTCCTGGCCCCCTCGCTCGAACCTCTCATCACCCGCCCGGTACAGCGCCCTGATGGCGTACAGGTGATTGCCAAGGCGGACCACGCGGTCCCGTAGGATTAACAGGAGCGTTCGCAGTCCTCATGCCATACCCTTTGCTCCGCTCGGCGCGTAACACCGAGCCGGAAAAATTATGTTTGCCCATCGTCAGGCGGATCGGCAGCGCCTTTATCGGCGCGCTCTTCGCGCTTGCCGTCATCGGGGCGGCGCCCAGCGCGACGCTTGGAGCAGCGCCCGAGGCAACGCCCGGGGCGACGCCCGAGGCGACAGCGGCGAAGACCGGCGACATCATCGGCGAGATGCACGATTACGTGACGTGGAATCCCAAGGAGGACATGCTCGACATCGCGCGGGCCGAGGAGCTCGGACTGATCGAGCTGATGGTGGCGAACCCCGGCGTCGATCCCTGGTTCCCGGGCCCGAACACCCATGTGACCTTGCCGACCATGCACATCCTGCCGGACGCCCGGCACGTCGGCATCGTCATCAACACCGCCGAACTCAGGCTCTACTACTACGGGGCGGAGGACGGTCCGTTGTCGTTCCCGCTCGGAGTGGGCCGCGACGGCTACCTCACCCCGGTCGGCTCGACAAAAATCGTGCGTAAGAAGGACCATCCGTCCTGGTATCTGACCGCGTCGGAGATCCGCGATCACCCGGAGCTGCCGCGCGTCGTTCCGCCCGGAGAGGATAATCCCCTTGGCGAATACGCGATGTACCTCGGCTGGCCCTCCTACCTTATCCACGGCACGAACACGCCGTGGGGAATCGGCCGGCGCACCAGCCGCGGCTGCATCCGCATGTACCCCGAGGACATCGAATGGCTGTTCGAGCGGGTGCCGATCGGCACGCCGGTTACGGTCGTCGATCAGGTCGTCAAGCTTGGCTGGAAGGACGGCGAACTTTATATTGAGGTCCAGCCTTCGACCAAGCAGATCGATACGATGGAGGAGACCAGCAAATCTCCGCCACCGCCGGAGCCGCTGCCGCTGGCGCAGGAGGCTGACCACATTCTTGCCGTCGCCGGCGAGGATGTACCGCGGCTTGACTGGCCGGCGATCGAAAAGGCGCTTAACGAACGCGTAGGTTATCCTATCCGCATTACCCTGGCACCGGGACCGAACGAACAAGCCAACGCAACCAACCATCCGTAGGGTCACGATCCGAGGCGTCCGGACGCTCGTCCGGCCCGCGGCGCAACCGACAGTAAGGGCGGGAGAACGGGGCATGAAGATCGGAATCATCGGCGCGGGCCAGGTTGGCTCGTCTGCCGCATTTGCCATGATGCTCAACGCGGTGGGCACAGAGATCGTCCTTGTCGACCTCAATGCCGCCGCCGCGGCAGCGCAGGCGATGGACATCGTGCATGGCGTACCGTTCGGCAGCCAGGTCCTCGTCCGAGCCGGCGACTACGCGGACCTCGCCGGCGCTGCAGTCGTCGTCGTCTCCGCCGGCGTCAACCAGAAGCCGGGTGAAACCCGGTTGCAGCTTCTCGAACGCAACGCCGCAGTCTTCAAGACGGTGATTCCGCAGGTACTAGCGGCGGCGCCCGAGGCCATTCTGGTGATCGCAACCAATCCCGTCGATATCATGACCTCCGTGGCCACGCGCATTTCCGGTCTCGCGCCGACACGGATCGTCGGCTCCGGAACGATCCTCGATACAGCGCGATACCGCAGCTTGCTGTCGGCCCACCTGCGGATCGCACCGCAGTCCATTCACGCCTACGTTCTCGGCGAGCACGGCGACAGCGAGGTGCTGATTTGGTCGAGTGCCGACGCGGCGACGATGCCGATCGAGGTCTTCTCCCGTCACGTTGGACGGCCGTTGACCAAAGAAGCGCGAGAGGCAATCGACGACGGCGTCCGCAATGCCGCCTATAAGATCATCGGTGGCAAGGGTGCCACCCATTATGGCATCGGCGCCGGCCTTTCCCGACTGGTGCGCGCGATCCTATCCGACGAGCATCGGGTCTTTACCGTTTCGACCGTCACCCCGGATGCCGAGGGGATCACTGATGTCGCGCTGTCACTGCCGCGGGTAGTCGCGCGCGACGGAGTGGCGGTGACGATTCCGCCGCGACTCGACGATAATGAACGGCGGGCACTTCGCCGCAGCGCCGAGATTCTCAAAGCGGCGCAGGACGCGATTTCCCTCTGAAGGGCGAAACGAGAGCCGAAAAACGGAAGGGGACCAGACGACGATGGTCTCGCGCGCAAGGGGCTTGCGCTTGCTCTGCCGAGCGGGATTATTGCGTCCGGCAGGTTTGCACGGAGAAAAACCATGATTGAATTGCTGCCGGAAACGAGCGGAAATCTTATCGCGGTCAGGATGGCGGGAACCATCACCGAGGAAGAGCAGGACGAATATTTCGGTAAGGTGGAAGCGATTTTCGCACGGGAACGCGTCGAGCACATGCTTATGGATTGGACCGACCTGGACGGCTGGGACAAGGGCACACGCAGTACCGGCACCTGGTTCGGCATGCACCACCGGGCGCTGGTCGGCCGCGTCGCCATCGTCGCCGACGAGACATGGGCGGATGAGAGCCAGCGCATCGCCGATATATTCCATGCGGCGACGGTCCGCCGGTTTCCACCGTCCGCACGTTCGCAGGCGATCGAGTGGGTCCGGCAAGGATAAGCACGATCACCGCCCGGCACGCCCGCTCCCCTCGCCTCACACCTGCCCGTGCTGGCTGGGCGCTCCGGGTCGTTTACGGATGCGGCTCGGCGAACCCAACGCGGATGCGTCGGGCCTCGGGATTGGGGGGAGAGAACTTCGCCTCGAACGGGACTGTCTCGCCGGGGGCGACGCTCTCGCGCGGGTTCGGTACGGTAACGACCTGGAGTTCATCGTCGGACTCGCCGTAGAGTCCTATGCGCACCGCCGGCAGCGGAACCCGCGCGTTGCCAATGTTGGTGACGATGCCATTCACCACCAGGACGTCGTCGCCGCCGTTCCGCTCCCGAGACCCCACCACTTGACGGATTTCAAGTCCGGCTCCGAGGTCGTTCGACGTCAGTCCAAGGGCGTCGTAAGCGCGTTCTGTCGCGGGCAGCGCGGCAATGATCGGCGCGCGCAGAACGATGAGCAAGGCCGACAGCGTAATGGTCGTGGCGATGGCGGAAACCGATGCAATAACGCTCGTACGGCGGTACAGCGGCACGTTTGCCGTTTTCCCGCCGCGCGCCTTCGCGGGCGCCTTATTGGCCGGCGCCTTGCTCGCCGATCCTTCGCCATCAGGCGCGCGGGCAGTCTCGCCTGCCACATCGGTGGCCGTATCGGCCTGCGTATCTTGCGCCGTCTGAACATCTTCGACCTCAGTGCCGCCGGCTGTCGCAGCGCCATCGTCGGCACCTCCGCTCCCGTCGCGCGGCTGTTCAGGCGTCACGTCAAAGGCGACGCCCCCTGCGCCTGGCGCCGTGTCGGGTGCCCTGTCCTTAGCGGCCGGTACAGAGGGTTCCGACGGCGCATCGTCATCCTCGGATTCCTGCCACGGCGGCTCGCCCGTTGCCGCCGCGAACTCCGCCCCGGGCTCGTCGTCCTCAGGGAATTCCGGCGATTCGCGTCTTTCGTCGGGATCGTGCATCTCCAACGCCGTCGCGGCGTTTGTGGTGCGTCCGTCCGGATGCTGCGTCCAGCGCTCGTTGCACGCGGAACACTGGACAATCCGAGGGTTCGGACCAAATGCGCGGTCTTCGACCGCGTAGGATGCCGTGCAACGCGGGCAGGCTATAATCATCTGTGGCAGGGTGTGCTAAGGTCTTCCGCTTTATATGCTGCGGAGAACCCCCGCGCAAGTCGCCGCGTTATCGATTGGCGTCTTATTTTTCCCGGAATGGGGTATCTCAGGCGGAGCAAAGAGAATTCAATGGAACCGCAGCAGACCAGCGATACCGTTGCTCATTTCGATCGCGTCGCGCTGCGTTACGGGCGTGGTCCAGAGATTTTGCGCGACGTTTCGCTCGAATTGCCGGCGGGATCGTTTCATTTTCTCGTTGGCCCTTGCGGCGCGGGTAAGACTTCGCTGTTACGGCTGTTGTATCTGCGGCTTCTACCGTCTCGCGGTCGGGTTTTGCTGTTCGGCACGGATGTCGGCCGGGTGGGGCGCGCGGAGCTGGCGGCGCTGCGGCGCCGAATTGGCATTGTTTTCCAGGATTTCCGCCTGCTGCCGCAGCTGACGCTTCTCGACAACGTTGCACTGCCGATGCGAATCGCCGGTGGTGACGACGCGACAATTCGCCACGACGCCATACGCCTGCTCGAGCGGGTCGGACTGAAACACCTCGCGCACGCGACACCACCGGCGCTTTCCGGGGGTCAGCAGCAGCTTGCGGCAATCGCCCGCGCGGTGATCGCCCGCCCCCGCCTGCTGATCGCCGATGAGCCGACCGCAAGCGTTGACGGTGCCCTCGCGGTCCGGTTGATTTTGCTGTTCCAGGAGATGAACCGGCTGGGAACGACGGTCCTGATCGCCACCCACAACGAGCGTCTGGCCGATCGCTTCCCGCATCCGCGCCTGCGTCTTGAAGGCGGCTGCATTCACGGCGGCATCACCGCAAGGCCGGGATCTGCACCGCCGGACAGCGCCTTGTCATCCGCGCACCAGCGTCGCGAAGCGGCCGCGGAAATCGCCCTGTGAACGCCTCGCTCGCCGCCGCGGTCGACGACGCAGAAGAACGCCACTTCGTTCCAGCGTTGATCGCCGTGCTCGTCTACCTTGCGTGCGTGTTCCTCGCGGCGATGCTGGTGATTGGAACGGTCGCGAGCAGTCTCGACCGCGAGCGGTCCGGACGCCTTGTCGCCCAGCTTCCCGCGATCGAGGACGAAAGCGAGAGCCGCGACGCACTCGAGCACGCATTGGCCAGCATTCGCGCGCACCCGGAGGTCGCCCGTGCCGACGCCTTGCCGGGCGAACGACTCGAGGCTCTGCTCCAACCCTGGCTGGTCGTGGCCGCGCGGGAAAGCGGCCTGCCGCTGCCCACGGTGATCGAGGTCGAATTGCGCCCGGATGCCGGCGCCCAGCTCGACGACATCCGGGCACACCTGCAAAAGGAACTACCCGGAGCCCAGATCGACGCCGGCACCGACCTGCTTGCCCCGGTCCTGCGCCTGATGCGGACGCTGGAAGGCCTCGCAGTCGTGATCGTCGCCATCCTTGCCGCGACGCTTGCCGCCGCGGTCGTTTTCGCCACGCGCCTGCGCATGGCGGCACGGCAGGAAACCATCGAGGTTTTACACCTTCTCGGCGCCGACGATCAGAGCATCGTCGCCGCTATGGCCCGCAGGGCGCTGCTGACGGCGCTGTTGGGCGGGCTCGCCGGGTTCGCCGCCGGCATTGCAACCTTGATTGCATTCGCCTGGATTGCCGCCCCCGCCGATGCGGGAGCTCCACACGATATCCATCTTTCCGTTTTCGCTTGGGCACTCGTCGCCATACCGCCTCTGGCGGCGGCGGCGATCGCCGGCGCGACCGCGCGCTTTGCGGCGCGACGCGCGCTCCGAGCCATGCCGTAGGCGATCTATGCCCACGGACCGACCAGAAAATCCCTGGATCAGCGCGGCGGCCGTTCTGCTGGCGACCGCTCTCATCGGAGGGGGAATACCCTGGGGGGCCGGCCTTATGCGCTTCGCCGATACCATTCCGCGGGAAGTCGCCGATCCGAACAGTCATACCGACGCGATCGTCGTGCTCACCGGCGGCAGCGAGCGGTTGACCACCGGACTTTCGCTGCTGGCCGAACACAAGGCCGAACGCGTCTTCGTCTCCGGCGTTCATCCGACGGTAGGCGTCGAGCGCCTGGTCAAGCTGGCCAATTCGGACGGCACCGGGCAGGCCCGTGTCGAGGAGATCGGAGCGGCGACCGACGCCGCGGCCGATGACGGCAGTAGCGAGACCGCCGGCGAGAGGCTCGACGCGCCGCGCGCTGCTGCCATCGGCCAGCGAATCGACGCTGGATACGGGGCGAAGAACACCCAAGGCAATGCCGAAGAGACCGCCGCCTGGATGCACGGGCACGGCTATCATTCCTTACGTCTCGTTACCGGAAGCTACCATATGCCGCGCAGCCTGCTGGAGTTTCATGTCGCTCTCCCGGATGCGGTGGTCATCCCGCACCCGGTGTTTCCCAAGGACGTCAAGCAGACGAGCTGGTGGTTCCGCCCCGGAACCGCCGCGCTGATCATCAGCGAATACAACAAATACCTGCTAGCGCGGGTGGAGCACTGGGCGCAGCGCATCGTCACCCGTCCGCCAGGAGGGCGTAGCGCGTGATCGCGTTCCGCTCCGCCGCCTTCGCCGTCCTCGCCCTGTTATGGACGACGGCACTGTGCATCGCGTTCGTGCCGTTCCTCGCGACACCACGACGCCACACCCAACGCGCCGCCGCCGTCTGGTGCCGTGGTCTGATCACGCTCGTCCGCTGGTGCTGCAACATCGACTGGCAGGTCGATGGGCGGGAAAACCTTCCGCGCGGAGCGGCACTCCTCGCCGCCAAGCACCAGTCGGCCTGGGAGACGCTGATCTTTTATATCCTGCTCGACGATCCCGTTTTTGTGCTCAAGCGCGAACTGCTGAACGTGCCGCTCCTTGGCTGGTACCTGAAGAAGACCGGCAACATCGCCATTGATCGCAGTGCAGGATTTCGCGCGATGAAAACGCTGCTGCCGGGCGTCGAGGCGGCGCTGGCCGAGGGCGCGCAGGTGATCGTGTTTCCCGAAGGCACGCGCTCGCCGCCCGGTGTTCATACCCCCTATCATCCGGGAATCGCTGCCCTTTATGCGCGCATGAATGTTCCGGTCACACCGGTGGCGCTGAATTCCGGTCTGTTCTGGGGTCGCAAGCGCTTTCTTAAATTCCCTGGAACAATCACCATTGAATTTCTACCACCGATCCCGCCGGGACTGGAGCGGGCCGGCTTTCTCGGTGAACTGGAGCTGCAGATCGAAGAGGCGAGCACACGGCTGTGCGCACTGCCGTACGGGACCGCGGCCAGTGCCTGCTCCACGCCACCGCAGACACCGCCATCGTCTTCCCCGATGGAAACGATGGCAGATGGAATCGATGACGGAAGAATTCACTAAGGCCGCGGCACGCGCCCAGAACATCGTCGCAAGAGCAACATCGCACCCCTCGATGCTCCATCAGACCGATCTCGGCCCACCCGCAGGCGTCTGGCGGGCCCGCCCCGGACCGTTCGATCCGCCCGCTTCCAGGTCCGATCCTGGCCGGCCGCGACGATTTCGATCACCGCTTCGCCCGACGGGGTGCATTGACAGGCTCCCAGGCCCTGTCTATGTCTTGGCTAAAGCTCCCGGGCCGGCGGTTCACGGGCGGGTGGGGTTTGTGTTTTCGCTTTGAGGATCATTGATGTTTGGCGCGATCGCCCGGCGGCTGTTCGGTACCGCCAACGAACGGTTCTTGAAGGGGCTGCATAAGCAGGTTGCCGCCATCAACGCGATCGAAGCTGATCTCGCCGGGCTTCCCGATGATGAGATCCGCGCCCGTACATCGTGGTTAAAGCAGCGGCTGGCCGCGGGTGAGGATCTCGACGATCTGCTCGTCGATGCCTTCGCTACTGTCCGCGAAGCCGCCAAACGGACACTCGGGCAGCGCCACTTCGACGTTCAGCTACTCGGCGGCATGGTTCTGCACCGCGGCATGATCGCCGAGATGAAAACCGGCGAGGGCAAGACCCTGGTCGCAACACTGCCGGTCTACCTCAACGCCCTGGCGGGCAAGGGCGTGCACGTCGTTACCGTGAACGATTACCTCGCGCGGCGCGACGCCGAATGGATGGGTGCGGTTTACGGCTTTTTGGGTCTGAGCACCGGCTGCATCGTCCACGGCCTGACTGATAGCGAACGCCGCGACGTCTACGCACGCGACGTCACCTACGCCACCAACAACGAACTCGGCTTCGACTACCTGCGTGACAACATGAAGTTCCGTCTCGACGAGATGGTACAGCGCCCCTTCCAGTTCGCCATCGTCGACGAGGTCGATTCGATCCTCATCGACGAAGCGCGGACACCGCTGATCATTTCCGGCCCGGCGGAAGATTCGTCCGAACTTTATCTCCGCATCAATCGGCTGATCCCCTTGCTCGAGGACGAGGACTTCGAGAAGGACGAGAAGGCCCGCTCCGTGACCATGACCGAATCCGGCACGGAGAAGATGGAACAGATGCTGCGAGACGATGGCCTGCTGCGCGAGGGCAGCCTCTACGATGTCGCAAACATCTCCCTCGTCCACCATGCCAACCAGGCGCTGCGCGCGCATAAGCTGTTCAGCCGCGATACCGATTATGTCGTCAAGGACGGCAAGGTGATCATCATCGATGAATTTACCGGCCGGATGATGGAAGGACGCCGCTATTCCGAGGGCCTGCATCAGGCGCTGGAAGCGCGGGAAGGCGTGCACGTCCAGCAGGAAAACCAGACCCTGGCGTCAATCACCTTCCAGAACTACTTCCGCCTCTACCCCAAACTCGCTGGAATGACCGGCACGGCCATGACCGAGGCCGGCGAGTTTTCCGAGATCTACAAGCTCGACGTCGTGGATATGCCGACCAACGTTCCGTGCATCCGCAAGGACAACGACGACGAAGTTTATCGAACGGCGGCGGAGAAGAACGAAGCGATCATCGCCATGATCGACGACTGCCGCTCGCGTGGCCAGCCGGTGTTGGTCGGCACGGTTTCGATCGAGAAATCCGAGCATCTCTCGGCGCTGCTCAAGCTGCGCAAGATCCCGCATCAGGTGCTCAACGCCCGCTACCACGAGCAGGAAGCCTCGATCGTCTCGCAGGCGGGCAGCCGCAGCGCGGTAACGATCGCCACCAACATGGCCGGGCGCGGAACCGACATTCAACTCGGCGGCAACGCCGAGATGCGGATCCGCCAGGAACTCGCCGACCCGAACGACGAGGTCGGAACAGCGCGCATCCGCGCCGAAGTTAGCGCTGCGCGGGAACAGGTTCTGGCGGCGGGCGGCCTTTACATCATCGGTACCGAACGACACGAAAGCAGGCGGATCGATAACCAGCTTCGTGGTCGCTCTGGGCGGCAAGGTGATCCGGGCGGATCGAAATTCTACCTTTCGCTCGAAGACGACCTGATGCGCATCTTCGGCTCCGGGCGGATCGACGGAATGCTGCAACGCCTCGGCCTGAAGGACGGCGAGGCGATCATCCATCCCTGGGTCAACAAGGCCTTGGAAAAGGCGCAACAGAAAGTTGAGGCGCGCAACTTCGAGATTCGCAAGAACCTGCTGAAATTCGACGACGTGATGAACGATCAGCGCAAGGTCGTCTACGAGCAGCGCAAGGAACTCATGCAGTCGGACGATGTCGCACAGACGGTCGCGGACATGCGCCACCACGTCATCGAGGGGCTGATTGCGCGTCACATCCCGCCGAATGCCTACGCCGAGCAGTGGAATGTCCATGGCCTGCACGCTGAGGTCATGCGCGTCTTCAGCCTTGATCTGCCGCTTGCCGAATGGGCCGCCGAGGAGGGCATCGCTGATCAAGAGATCCAATCGCGCGTTCTCGATCGCGCCAACCTGAAGATGGCGGAGAAAGCCGGAAACTACGGCGCCGACGTCATGCGGATGGTCGAGAAAAGCCTGCTGCTGCAGATCCTCGATCAGGTGTGGAAGGAACATCTCCTCGCGCTCGACCACCTGCGCCAGGGCATCGGCTTGCGCGCTTATGCCCAGCGGGACCCGCTTAACGAATATAAGCGCGAGGCGTTCGAGCTGTTCGAGGCGATGCTGGATCGACTGCGCGAGCGCGTGACCCAGGTGCTCGCTCACATCGAGTTGCGCGTCGATCCGGCGCTCGACAGCGCCCTGCAGCCACCAGCGCAGGAAATGCACGAGACCCGTCAAGACCCGGCGTTCACCGCCGCGACGAACGCCGATGCCGGACCCGCAGCAGACCCTTCCGATGCCTTCGATCCTCCTGCCGGCACGACCGTGCGTTCGCGCGCCGCCGCCGAGGCGATCAACCCCAGCGAACCCGCAACCTGGGGAAAGACGCCGCGCAACGCGCTGTGCCCGTGCGGATCGGGCAAGAAATATAAGCATTGTCACGGCCGTACGGCCTGAGTACCTGACGCCGACGTCGGCGGGGCGAAACGCCTTCCCGTTGCCACGGAATCGCAGGTCGTCTTCGCATTTGGGAAAGCGCTGGCCGCATCAGCAATTATGTGGCAATGATGTGCGTGTACTGATAATCCATTTGAGGGTCAGAGTCGCATAGTTCACCCGCAAAAACACGGGAACTAGAGGGGGGTTTCGTGAGTGCCAAGGCAGGCACGATGGGCATGGGCGAGGACGGCGCTCAGCAACATCGCCTGAAACGCGCCTCTCTCGATCACTTGCAACGAGCACTCCCTGTCGTGCTCGCGACCAACGCGCTGAACGCAGTCATTATTGTTCTTATCTTCCGCGAGTCGGTTCCCCGCCCCCTGATTGCGGGCTGGTGTGGCGCGCTCGGCGGCGTCCTCGTCCTTCGCGCCGTTTTATGGATCGCTTATCGCCGGGCGCGCGAGGACGGGAGCCCAGCGGAAAATTGGGCGATCTGGCACGTCCTCGGGTCCGGCGCCAGCGGCGTCGTCTGGGGCATTGCCGGCGCGATGTTTTCGCTGCCGGGAAACAACGACTTCGTCGTTTTGGGGTTCGTCCTCGGCGGCCTCGGCGCCGGTGCACTGACCGCCCTGACCCACTACGTCTGGGCCTTCTACGCCTTCCTTATTCCGTCGGTCTTGCCATTCACCATCCGCCTCGCGCTGGAAGGAAGCGTTCATGCCGAAGCCATGGCGCTGATGTGCGTGGCCTATACCGCGTCGCTCGCCTATCTCGGCTGGCGCGCGCATTGCTGGGCAATCCAGTCGCTTCAACTCGTCCACGAGAATCAGACCCTCGTTCGCTCACTGAAAAATCGCATCGCCGAAGAATCCGAAGCCTTGCGACAGACGAGTGAGCGTCTCTCACTCGACATTGCCGAACGAAGCCGCGCCGAAGCGGCCCTCGCCGACATCGGCGGCCGGCAAACGGCGCTCGCCGAATTCGGCGAGCGTATCCTGTCTGGCGCGAGCATTGATCTGCTCTTCAACGAGGCGGTCTGCCTCGTCAATAACAAGCTCGCCATGGCGGGAACTGCCGTTCTCCAGCTTTCCGAGGATGTCCAGTCGCTATTTGTTCGCGCGGCGGCGGGCTGGGCATCGGACATCCCGCCGCAAAGCTGGATTCCCACGGGACTGGAATCGCCGAGTGGCTCGGCACTGCTTCTGCGAGCGCCGATTATCAGCGGCGACTTATCTTGCGAGCAACGCTTCACCGTTCCTGCCGTTTACGGCAATGCTGGTGTCGTCAGCCTCGCCTGCGTCGTTATTGCCGGCAGCCCACGGCCGTTTGGCATCCTGGAAGCGACGGACATTCTGAAGCGCTCGCTGGGCGAAGAGGACATCACCTTTCTGCAGTCGGTCGCCAACCTGCTCGCCGTGGCGGTGGATCGGCGGTGCGCCGAGCAAAGCATTCAACGCCTCGCGTTCGAGGACCCCCTCACCGGCTTGCCAAATCGCAAGGTCTTCCGGCACCGGCTGCAGAATTGCCTCGCGCGCCTTTCGATATCACGCGGCCTGCTCGCGGTGATGCTGCTCGACCTTGACCATTTCAAGGACGTTAACGATACCCTTGGACATCCGACCGGCGATCGCCTGCTCGCCGCGGTTGCGCATCGGCTGCGCACCGCCGGCTGCGCCGACGAACCGCCTGCCCGCCTTGGCGGCGACGAATTCGCCATGATTATCAATGGATTACTTAAACCAGACGAAGCTGCGGCAATTGCCGAGAGAATTATTCGTTCGATCGCTGAGCCCTTTTTTGTCGACGGTCACGAAATCAGGCTGGGTGCCAGCATCGGCATTACGGTCAGTCCGAACGACAGCATCAATCCCGACCATTTGCTGCGCTACGCCGACCTCGCCCTTTACCGCGCCAAGGAGGAAGGCCGCAGCACCTATGCGTTCTACGCCTTCGCCATGGCGGCGGAGGTAGAATCACGCAAGCTCCTCGAACGTGATCTTCGTTTGGCGATGACGGGAGAGGGTCTCACTCTGCATTACCAGCCCCAGATCGACCTCGCCGACGGGCGGATCACCACGGCAGAAGCCCTTCTGCGCTGGCACCATAAGACCCGTGGCATCCTGCCCCCTGATGCGTTCATTCCTGTCGCCGAGACGACCGGGCTCGTCGTTCCCCTCGGCACGTGGGTCCTGGAGCACGCTTGCCGTCAGGCTCAAGCATGGGAGGACAATGGCCTGCCGCCGATCATCATGGCGGTCAACCTGTCGCTCAGCCAGTGCCGGCGCAACAACCTCATCGCCGCTGTCGAACAGCTCGCCAACCGAGGCTTTAATCTTCACCACCTCGAATTCGAAGTCACCGAACAGATGTTCCTGCCCCAGGAAACCAACGCCTGCGTCGATATCCTGCGCCGCTTGAAACAACAGGGCGTCATGATCTCGATCGACGACTTCGGAACCGGATATTCCAATCTCGGGCGCCTGCGCGGCCTGCCGGTCGACAAGGTGAAGATCGACAAGAGCTTCGTCAGCGGCGTGGGCCAACAACGCGATGCCGAGGTCATCGTCCGCGCGATGATCGCGCTGGGCAGCAGCCTTGGCCTGCGCGTCGTCGCCGAAGGCGTGGAGACACCGGAGCAACTCGCCTTCCTGCGCGCCGAAGGCTGTCACGCGGTTCAGGGGTTCCATCTCTCGGCGCCATTGCCGCCGGAAGAAATGGAAGCGCTTTTACGCTGCGGGACGATCTGGCGGCGCCCGCTCCAACCACCCTCGCCGCCCAACTCTGCGCTCGAACGGCCGAAAAAGAATCGCACCATCCGGCGAACGCACGAATCCGCCACGTAAACGCGTTGCAGCGGCTCAGGTGCGATCGCTGTGCTCGTTGGCGACGTCCTCGGCGAACAGCTCTTCGAGTTCCTGCGCCGCCCTTTTCGCCAACATGCGCATGCGCTCTTCGTTGCGATGCTCGCCATAAAGGCTGTAAAGCCGCTGCTCGTCATGGGCGCGGAAGATTTCGACGGATCGCTCAGCCGCATAAGCTGGCAGCCCCAGCCCCTTCAATAGTGCTTCGGCCATTGAAAGCGACGATAAAAAAGTCTCCCGCCAGACCACCGAAACGCCTAGCTCCATAAGCTGGTAGGCGTGGGCACGATTGCGGACGCGCGCGTAGATGGCGAGATTGGGGAAATTTTCGCGAACGACGCGGGCTGTACGCACCGATGCCTCGACATCATCGATGGCAAGGACGAAGGCGACTGCCCGCTCGGCGCCGGCGGCGATAAGGAGGTCGAGGCGCGAGGCGTCACCGAAATACGCCTGCGAGCCGTAGTTGCGCACGAAGTTGACCTGTTCGGCACTGATATCGAGCGCGGTGAATGAAATCCGGCGAGCACGCAGGATGCGCGCGACGATCTGACCGAAGCGGCCAAATCCGGCGATGATTACTTGATTATCGCCGCCCGGCAGCGCGTCGTACGCACGGTCCTTAGCCTTGCGCGCCGCCTCCATCCGTTCAATTCCGCTGTTGACGGCAAACAGAAACGGCGTCAGGGCCAGCGACAGGGTGACGACGGCGATGAGCAGGTCGGCTTCGGCGCGCGGGATGATCGCCGCATCGACCGCAACGCCGAGAACGACAAAGGCGAACTCGCCGCCTTGCGCCAAGGCAATGGCCAGCGCCCGGGCGGATGGCGTGGTCAGGCCGTTGGCGCGACCGATGGCGAACAGGACAATCGCCTTGACGAGCGTCAGTCCGACGACAAGAGCAGCGACCGTCGCCGGTTCGCGGACGATGGTCTCGAGACTGAGGGACATGCCGACGGCAATGAAAAATAGGCCGAGCAGCAGCCCCTTGAACGGCTCGAGGTCGGCTTCGAGAGCGTGGCGATATTCCGAATCGGCAAGAAGAACACCGGCGAGGAAGGCGCCCAGCGCCGCCGACAATCCGAGGTTTTCCATCAGCAGCGCCGCACCAACCACGGCGAGCAGGGAGAGGGCAGTAAACACCTCCTTCACCCGCGTCATCGCCACGACCTTCAACGCATAGCGCAGGAAGTACCGCCCGGCGATGGCTGTGGCAACGAGAACCCCGATCGTTCCGATGCCCGCCATCAGCCCGGCGCTTTCCATCGGACCGTGTGCCCCCGGCGCCAGCAAGGGCACGAGCGCCAGCAAGGGAATAACCGCCAGATCTTGAAAAAGCAGGATGCCAAAGGCGATGCGGCCATGCCGCATGGTCAGCTGGTTTTTTTCCGCCAGCGTCTGCAATGCGAAGGCCGTCGACGACAGCGACAGCGTCAGTCCGACCACCGCCGCCGCTTCTGCGCCAAGGCCGAGCAGCCGCCCGGTGAACGCGAGCACGCCCCCGGTGACAAACAATTGCAGGACGCCGACGCCGAACACCGCTTGCCGCATCGTCCACAGGCGACTCGGCTGGAGCTCGAGGCCGATGATGAACAGCAACAGGACGACGCCGAACTCGGCGAAATGAAAGACACTATCGACGTCGGAGACAAAGGCAAAACCTTGCGGGCCAATCGCGGCACCAGCGGCGAGATATCCCAGAATGGCTCCCAGCCCCAGTCGCCGGGCAATCGGCACGGCAATGACGGCAGCGGTCAGAAACACCGCGGCTTCTTGCAGAAACGCCATCTTATCTCCTCATGGCGATGCGCGCCCTGCCCTCGCATCAATGATCATGCTGGCGTATCTCCACCTTGAAGCGCCTGTTTTCCGTCGTGCGCCTGCGGATCGCCGTCGAGGTCTTTGGAATGGCTCCATTCGCGAATCAAGGTAAAGCCGACCGCCAGCATCGTCGGCCCGATGAACACCCCGAGCAATCCGAAGGCGACGATCCCGCCGAGAACGCCGAGCAAGACCAGCAGCAGCGGCAGCGCGCTACCGATGCTGATGAAGTAAGGGCGTATGACGTTATCGACGGTGCTGACGACGAAGAAGCCCCACAGCCCCATGAATACGCCCCATTCGAGGTCGCCCGAGGAAAACAGCCAGATTGCCGAGGGCAGCCATACCATCGGAGGCCCCATCGGCACGAAGGATAGCAGCGATGTCAGCAGGCCAAGGAACAGCGCCCCGGGCACGCCGGCGATCCATAGACCGAAGGCCGCGAGGGCTCCTTGTGCCAGCGCCGTGCCGAGCATGCCGTAAACCACGCCGTTGACCGTCGTTTCGGCGACGTCGAGCAGGCGCTGCCCGCGCGCTCCCGCCACCTTTTCCAGCATAACCTTCAGTCGCTTCGCGCCGTAGGCGCCATCGCGGAAGAAGAAAAACGCCGCGATGACGCTCAGCGTCAGATCGAGCAGACCGCCGCCGAGTTTAGCGCCCAGTCCGATCAGCCATTGTGTCGCCGGACCGACGTAGTCGCGGGCCGTCGCGGCGAAATGCGCCGTATCGTCGGAGAAATAGTGCCACGCCTCGGCGAGCTGCGCCCCGAGCAGCGGTATGTCCTCGACCCACGGCGGCGGCGGCGGCGGACCGTTTTCGAACACACCGAGCACGTTGGCCGAAAACCGGGCGACGTTATCGGCGAGGCTGGTGCCGAGGATCGCGATCGGCACTAGGAGCGCCAGCGCCAACAGCAAGGTCATCACCGCTGCCGCCAGGGTCGTGCGGCCCAACAGCCGGCGCTCGAGCCAGCGAAACGCCGGCCAAGTGGAGATCGACAGGATCGTCGCCCATAATAGGGCGGCGAGGAATGGGCGTAGCACGACGAAACAGCCGACGGCTAGAATCACCAGAATAAACAATCCGGCGATCTGCTCCAAACGACGCGCAGAGGAACTCATCGACGTGTAATGGCGCGAAGCCGGCTCGTCCTGATCCTGACTGTTGCGGAACATCGCCACCGCGATAAAGACAATCGAAAGCCAACGCCAACACTCATCCGGGCCGCGTTCTCGCTCATGGAGTTCCTCTGCCAGGCATCACGGTTTTCGTCGCGAACCGCCCGCCGTTACACCAGCGCGCGCATCTGCGCGTCGACGACCGCGATCGCCGCCATGTTGACGATGCCGCGGACATCGTCGCTCGGCAGCAGAATATGCACGGGCCGTGCCATGCCCATCAGCACCGGGCCGATCGCCTCGGCACCGCCGAGGCGCTGCATCAGCTTGTAGGACGTGTTCGCGGCATTGAGGTCCGGAAAGATCAGCACGTTGGCCTCGCGCACCCGACTGAACGAGTAAAGGCGGTCGACCAGATCCGGCGTTACCGCGACGTCGGCGGCCATCTCGCCGTCCACCTGCAGGTGCGGCTGGCGCTTCTTGAGGATCTCGACAGCGCGGGCGACCGTGTGCGGGCTGGGATGCGCGACACTGCCAAAGTTGGAGAACGACAGCATGGCGATGCGCGTCTGGATATCGAAGTTTGTCGCCACTTCCGCCGAGAGCTCGGCGATATCGGCAAGATCGTCGGATGACGGCGCGATATTGACCGCGCAATCAGCGAAGAAGAACACACGATCGCGGATCACCATGATGAACAGCGCCGCCGCCCGACGGACGTCGGGGCGGGTGCCGATGACCTGGAACGCCGGCTCGAGTGCCTCGACATAATTTGTCGTAAGGCCGGATATGAACGCATCCGCATCGCCGCACTGGACGGCCAGCAGGCCAAAGTAGTTGGGCCGCCTTGCGATCTCCCGCGCTTCCGGCAAGGTGATCCCTTTGCGCTGACGGCGCTTGAACAGCACTTTGGCGTAGCTCTCCGCGCGGCTGGATTCGCGCGGATCGATGATCTTTGGCCGGTAATCGAGGCCGAGTTCACTGACGATGGCCATGATTACTGCTTCGCGGCCGAGAAGAATCGGCTCGCCGAGGCCCTGGTCCTCGATCTCTGCCGCGGCACGGATAATCTTCGCCTCTTCGCCCTCGGCAAAGACGATGCGCTTGGGTGCGCTGCGTGCTTTGTTGAAGATGGTGCGCATCAGCGCCCAATCCTTGCCGAGCCGGCTTTCCAGCTCTTCGCGGTAGGTCGTCGCATCGACCGAGCGGCGGGCCACCCCCTCCGCCATGGCTGCCTGCGCCACCGCCGGCGCCACCCACAGCAGCACGCGCGGGTCGAGCGGCTTGGGAATGATGTACTCCGGACCGAACAGCATGCTGTCGACGCCGTAGGCCTTGAGCACCGAATCCGGCACGTCCGAATGGGCGAGTGCCGCCAGTGCGCGGGCGGCGGCGAGCTTCATGCCGTCGGTGATCTGCCGCGCCCGCACGTCGAGGGCGCCGCGAAAGATGAACGGGAAGCACAGGACGTTGTTCACCTGGTTAGGATAATCGCTGCGGCCGGTGGCGACGATGGCATCCGGTCGCGCCGCCTTGGCGTCTTCGTAGGTGATCTCTGGATCGGGATTGGCCATGGCGAAGATAATCGGCCGCTCGGCCATGGTGCGGACCATATCGCGGGTCAAAACGCCGCCCACGGAAACACCGATGAACACGTCGGCTCCCCGGATCGCGTCGGCGAGCGTCCGCGCCTCGGACTCCTGGGCGAACCGCTCGAGCCAGGGGTTCATGTTGTCTTCGCGCCCTTTGTAGACCACGCCGTCCTTGTCGCACATCATCACGTGCTCGCGGGGCGCACCCGCGCGTACGAGCAGTTCGGCACAACCGATGCCGGCGGCTCCGGCGCCGCTGAAGACGACGCGGATGTCGTGGATGCGCCGATTAGTCAGTTCGAGGGCGTTGAGCAGACCAGCGATGAGGATGATCGCGGTTCCATGCTGGTCATCGTGAAAGACGGGAATATCAAGCATCTCACGCAGCCGGCCCTCGATGGCAAAGCACTCCGGCGCCTTGATATCCTCGAGGTTGATCCCGCCGAAGGTTGGCGCCAGAGCGCGAACGATGCCGATCACCTCCTCGGGGTCATGCGCGTCGATTTCGATATCGAAGACGTCGATATCGGCGAAGCGCTTGAACAAAAGCCCCTTCCCCTCCATGACCGGCTTGCTGGCGAGCGGCCCGCGGTTGCCGAGACCGAGAATGGCGGTGCCGTTGGAGATAACACCGACTAGGTTACCCTTGGCGGTGTATTCGTAGGCATTTTCCGGATTCTCGGCGATCTCCTGCACGGGGATGGCCACGCCAGGCGAATAGGCCAGACTCAGGTCGTACTGGGTGAGGCTCGGCTTTGTCGGGACGACCTCGATCTTGCCCTTGCGCCCTTCGGAGTGATACCGCAAGACAGCTTCGCGGGTGACTTTCTCCACGGCACCTCTCCTTTCGTATTCTCTCGCCTTCCAAGCGGGCCACCCCGCCTGTCACCGGCGCTAAGACAGATCGATCAATCACGCGCGCTCAACGTCCGGCTGGCGTCAGCGTATTGCAGAACGGTGCGCCAATCGAGCGCAACGATCAGGGACTTGGGCCTCCATCGCCGCCGATCGCCTGACTTGGCCGACCTGGCCGGCGGCGCGCCTGGAGCCTGTCATTGTCGACAAACGAAAACGGGTGGCCGAAACGCCGGCCACCCGAATTCAACAGGTCAATTGAAACACGTCACCCCGGCGCAGCGCGAGCGGCGACGGTCAATCCGCCGCCGTCCGCGCTTGAACGTCATTGCACCGACGCGTTCGCGTCCTCAGATCAATGGGCTTTAAGCCATTTGGCGATGCTGGGGGCAACGATCTTCTGCGGCGCGCCACCGGTGTAGATCCCGATGTGGCCGGTCTTGATCGGCAATTCCTCGTAGTCCTTCTTGTTGCCGATGTGCTTGCCGAGCGCAACCGTGCTCGGTGGCGGAACCAGATGATCCCGTTCGGCGTAAACGTTGAGAACCGGCATGGTCAGGTTCTTCAGGTCGACCTTCTGACCGGCGAGAACCAGAGTGTTGTTGACCAGCGCGTTGTTCTGCAGGAACTCGGTGACGAACTGACGATAGGCTTCGCCCGGCACTTCCGGACCACCGAACAGCCACTTCTCCATCCTGAGGAAGTTCAGCAGCGCGTCCTTCTTGTCAAGGATATCGAGGGTGTCCGCGTATTTACCGAACATCAGGGCAAACGGCGAGGCCATCATGAACGAGATGTTGAGAACGTCGGCGGGCACGTTGCCGAAGGCATCGACCATGGCATTGACGTTGACCGCCTTGCCCATCTCGAACAGCAGGCCGACGTGCGGCTGGCCGGCAACCTTGTTCTGATGGAAGTCGATCGGCGTGACGGTCAGCGCCAGGTTGCGGACCTTCTCCGGGTGCAGGGCGCTGTAGCACGTCGCCATCGTTCCACCCATGCAGATACCGAAGAGATTGATCTTCTCCTGGCCGCTCTGCTCGCTCACCTGATCGACGATATCATCGAGATAGTCGCCGACGTAATCATCGATGGTGTTGAAGCGGTCGCAGCGCTTCGGATAACCCCAGTTGATCAGGTAGACGTCGATCCCCTCATTGAGGAAGTTACGCACGAGCGAACGGTCCGGCTGCAGGTCGGCGACCTCATAGCCGTTGATCAGCGGCGTCGAGATGATCATCGGCACCGGATGGATCTGTTCTTTCGGCACCAGCGGCTTGTAGTGATAGACCTTGAACGTCTCGCGTTCGTAGGCGATGTCCTTCGGCGTGCTGCCGATGTCGACCTCGTCGTCGGTCATGCTGGTCAGCAGCTTGATGCCTGCCGAGATCTTGCTCTCCATCTCCGCCACTTCATGGGCGATCTGATCGGAGCGGAATTGTATGGGGAATTGATTCATCTATGTTCTCCTCGAGCCACCGCTCTATCCGTGAAACCGTGTTGCTTGCGTCCTAGGAGGACACCGCCTCGGAAGCTTCCGCTTCTTTTGCCGCGATTTTCTTGCTGGGTTTTGCCGCAGAGGACTTGCCGGACGCGTCTTTGAGCGCCTTTTTCAGTGCACGGATCTCCCGCTTCAGATCGTGAATGTCCTTGTACGCCTCGTCGACCTCGCTCCGCGTCGGGATTTCCAGCGAGTTATAGACGATCTCAAGGGCGTCACGCCGCGTCTTCTTGTGCTTCATCAAGGCGACGGTCAGATCTTCCTGCGTCTTGAGGAATTCCGGGGTATTGAACTTCTCAAGCAAGGTGCGATCGGCGGTCGAGTACCAGATTTTCATCAGGTCGCGCGCGCTGGAGATCTTCTCGCCCTTTTCCGCCAGTTTGACGAGATGCTCGATCGTGCGTTCCACCGAGGTGGAAATGCCATCGGAGAGGATCTTCTGATACGACTTCTGCGCTTCCTGCAGGTCGGTCATGGAATCGAACATCTTAAGGAACTTGCCCATCTTCTCGCGGGCAACGGTTGCGCGCGGCAGCTCGCCCAATCCGAGCTGCTGGCCACCGGTCATCATCTGCATCAGTTCGCCGATCCCGGCGATCTGCCCGAAGCCCTGGGTCCCTGAGAGGAATCCCGCGCCCGGATGGCCGCCCGCCGTCGCCTGGCTCAACATCGACAGCCACGGCGCCGTCATCGGCGTCCAGCGCTCAAACAGCGCCTTGGAGAGCTGGGCGAAATCGCCGCCCGCCGACGCCATGCGCTGCGGCATGGCGGTCATCTCCTCGCGCCATTGTTCAAGCAGCTTCTGCAGATCAGGCTGCCAGGCGCCCCCCTTCTCCACTGACGGCGCAACCGTCTTCCACGCCTGCATCAGAAGATTCATGCTGCGTGTCATGATCTCGGGAGAGCCGAGAATATTGCCGGCGACCCGCTGCGCCGAGCCCTCGCTCAGGCCGGACCATGCATCCGCGCTCGCCTTGAACATCTGGGTCGGATCGAACATCGTCCCCGACTGCCCGAGGTTGCCAGCACTCTGCGCCCAGTCCATCCAGCCGGACCAAAGGCGCTTTTGTGCGTCCCCCCAGGTTTTCATCATTTCGTTTGATTGTGCGCTCCAGTCCATCCTTGCTCTCCTCCGAGTTGGGCTCTTGCCGATCTTCGCCGCCAAACGACGGTGTCGGCCGGCACTGGTTTTGCTCGCTCGCGTGCGCCGGTAGCGTTGCCGCCACGGCCGCCGCGTCGACTGCGACTTATAACGGTTCCACAAGCTGAACCCACCAAAAAAACAGGGCACCCGAAGGTGCCCTGCCCAAGCTTTTTGGTATGGCTAAGGAGGATTAGGCGGCGACGGTCGCTCGGTCGATGATGAACTTCACCGGGCCGCGCACCTTCTTGCCGGTCGCATCGGTGAATTCACCGTTGACCGGGGCCTTCTTACTGTAAGGGCTGGTAAGGATGGCAACGTGCCCGCCGTGGAAGGCGACGGTTTCGACGACGTTGGTACCTTCGAGATGCTTGTTACCCGCCGTGGCGCATGCCGGGGTGACCAGATCGTCCTTGATCGCGTAGTTCTGGTACCAGGTGACGCCGAGCGTGGCGAGGTCCTTGAGGTTCAGCGGCTTGCCGAACAGCGAGACGGGCAGCGAGCCATCCTCGGCGATCGGCTGCTGGAAGGTGCAGGTGCTCATCTGCGCTACCGCCAGCGGCAGGTGGACGCGCTCCTTGAGCAGCCAGCGGAACAGCGCCGCCGGCGTCTTGCCGGGATTGAGGTCGGTCGCCTTCTGCAGCGCCGCCTGGTCGAGAACCTTGACCAGCGGGGTTTCGCGATCGATGGCGACGAAGCGCATGCCGAGACTCAGCATGTAGCCGTTGGCCACCTTGTTGCCGTTGGCGAGCGGCGTGGTGATGAAGTCGCTGTGCATCTGCGGCATGCCGCTGATCGCCGCGCTGTAGGTGCCGTCGATCGGCGCCACGTTGGTGATCAGGGTATCGCACACATCGGTCAGCTTGCCCGACAGCACGTTCATCAGGCAGATGTAGCCGCCCTGGCAGGTGCCGTTCAGCACGACTTTCTTGCCATGGATCTGCTTGAGCTTGGTGCACAACTCAAGGGTCTGCAGGCAGTCCTCGTCCGGCGTCGTCTGCTGGACCGCCTCGGTGGACATGATGTCCTTGACTACGCGCACGTAGGTCGGGATGCCCTCGTTGGCAAACGAGTGCGCGTAGCTCTTGTTCTCGAATGGCAGGAACGAGAGGATATGCACACCCAGCATGTACGGCGGCACGAGCAGAACCGGCGGCAGGTCGTCGCGAACCTTGACCCCCTTCTTGATCGGCAGGACCTGATACATCTGGAAGGTCGAGGTCTCATGCACGAGCTTGTAATCCGGCGAGTCGAATTGGAAGCCGAACTCGTCCTTGATCTTCTCGATCTGCTCGTTGAAGTTGGCAACGGCTTCCATCACGTCGGCCTCGCGACGGACATAGCCGCCCAGGGTCTCGCCGCCGTTCTTGCTCGGATAGACCGAGTTGAACAGCGCCTGAGTGCCCTCTTCGATCCGATCGAACGCGTAGCTCAGCAGCTTTTCCTGCGCGCTCATCATTCCTTTCATGATCAGCGACTGGTTGTGCTGCATCACCTGCGCCGTTTCCCACAAGCTCATGGGATTTTCACGACGCGCGCGCATCGCAATCTGTCCTGCGATCATGCAGCTATCGGAAAACTCGGTGACTTCCCGATTGGTCGCACGCATTAGCGCAACCATGTATCGCCCGACATTTTGACTGAGTTCGGGCATCTCTTGTACGATGTTTGACACGTTCGTTATTAACCTCCAGGCCCAGAGCGCGGACTTCCACCGCCATCACTACAATTTAACGAAATATATGCTTGCTCAATATTAAAGGTTTGCAATCAAAAAACGTATAATTCGCGTTCGCAACAACTGCCATCGACACACACCACTCGCCCGCCAATACAGGCCCATATCCACACTCTTATTTGCTAGCCCTTACCATCACTGATGAAAATAGGGCCGATCAATGAATTTCAAATTATAGGTTGATCGACCGTGGGCCGCAATATGCAATTACTGCAATGCAGCATGTTTCCCAACATTGGTCCGTGCGGCCATCCGCTGATTTTCGATTCCGGCATGGAGGCTTGATTGGCGCACTGCTGGATTGGCGCACTGCTGGCAACGCCCGGATCGCGCGCCGCATTTGCCCATCTCCGCAGCTGCGCTCTGTCCATGACCGTCGCTACCCGCCTTGAGCAGAAGGAGGCGGCGGCGTTTCCTGTTCACGGCGATCACGCAAGCTTCTTTGAAGCGTCACAGAGAGGAAATGTAGGCGTCGCATGCATCGCGTACTCATCGTTCAGCAAGTCTTTGATGGGGAGCGAGGGTATGTTCTGGTTCAACAAGACGACGTCGCGTGTCTGTAAGTCTCTGACGCTGAGCGCTGCGCTGGTGGCCGCGACGGCCTGCGTATCGACCGCGAGCGCGGCACCGGAACTCGAGTTCATTGGCGAGGTCGATTTTCCCACCGGCTACGCTTTTAAAGGCACGACGGTCGGCGGCCTGTCCGGCATCGACTATGATCGCCGACATAAGGTGTTCTACGCGATCAGCGACGACCGCTCGCAGATCAACCCTGCCCGTTTCTACAAGCTAAAGATCGATCTATCCGACGGCATGCTCGATGACGGCGACGTGACCTTTTCTGATGTCACGCCGATGCTCGACGAAAGCGGACAGCCGTTCGCGATCAATACGGTCGATCCGGAAAGCATTCGCTACGATCGTGCCCGCAACGCGCTGTTCTGGACCAGCGAGGGTGACGCCAATGCGCTTCTGCCGCCGTTCGTTCGCGAGATGAAGCTCGACGGCACCTTCGTGCGAGAGCTGAGAACGCCCCAGACATACACGCCCACCGCCGATCAAAGCAGCGGTATTCGCAACAACCTCGCGTTTGAAAGCCTTACTTTCTCGCCGCAGCTCGACCGCGTCATCACCGCGACCGAAAATGCGCTTTATCAGGACGGCCCGGCGGCGTCCTTCGCCGAAGGCACGCCGTCACGAATCCTCGAGTTCGCTGTGCGTTCGGGAGCGCCGCTGCACGAGTATGTCTACGTCACCGATCCGGTCGCCGACGCACCCGATCCCGCGACCGCGTTCGCCACCAACGGCCTGGTCGATTTCGTAACTCTGGGCGAGCGGCGCCTTCTGACCATGGAGCGCTCGTTCACCACCGACAAGGGCAACGTCATCAAGCTGTTCATCGTCAAGCTCTGGCCGGCCACCGACGTTCGTGGCTTCGACAGCATCGAAGGGCATGCCGTCCGGCCGGTCGGCAAGACCTTGGTGGCCAACCTTGCCGACTTCGGCATCGTTGCCGACAATGTCGAGGGAATCACCTTTGGACCGCTGCTCCCCGATGGCAAACGCTCGCTGATCCTCGTCTCCGACAACAACTTCAGCACGACGCAAGTCACCCAGTTTCTCGCCTTCCGGGTCAAAACAGGTTTCTGACCCCGCCCCTGCCAGGTGGGCCGCCGGGCCGGGAGATCTTCGAGCCGGCCCGGTGCCCCGATCCCGCCACCACGATCCGTTCTCCCAAGCGAGGAGTTGCGCCAGCGACGCGAGGCCATTATCCAGGAGTGGACTGGAGATGTAGCCTATGCGATCGCTCGTCACCCTCCTCGCCGCGATCATCCTCGCTCTCGGACTTGCGATCGGCGGCTGGTTCATTGGCCGGGGGTTTCTCGATTCACGGCTGGCGGATCGTGTCGTCACCGTCAAGGGCGTGGCCGAACGTGATGTGACTGCCGATCTCGCGCTCTGGCCGCTGCGCTTCGTCGTCACGGCGAACCAGCTCGCCGACGCCCAGCAACGCATCGATGCCGACGCGCAGAAGGTTCTCGCCTTTCTGGCCGCGAACGGTATTCCCACCGCTGCCGCCGAGGTGCAGAATCTCCAGGTCAGCGATCTTCTCGCCCAACCCTACCGCTCGGGACCGGTCGACAGCCGCTTCATCGTCGCGCAGACGATCATGGTGCGCACCGGCGACGTTGACCGCGTCGCCCAGGCCAGCCAGAAGATCGGCGATCTGGTCTCCGACGGCGTCGTGCTCAGCAGCGAGGGACAGCCGTCCAGCGGTCCTCTCTATCTGTTCACCAAGCTGAACGACATCAAGCCGGCAATGATCGCCGAGGCGACGCGCAACGCCCGCCAGGGGGCGGACCAATTCGCCCAGGACTCCGGCGGGCGGGTCAGCGGCATTCGTCGGGCGAGCCAAGGTCTGTTTCAGATCCTGCCGCGCGATAATGTTCCGGGAGCAGGTGAAAGCGCGCAGATCGCCAAGACCGTTCGGGTGGTTTCAACCATCGATTTTGCCTTGATCGATTGATTATCTCTGCCGACGGCGGGCAAGGCCGGTCGACGGCAACCGAGCATCACGGAACAGCCAGCAATCGGCGGCGCCTGTCCGTGGCGAGCGTCCGTTAAGCCCGCGCACCGGTACGCCGGAGAGGCATACGGCGAAAGGACAGCGCTTCGGCGACGTGCGCCCCACGCACGACATCGGCGCCTTCGAGATCAGCAAGCGTGCGGGCAACGCGCAGGACGCGGTGATACCCGCGCGCCGAGAGCCGCAGCCGCTCGACGGCCGCGCCCAGCAACCGGCTTCCAGCGGCATCCGGCGCCGCCACCCGGTCGAGCAGTGCGCCGTCGGCCTCGGCATTCGTCCGCGCCATTTGCCCGCCACTGGCGCCGGCGAAACGGCGGCGCTGGACCTCGCGGGCGGCAGCGATCCTGCGGGCGACCTCGGCGGAGTGTTCGGCTGGCGGCGGCAGGGCGAGGTCGGCGGGCGAGACAGCGGGCACATCGACGCTGAGGTCGATGCGGTCGAGCACTGGCCCGGATATGCGCGCCTGGTAGTCGGCGGCGCACGCCGGCGCGCGGCCGCAGGCGCGCCCGGCGTCGTCCAGCCAGCCGCAGCGGCACGGGTTCATCGCCGCGACCAGTTGCACCCGGGCGGGATAGGTGACGTGCCCATTGGCCCGCGCCACCGTGGTACGGCCGCTTTCAAGCGGCTGGCGCAGTGCTTCCAGTGCCGGGCGCGGAAATTCCGGCAGTTCGTCGAGGAACAACACGCCCAGATGCGCGAGCGAGACCTCGCCCGGGCGGGCGCGCAGACCGCCGCCGACGAGCGCCGCGACCGAGGCGGAGTGATGCGGTTCGCGAAACGGCCGGGTGCGCACCAGACCACCCTCCTCGAGCAGCCCGGCGACGGAATGGATCATGCTGACTTCGAGCGCTTCACCGGGATCGAGCGGCGGCAGCAGGCCGGGCAACCGCTGCGCCAGCATCGACTTCCCCGAGCCGGGTGGCCCGATCATCAACAAGTTGTGGCCGCCGGCGGCGGCGATCTCCACCGCCCGCTTCGCCGTCTCCTGACCCTTGACGTCACCGAGATCGGGATAGGGGCCGGCGGCGGCCGACAGCTTCGGCTCAGGCGGGCTCAACGCCTGCGTTCCCTTGAAGTGATTGACGACGGCGAGCAGCGAATCGGGCGCCAGCACCTCGATCCCCGCGGCCCACGCCGCCTCGCCCCCTTGGCTCCGGGCGCAGATCAGCCCAAGGCCGCGCGCTGATGCGTGCACGGCGGCGGGCAGCACCCCCGCCACCGGCGCCAGCGCCCCGTCGAGCGCGAGTTCGCCGAGCGCCGCATACGCCCTGAGTTCGTCGCGCGGCAGCACATCCATCGCCGCCAGCAGGGCGAGCGCGATCGGCAGGTCGAAGTGGCTGCCTTCCTTCAGCACGTCGGCCGGTGCGAGATTGACGATAATCCGCTTCGACGGCAGCGCGAGCCCCATCGCCACCAGCGCCGCCCGCACCCGCTCGCGGCTCTCCGCCACCGCCTTGTCCGGCAGGCCGACGACGGAGAACGCTGGCAGACCTTGGGTGATCTGCACCTGCACGTCGATATCGAGAACGTCGATGCCCTGAAAGGCGACCGTATTGATGCGCGCGACCATACGCCGGACCGATCCGTCTGCAAGACCACCGGCAAGCTTAGATGCTGCGCGTTAACGGAACCCTAGCGGCAGTCACCGCGCTTCTTTGAACATCGGGACCATCCAGTGTGACTCCGTTGCATCAACCGCGACGCGTATCCCGAACCCCATACGATCGGCTTTGGCAGTAAGAGGATCTCCAGATAAAACCATTGAGAGGGGCTCGGAATACCCTTGCAAACGGATCAGGTGAGGACATGATGATGCGGACGCACGCGATCGCTTCTATTGCATTGATTGCACTGGTGTCCGGCGCCAGCGTGGCGTCGGCCCAGTCGGTCAGCGGCGTCGGGGTCGTCGAATCCGGAAGTGGCGCGGGTGAAACCGGTGTCGGCCGCTCGAACGCCATTATCGGCCTCGGTTTCGGGCTTTCGCCGGATTATGAAGGCTCGGACGTCTACAAGTACGGCGCCGTGCCGTTCGCCCGTTTCAGCTACCAGGAATATCAGCAGTACCTCCAGCTGGGACCAAATCCGGGAAGCCGCACCTATCAGGCACGGATCAATGTCCTGCCCTATGAGGGAATCGAGATGGGGCCGATGATTGATTATCGCCCTGGCCGCAAGCATGTCGGCAATAAGGCCGTCCGCAGCCTGCCGAACGTGGATAACGGCTATGAGCTGGGCGGCTTCGCCAACTACTGGCTGCCGCTCCCCGGCGACGTGCTGCAGTCGATCGGCCTCGGCTTTTCCGGCGCTGCCGATGCCTCGGGGGCTTACGACGGCTGGTGGGTTCAGCCGGCGCTGTCCTACAAGGTCGCGCTGGGTGACGGCGTCAGCCTCAACAGTCGGGTGTTT
Organism: Rhodospirillales bacterium; assembly: GCA_016712595.1. Taxonomy (NCBI): domain Bacteria; kingdom Pseudomonadati; phylum Pseudomonadota; class Alphaproteobacteria; order Rhodospirillales; species Rhodospirillales bacterium. Next base: position 2,591,907 of record JADJQT010000001.1, read on the forward strand.
TCCGACTACGCCAACGACGACTACATGAGCACGTATTTCGGGATCGATGCCAATCAGGCAGCGAAGAGCGGACTAAAGCAGAAAAACGCCGATGCCGACTTCAAGGATGTCGGGCTGACGCTGGGAGTCAACTGGCAGTTCGCCGATCACTGGTTTACCGGTGCGAGCGGAACCTACGAGCGCATGCTGGGTGATGCCGCCTCCAGCCCTGTCACCCGCAACGAGGGGAACAAGAACCAGGGCTTCGGCGGCGTCTACGTCGGCTACAAGTTCTAGCGGCTGTCGTGCAAGCGCCGCGTGGCGCGGCTGTCGTGCAAGCGCCGCGTGGCGCGGCTGTCGTGAAGCGCCACTCACTTTGCGCGAGGCGCTCCGCTCGGCGGTGAGATCGATGAACGCTGCAGAGCTGATCGAAGCGCTGGCACTCTCGCCGCACCCGGAGGGTGGCTGGTATCGCGAAACCTTCCGCGACCGGCCAGCCGAAGGCGCCGCCCCCGAGAATCGCGGGGCGCTCACCCAGATCTACTTTTTGCTGTGCGCGGGTGAGCGCTCGCGCTGGCACCGAATCGATGCGATCGAGGTCTGGCACTTCTACGCCGGCGATCCGCTCGAGCTCAGCATCGCCGCTGCCGGCGAGGCGCCGCGAACGCTGATGCTCGGGACCGACTTCGCGCGCGGCGAGCAGGCGCATGGCATCGTTCCGGCCGGCGCGTGGCAAGCGGCGCGGCCCATGGGCCGGTTCGCCCTCGCCGGTTGCACCGTCGCACCGGCGTTCGCATTCGCCGGCTTCGAACTCGCCCCAGACGGCTGGGCACCGCCGCTTGACCCGGTGGCCGGCGAGCGCTGACGGCTCTTGGTACCTCGGGCGCCTCCATGATCGGATGGCGCTGCGCCATTTGCGGATGAGATGACTCAGGCGATGAGGATGACGCCGTCGTCAACGAGCTGCTGGACGGTGAGCATCGTGGTGAAATCGTGCAGAACCACCAGATCGACGAAACCTGCTTGAGGATTAACCGAGACGACCGTATCGCCATTTTCGACACGCAGTTGGACATCGGCAGCGTCGAAAACGGTCGAATGGAACGCCGAGAGGTCGAGAACGTCGGCCAGCGAAAAGTCGGTGATCGTATCGACGACCGCGAATCGCTGCCCGCCGGTTGATCCGGGATCGAAGCTGCCGATGGTCAGATCAGCCGGTGTCCAGGAAAACCGGTCGCTGCCGGCGCCACCGGTCATACTGTCGGCGCCAAGTCCGCCGACGATCGAATCATCGCCCGCGCCGCCCGAAAGCGTATCCGCAAACAGCAAGGCCCGACCGCCGAAGCTGCCATGGATCATTGAGAAGCTGCTGTAATCGTCGTTTATCGTTTCGCCCAGCAATGTGTCGTTGCCGCTTCCGCCTTGGAGGTCGTCGCGGAAAGCGGACATCGTGTTGCCCCCGTCTCCGCGCAGATCGAACTCCGCGTAGTACCCGCCGAGGTAATCGCCGCACAGCAGGTCATCGCCATTACCGCCGATGAGCGTATCGCAGAAGGCGACAACGGCGTTTCCCGTGCCTCCCGGCGTTTCAGCGCTACCGTCCGAGCCAGCATCGATGCGGATGGTCAGAGATAAACCATGCTCGATGCTCAGGTCGTCCCGGGCGATGTCGCCGATCAGTGTGTCATCGCCTGCACCGCCCGTCAGCCGGTCGTTGGATACGTCGACAAGGTTACCGTCTCCCCCTGCCCCCGCAGGCGCACTGCTGCCATCACCGCCCGTGCCGACGTCGATTTCGCACGTAACGTGGGCACTGCTGTTCTCGGCGCCAACGTCTCCAGCCAGCCAGTCGTTTCCGTCGCCGCCGTCGAGCATATCGCACAATGCGGCGACGTGATTGCCCTCGCCACCGGCGCCACCGGAGACGGCGGTGCCGTAATAATCGATGCCACCGTTGCCGCCTGCGCCGACGCGGACCGTCAGGGCAAGATTTCCCTCCGAGTCGACCTCGTGAACGTCACCGACGATTACGTCGTCGCCGTTGCCGCCCCTCAGATTATCGTCAAAGGAATCGACCGAATTCCCGCTGCCACCGTCGCCGCCCGGCAGGACATAGGATACAACCGAACCGCGCCCATTCCCCGCGACCCCGACATCGACGCTCAGAACCAGTTCGCTTCGGGAGAGGTGCTGCGCGATGTCGCCGACAATCTGATCGTTGCCGTCACCGCCCAGTACGAGATCGTTAAATGCGTGCACCGCACCATCGTCGCCGCCGGCTTTCCCAGGCGAGCGGGAGCCTCGTCCGCCAAACCCACCGACGCTGCCGCTGCCCGCGGCAACGAAAAGCGCCACATCGCCCTCACTTCCCAAGCGCAGGAGATCGCCGGCCAACCAATCGTCACCACCACCACCGCGCATGCTGTCGGCAAAGGCCGCCAGCATGTTCTCGTCGCCGCCCGCGCCATTGCCGAGCCCGGTGCCGGCGCGCCCAATGAAGGCGTTCATCGACAGCGGCGAAAGGTCGTGGTCACTGAGAACATCGCCGGCGATGGTATCGTTGCCGGCGTTTCCTGTCAGGCTATCGGCAAAAGCGGTGACCCGGTTGCCCGACCCGCCATCAGGCGGAGTGAAGAAAAATTGGTAGCTGCCGCGCGACGCTTCGCCCGCATCCGCCTGGAGAACGACCGAGTCCCCGAGCGCATCCAGACGGTAGGCATCGCCGACGAGGACATCATCGCCGCTGCCACCGATCGCCGTGTCTGCCGCCGCCGCAACCTCGTTGTCATCGCCGCCCGCCCATTTGCTGCGGCCGGCGCCGGCGAGCACGCGGATACCAAGATCGCCACGCCCTTGCGAGAAGGCATCGCCGACCTGCGTGTCGTTTCCAGCGGCTCCGACCAAAAGGTCGGCAAGCGCAATCGTCTGGTTCGAACTGCCAGGCTCACCCGGCGTTTCCAGCGATCCACCATATGAGTCCGGGCGAACGAACCCACGGTAGCCGCTGCCGGCGCTGACCTCGATAGTACTGTTACCGTTGATCTTCCACAGATCGCCGACGATCAGGTCGCTCCCGTCACCACCGCGAAGAGTATCGTTGAACGCATGCGCCGAATTGTCATCGCCACCCGCTGCGGCATCGGGCGACGCGCGGTAGCTACCGGAAAGGCCGCCGCCCCCGGCGTCCGCCACCAGTTCCGCCTCGTCCTTGGAGAAGGATATGACGTCGCCGACCAGCGCATCGGCGCCAAGGCCGCCGAGAAGGCTATCGGCGAAGCCGGCGGCATGGTTGTTCGCGCCGCCGCTGCCCGCGTCCGGTCCCTCGTCACCGGTATCGTAATCGAAATGCGTCACCCCGCCGGCGCCGGCGGTTACTGCGAGGGCGATCGGCCCGGCCCCGTCGCCGTAGACATCGCCGGCGATCGTATCGTTGCCGGCAAGACCGGAAAGGGTATCGCCACTCCCCACCACCGTCTCGTTGCTGGCGCCGTCAACGCTGTCTTCGCCGCTGCCGGCGGCGATGGAGAGGTCGAACGCATCACCCGCGGTCACCACGGCATCGCCGGCAAGGCGATCCTCTGTCGGTGTTCCGGTTCCATCCACGATCGCGGCAGTCAGAAATTTTACGGAATCGTCCATCCTCGCCCCCTCATCGAGCCCTCGGCTGCGCGTCGCACGCACGGCGATCGTCGTCCTCCCAGCGAGTGTGGGTACAACGAAACAGCCCGCAGTGGACAACCGCACTCCCGAAGCGGATTGTCTTGCTGAAAAAGGATGCAACGTCAGTATGGGTCAGGGCAACCCGCGATTGGATGACAGAACGTCATTACAACTAAATTTCGTCACTACTTCACTCGCAAAAGTAGAACTATGGCCAGCGCGGTCAGGCGACGAAGGGGTCACGAACCAGGATGGTGTCGTTGCGCTCAGGCCTGGTGGAAAGGAGGTGAACCGGAGCACCGATCATCTCCTCGATGCGGCGGATGTACTTGACCGCCGTCGCCGGCGGTTGCCGGTTGTTTGTTATCGAGGCCCCCGCCGCCGGCGTTGGCGGTGAGCCGCGCGCCCAAAGCCGCGCCGCGGCCGCTGCGATCGCCTCTTCCGCGCTTTCGGTCCCGACACTTCGGTCCCGTCAGTCCCGATGCAATTGCCCGCGGCGGCTACGCCTGCCGTATCAGCGGGCTTGCAAGCCTATGCAGGCTCGGCGAGATGGCTCGTCAAGGCAAGTAAAGAACTGATGACGGCGAAACCGCCTGCAATCAATTACAATAAACTCATAGCACGTAAAAGTAGTGCAGAAAATCCGTGCCTAATCGACGAAGGGGTCACGAACCAGGATGGTGTCGTCGCGCTCAGGGCTGGTGGAAAGGAGGTGAACCGGAGCACCGATCATCTCCTCGATGCGGCGGATGTACTTGACCGCCGTCGCCGGCAGGTCGGCCCACGACCGGGCGCCCTGAGTGCTGTCCGACCAGCCTTCCATCACCTCGTAGACCGGCTCGACCCGCCCCTGGCGCACGCTCGAGGCCGGCAGGTAGTCGAGCGCCTCACCGTCGAGGCGGTAGCCGGTGCATACACGGATTTCCTTAAATCCGTCGAGAACGTCAAGCTTGGTGAGCGCGATGCCGTTGATGCCGTTGACCTTGACCGCCTGGCGAACCAGCACCGCGTCGAACCATCCGCAGCGCCGCGCCCGGCCGGTGACCGTGCCGAACTCGCGGCCGCGCTCGCCGATCTGCCGCCCGGTCTCGCAGGTGAGCTCGGTCGGAAACGGGCCGGAGCCGACACGGGTTGTATAGGCCTTGCAGATGCCGAGCACGTAGTTCAGCGACCCGGGGCCGAGGCCGGAGCCTGCGGCTGCCTGACCGGCGACCGTGTTCGAGGAGGTCACGAACGGATAGGTGCCATGGTCGATGTCGAGCAGCGTGCCCTGCGCGCCCTCGAAAAGGATACGCTTGCCGGCGCGCCGCGCCTCGTCGAGCGTCTTCCACACGGCATCGGCGTAGGGCAGCACCTGCGGGGCGATCGTCATAAGTTCGGCGAATATCGCCTCGCGATCGATCTCCGGCATGGCGAGGCCGCGCAACAACGCGTTGTGGTGAAACAGCATCGCATCCAGCTTCTCGCCGACCACGGACGCATCGGCAAGATCGCCGAGACGGATGGCGCGGCGGGCGACCTTGTCCTCGTAAGCCGGGCCGATGCCGCGCCCGGTGGTACCGATCCGGGCGTTGCCGAGCGCCTTCTCACGGGCAAGGTCGAGGTTGCGATGCAGTGGCAGGATCAGCGGGACGTTCTCGGCGATGCGCACGTTGTCGGGACCGACATGCACCCCCTGGCTGCGCAGCCCGTCGATCTCGCGCAACAGATGCCAGGGATCGAGAACAACGCCATTGCCGATAATCGACAGCTTGTCGGAACGGACCACGCCCGACGGCAGCAGGCTGAGCTTATAGGTGACACCGTCGATGACCAGCGTATGGCCAGCGTTGTGGCCGCCCTGGAAGCGCACGACGACGTGCGCCCGTTCCGATAACCAGTCGACAATCTTGCCTTTGCCTTCGTCGCCCCACTGGGCGCCAACGACGACAACGTTCGCCATGTCAGATCAACCTTCGCTGCGTGGCCGCCGCTCCCGGCCCGCAGGCACGGTGCGACCATCAAGAAATACGTGCGTGCAGCCGAGCCGGCGTGCCTCGTGCGCCGGCTCGATGCCGTCGTCGAGCGCCGCGAGCGCGACCCAGCCTTCCCGTCGGAGACCCTGGGCGACCTCGGCCGGTGCGTCGGCGGGCAACAGGACCCGGCGCTGGGGCTCCGGGCGCGGCAGGGCGCGCAATACCGCGTCCATGAATAAAGTGATGCCTGTCGCAGCTTCGCCCTTCTCGGTGCGGTAGCGGCCGCCACGACCGATCTCGTCGGTCGATGACGTGGCAAACACGGTGCAGGTCACACCACGGTGGTATTCAAAGCCGCGATTTTCCACCGCATCAATGGTAATTGTCAGCATCGGCGCCGAGCGGTGCAAGCGCTCATAGACGGCGACGAGGCTCGCCCGCTCCGCCGCCGCCGCCGCCGGCAGCTCGAGCGTCGCCAGCGTCGCCAGCGCCGCCTCGGCCGGCCCGGTGCTCGCCACAAGCACAGCCAGCAGATCGGCGGTCACCTCCCCCAGCACCGGCGCAAGCTCCGCGATCGCCGCTGCGTCCTTGCGGTCGAGAGCAAGGCGGGCGCGCGCCTCGCTATCCGGATCGCACGTGATGGCGGCGAGAATCTCCGGTACCAGCCGCGGCAGTCCGAGATCGACCGTCAGGCCGGCCACGCCGAGTTCGGCGAGCGCGGACGTCGCCATGACCATCACCTCGACATCGGCGGCGGGCCCGTCCGAGCCGACGATCTCGGCGCCGACCTGACCGAACTGCCGCTCCGGGCGGACCTGCGCGCCACGAACACGCAGCACCTGGCCGGCATAGGCGAGACGCAAGGGCCGTGGCCAGTGGGCAAGACGGCTGGAGGCGATGCGCGCCACCTGCATCGTCATATCCGGGCGCAGCGCCAGCATCCGCTGGGCAACCGGATCCATCAGCCGGAACGTGGCCGGCGCAAGCGCCGCGGCCTGCCCGGCCAGCATCGTTTCTTCGAATTCGATCAGCGGCGGCTTCACCCGCTCGTAGCCGAAACTGGCGAAATGAGCCATCAGCCGCTCGACCATCCTCGCCTCGAACGCGGCGAAAGGCGGCAAAACGTCCATCAGTCCGGCCGGCAGCAGCGCCGTGTCGGCGAGGGTGTGCATCATGTGTCGATCCATGGCTCCGGGTTGACGCTTGGCACTGGCACGCGTCCGGCCCCGGTTTTAGCCGCAGGTGGCGGGGGCAGCGAAGTGAATTCTCATCCGCGGCGACGCAAATCGCCTGTCCCGGTACCAGCAAGCTCGATCACCGGCGGTTTATCGCCGTCAGTTTACCACCGGCAGTCTATTGCAGATCGAACCGCGCTTCACGCACTGTCTCGCCGACGCTTTCCGCCAACTTCGGGACCATCGCCTGCGCGAGTTCCGCCGGCTCACCCTGGCTGAGATCGGCGATCGACCATCCCTGCCACAGCCGGACACCGTTGGCGCGCGCATCGAGGGTGAGGCCAAGGCGATACTGGGGCGGAGTAACGACGGTGGTTTTCGGCAGCGGCAGACGGGCCATGCGGGTGACATTGAGCTCGCCTTGGGGAAACAGCCGGCCACGATCGTCCATCATTCGGATGGAGCCGGAATCACTGGGGTACTGCCACGCACCGACGTCTTCGCCGGTATCGATGGTCATGATCAAGGGCGCCTCGCTGGCACCGACGGAATAGCCATGCGCCGCCAGCGCCGTCTCCAACTCCCGCTTGATCGCAAGGTTGTCGGCGGAATCGTTGAGCACGCGCACCTCGAGAGCCGCTGCCTTGGGCATCGGCTGGAAGGCGACGGCGTTCAGCGTCGCCTGACCGGACGGCTCCGCCACTGCATCAACACCGCCGGCCATCAGACCAACGACGAAGAACGGCATGAACAGGCGGCTCATGGTCGTCACTCCCCCGAATGTGGCGCGCGTGCCGCCTGAACGATCGATCGTCCGGGCAGCACGTAACCACCATGATCCCGTGCGCACATCCCAGCGTCAACGACAACGTGCGCCAGCGGCAATGCCGCGCTGTAGCGCCGGGCCGAGCCCGCGTGCAAGTCCTGGCCGTTGACACGAACGCACCCGGCCGATACGCCACCGCCTGAACATTCTGATCTGAACATTTTGATCGAGGTCTGCGAGGCATCGATGGTCGCGCTGAAAGGCATGGTCGCCGCCGGCCATCCGGAAACGGCTGGCGCCGGCGCCGCGGTGTTGGCGGACGGCGGCAATGCCATCGATGCGGCGCTCGCCGCTCTTGCCGCGGCGTGCGTCGCCGAACCGGTGCTGGCGTCGCTGGGCGGCGGCGGCTTTCTCGTCGCAAGACCAGCAACGGGACCAGCCGCCGGCAAGACGATGGTGTACGACTTCTTCGTGCAGACTCCCCGGTCCCGGCGCGACCCGGACGATGCCGATGTGCGATCCGTCGTCGCCGACTTCGGTCCGGCGCAGCAGGGATTCAACATCGGCATGGGCACCATCGCCACCCCTGGCGTCGTCCACGGCCTGTTCGATGCCCACGGCGATCTTGGCCACATGCCCCTGCGCCAGGTTCTCGGGCCGGCGATCGCCCTCGCCCGGCGCGGTGTGCGCATGGATGCGACGCAGAGCGAGGTCCTGCGGATCGTCAGCGCGATCGTCACCGCGACCGCCGCGACCCGCGCGCTCTATGCCAGCCCCTCGCGTCCGGACGCGCTGCTGGGGCAAGACGACGTCTTTTGCGCTCCGGAGTTCGCCGATGCGCTCGAGATCCTCGCCATTGAAGGCCCCGGGCTGTTCTATCGCGGCGAGATGGCAGCGCTCCTCGCCCGCGACAGTACCGCCGGCGGCGGACACCTTGGCCGCGAGGATCTGCGCCAATACCGGACGGAACGGCGCGCGCCCATCGCACTCGGCGCGTTCGGCGCGCGCGTGCAGCTCAATCCGCCCCCGGCGCTCGGCGGTCTGCTCGTCGGCTTTGGCCTGTCGCTGTGGGAAGCGATGGCGCAACTGGACGGCCCGAACGGAGCGACGCCCGGCGCAGCGGCCGACGCGGCAACCTGGGGCAGAACGGCCCACCTGCACCGGCTTGTGCGGGTGCTGACAGCGATGAGCCGGGCGCGAAGCGAGGACGGACTCGACGCCCAGCCGGCATCGGCGCGAACGGACGCGCTGCTGGGTTCGCAGCGGATCGCCCGCGCCTGCCGCGAGGCGCTTGCCACCCCAGCATCGCGGCGCGGCACCACGCACATCAGTGTCGTCGACGCCGCCGGCAGCGCCGCGGCGTTGTCGATCTCCAACGGCGAGGGCAATGCCTACGTGCTTCCCGGAACCGGCATCGTGATGAACAACATGCTGGGCGAGGACGACCTCTGCCCCGGCGGGGCGCACGCCTGGCCGACGAACGTGCGCATGGCCTCGATGATGGCGCCCTGCCTCGTGCTGGATGGCGATGGCGGCATCGCCGCGCTCGGTTCGGGCGGATCGATGCGCATCCGCTCGGCGATGCTGCAGACCCTGCTCAATCATTTCGCCCTTGGCTGCCGGCTTGACGACGCGGTCGCGCTGCCACGGCTGCATGTCGAGGGCGAGACGCTGAGCATCGAGCCAGGTTTCAACGGCGACGAACTCGATGCCATCGCCGCCGGTTTCGCTCGGATCGACCGCTGGCCAACGAAGAGCATGTTCTTCGGCGGGGTTCACGCGGTGCGGCGGAACAGCGCGGGCAGCGTCGAGGGCACCGCGGACGCGCGCCGCGGCGGCGCGGTGCGCAGCGCGTGAATCACAGACATCCCCGAAGGCCCACAGACATCCTCGAAGGCAGGGAGGCGACGACGATATCGTGAGTGATTCGCAGCAGCGTTACATCCTGACCATTTCCTGCCCGGACCGGACTGGAATCGTCGCCGCCGTCGCCGGCTTTCTCGCCGATCATGACGCCTTCATCACCGAATCCTCGCACTTCGGCGATGCGCGCACCCAACGCTTTTTCATGCGCACGGTATTTCGCATCGGCGCGGCCACACCGGGGCTCGATCAGTTCGCCCAGCGCTTCTCCCGTGTCGCGGAACGCTTCAACATGGTCTGGGGCCTGCACGACGCGCAGCGCCGCGAGCGGGTGCTGATCCTCGTCTCCAAGCTCGATCACTGCCTGAACGATCTGCTCTACCGGTATCGCACCGGCGACCTGCGGGTCGATATTCCGGCGATCGTCTCCAACCACCCCGAACTCGAGCCGCTGGCCGAGTGGCACGGCATTCCCTTCCATCACCTGCCGATCACACCCACGACCAAACCACAGCAGGAAGCGGCGATCCTCGCACTCGTCCACGACCTCGAGATCGACCTCGTCGTCCTCGCCCGCTACATGCAGGTGCTCACGCCCGCCACCTGCGACCGTTTGCGCGGTCGCTGCATCAACATTCATCATTCCTTCCTGCCGGGATTCAAGGGGCCCCGCCCCTACCATCAGGCGCACGATCTCGGGGTCAAGCTGATCGGGGCCACGGCGCACTACGTCGTCGCCGATCTCGATGCCGGCCCGATCATCGAGCAGGCGGTCGAACGCGTCGACCACAGTTTCGGCCCGGAAGAGATGTCCCGGGTTGGTCGCGATATCGAAAACGTCGTGCTCGCGCGGGCCGTGCACTGGCATGTCGAGCATCGCGTGCTGCTCAACAACGGGCGAACGATCGTTTTTCGCTGATCACCGGCACCGTTCGCTTTGGGGACGGCGCAGGCACGGGCAGGCGCGGCTTGGGCGCTGGCGGTGTTTTGCATCAGCCATGCGGCAACCGCAAATAAGTTCATAACGACACAATACACGCAATCATTGTTAACCACTTTCGCCTATGATGCGGGTTGTGATATTAAGTCATAACACCCGCGGAGGCGGTATTCACATGCTCGAAAGCAAAGCCTTGAGTGAGCCCGGCCGCCTCGCGGTGGGCGTCGCCGAAGCCAGGCCGGCCGATCAGAGCCTCCTCGCTGACATCGATCTGTTCAAGACGGTCGGGCGTGGCGCCCTGACGACGATCGAGCAGGCCTGCCGTTACCGGCGTTTTTCCGCCGATGAACACATCATCGATCGCGACGCCCTGTCGTCGGATGTTTATTTCATCGTCCGCGGCCACGCGCGGGTGGTGAATTACTCGGTGTCCGGTCGCGAAATCACCTTTGCCGACCTCAAGCAGGGCGATTATTTCGGCGAGCTTTCAGCGATCGACGAATGTCCACGCGCGGCCGGGGTGGTCGCGGTCAAGGAAACGCTCGTCTTCTCCTTGCCGCGCCGTGTCTTCCTCGGCGTTCTCGCCGACCACCCCGAGGTGGCGATGAAGGTGATGACCAAACTCGTTCGCATCGTGCGCCGCGCCGACGAGCGGATCATGGATTTGTCGACCCTCGGCGCCCACAATCGGGTGCAGGCGGAACTGCTACGCCAGGCCCAGGTTCATACGACGCTGCGCAACGCCGCGTTGATCGAGCCCATTCCGGTGCACAGCGATATCGCCAGCCGCGTCTCGACGACGAGAGAGACCGTCGCGCGGGTTCTCAACGATCTCGCCCGCAAAGGCATCGTCGAGCGCTCGCGCAACGCACTGCTCATCCGCAATATGCGGCTGCTGCAATCGATGGTGCAGGAGGTTCGCGGCTAGGCAGGCGGGCGCGAGCGGAGCGGACTCGCAGCGGCTTCACATCGATCTGCTTTAACCCGCCTCACAGCCGCATGGGCGGCAACGGCCCGCTCTCCGCCGCGCGCCGTCCATCGCCGGTATTGCCGGTCGCCGTAACGGCGCGCCGGCGCGAAGACACTCCACCAGACGGCTATTTAATCTTGGCCTCGCGGAAGGGCACGTGTTTGCGCACGACCGGGTCATATTTGCGGAACTCGAGCTTCTCGGTCGACGTACGGGGATTCTTCTTGGTGACGTAGTAGAACCCGGTGCCGGCGGAGCTCACCAGCTTGATTAGGATTGTATTCGGCTTCGCCATTCTCGGCTCATATCAATTGCACCGCGCGCCAGGGTCGACGCCCGCTGCGGAACCATACGCACCTGCGCGCCGGTGTCAAGGGAAGGGCGGTCGCAAGATCGGCAGCAGCGGCGCCGGGCGGCGAAGAAACAGAGCATAAAGACCGGGCTGCTCGATCAGCTTGCGGGCGAGATCGACATCAACCTCGCCCTCGCGGCGCTCGGCCGGACACTCGCGGATCTCCCCCCTCGCCTCGCCGCCGGCGGCGCGGGCGAGAAGCAGGTCCATGGCATCGGGATCGGCGACGAAGAGCCCGGCGCTGCACACCGCGGGCGTTACGCCGTGACCGGTGAGAATCTCCCCGGATGGCGGCACCGCCTGCGACCAAGTAAAGCTGAGTTCGCCGCCGTTGGGCAGCGGAATCACCGTCTGCACGGTGCCCTTGCCATACGTCGTACTGCCGACGACGACGGCGCGGCCCCGGTCCTGAAGCACCGCCGCCAGCAGTTCGGCCGCCGATGCGGTTTCGCCGTCGACCAGGAGAATCACCGGCAGGCCATGCGCGATGTCGGTGCCGGTCGCCATATAGAGCTGGTCGCTATCCGGATGTCGCCCCTGGGTCGAGAGAATCTCGCCGCCGCTGAGGAAGAGATCGGCGCTGCGCACGGCCTGCTGCAGCAGGCCCCCGGGATTGTCGCGCAGATCAAGGATGATACCGCGCAGGCGGTTCTTTGGCCCCGTCGCCAGCAATTTCAGTGGCGCCTGCAGCGATTCGGCCGTTCCTTGGTTAAAATGATCGATGACAAGCACCAGGATACCGTCCTCGTAGCGCTCGTGCACTGTCTCGGCGATCAGGTAACTGCGCTTGACGACGAAGTTCAACAGTCCCCGCCCGGGCCGGCGCACGGTGATCTTCACCCAGCCGGCGATATTTTCCTGGAGGCGCTCACTGATTTCCTGCTCGCTGAGCCCGGCCAAAGGCACGCCGTCGATTCGCGTGACCACGTCCCCGACCCGCAGGCCCACGCGCTCGGCCGGTCCACGGCCGTTGATCTCGACGATCACCGGCTCGTCATGATCGATGCGGATGGTGGCGCCGATGCCGGTGTAGCCGTCACGCCGCAGACGATTGCGCCGCGCCGCGCTTGCCGTAGCGTAGCGCGAATTGGCGTCGAGGGCGCCGACCACGCGATCGAAGATCGCCTTGTAGCCGTCTTCCTGCGTGGCGGCGGCGATCAGCGATGAGTGCTCGCGAGCGAGGTGCCAGATGCGGACGGTCAGTCTTGCCCAGCCACCGACGTCGCGGGCCTTGGCGGTTCCGAAGGAGCCGAGCGGATGGCCGTCGAGACTGACTTCGACCGAATCGCCAACGAGCCCGACGGCGATACGGGGATCAATGTCCGACAGCCCGCGCAGGCCCGCGACCGCCACGTCTTCGACGCTTATCGGCGCCAAGAAGCGCTGCGCAATCGCGCCATAACCGACCTTGAAGACATCTTCGGCCTCACCGGTGACGAACGCGGAATGCTCAAAAGACGCCATCGGCACCGGCGCGTCGACGCGGCTTCTGCATCCCGCGATCAACGCGCTCAAGGCGGCGGCGAAGAGAACGGACAAGCCCAAACGGCGCACTTGCATGCCGCGGATCATCGCCGATTACCGCAAACAAGTCAGTAGTGCCGACATCCGTACGACGCGATTGACGGCGAAGCCGGTCCCGGGCCGCGGCACACCGGAACCCCCGGCGGAGGCGAACGTTGGACATACATCGTTGACGGCTGAACCGAGGCGCGAGCGTAAGGCACCTTGCCAACAGCGGATCGTGTGCCGCGCGCCGTGTCGTTCGGACCGGATGCCCCCCGCCCGAGACCGATCGGCCGGTGGCCTGAATTTCCGACCGGGAGTAGGAGTAGACAATGTTTGATTATGGCGGTGTGATCGGCCTTATCATCCTCGCACTCGATATCTGGGGAATCATCAACGTTGTCCAGAGCGGCGCCACGACAGGCGCGAAGATTCTTTGGGTACTGTTGATTTTGATCCTGCCCATTCTCGGGCTCATCATCTGGTTCTTCGCCGGCCCGCGTGGCGGGCGGGTTCCCGCGTAACCCGTGTTTCGTCTGGCGCAGGCGTGCTATGCGCAACCTGCGCCAGTACAAATGCCCTTATTGCTGTATGGTCTTTTCCAACAGCAAAAAAAAGGCCCCCGCGCGGAAAGCTGAGGGCCTCAGGCCACTTGGAGAGCGGTGGTCCGATCGCGCCGTTTGCCGAAACGAGCGCAAGGAACGGACGAATAAGCTGCCTGCCTACCTCGGCGCCTGCGTCGCTTGCTCGACGCAGGCGTCACCAATTATTTGCCCATGCGCCTTCGCCATCGTTGGCAGTGGTCACTGTTCCGCACCGACCCATCAGAGCAGAATCGCGCCATCCGTCGCTGAACGTCCGCTTTGCGAGAAGTGCGAACGGGCTCGCGCCGGGCTGTCAGCCTGCATTCGCAACGAAGGGTGCGCGTAGCCGTGGTCCGGGTGCGTTTCTGCCTGCCTCTGGCTGGTCCCGGCCCCATCACCGGTTGCAGGGGCGCCGGCTTCCGCGCCCTCATGTACTCCGTACTCGGCCGACGAATGGCGCGCCTGCCGGCGCGATGCACTGCGACGCTGGAAGGCGAGAGCATCGCCTCTCTCTTCGCCCAAAACCGACGACTGCAATTCGGCCCGCGCACGAGCGACGCGACTCTTGATCGTGCCGACCGCACAACCGCAGACCACTGCCGCGTCCTCATAGGACAGCCCGTGAATGACGATCAGCAGCAACGCTTCGCGCCGTAATGGAGAAAGCTTCTGGACGGCAGCATCGAGGTCCGCCATCACCAGGGCATCGACCTGGGAGGCGGCCTGCGGGATGTCATAGACCACATCCTCATAGGACGTCGGTTGCACGCGCTGACGGCGGAACATGCTGATGTTCTGATTGCGCAGGATGGTGAACATCCAGGCCTTGAAGTTTGTCCCTGGCTGAAACTGCCGTTGTGCGGCGAGGGCCCGAACGACCGCATCCTGTACCAGATCATCGACAAGATCGTGCCTGCGGCACAGGACCCGGGCAAAAGCCCGAAGGTGAGGTAGGCACTCAATCAGTTGCTTGTAGAATTCGTTCGATTCGTCTGTACAGCTTACAGGTGCTTTCGAAACGTCCACTGCGAATTCTCCTTGCCAAAGGGGGCGCGATTCATCTGTCCTTGCTTCGCCTCGATCACCGACTACGGTTTCCGGCGACAACACATCGCGCGCTCCTTATTTTTGCCTACTTATCACTCTCGTCATCTGCGCGGTACGATTCAATCAACTCGAGCAAGTCCTCGGGGATGGGCTCGCGCAATACCGGATCATATAAAGAGTTAAGTTTGTCGTTCAACCAACGGTTAAAGGCATCCGCGACCGGCGCCGAGCCGTCCGCAGCCCGGCGCGCGTCCTGCGACCGATTTCTCCGATCGACGCGGCGCGCTTTTTTGTCACTGCCGTTTGGTCCAACCATTAGTGAGGTTCTGTCGAAGCGGATAACCGGACGTAATACATATAGGCAGGCGCTGGTCATCGATAAACGCTCGGTTACTCTATAATCGTTTGCCAAACACTCTTCGACGAACGCGCCGCATGCGCAAAGGTTCCCCGACACGATCGGATTTCGCCGCTCCCGCGCCATTCGATGCCGGCGCACCGCCGCTTCGCTGAATTGGGGCCGGGTACCCCGCCGCGCCAGAATTGGCTTTCGCCCCCGATTATGGGCCTCGTGCGCCACGCTGTCCGTGAGGTCAGATTCAGAGGCTCGTCTCAGCATTTCCGCCCGTTCACCCGGTCCGTTGCCCCGTCGGCGCGAACAGAAAGCGTGCGCGTGCATTCGGCATCGACTTTAGTCATAATGAGAATGGGGGAGATGGCACTGGCGCTGCTGGAGTCGTCACAGTGGGGGGGAACTTTGCCGAACTTCGCGCCGAGAATCTCATGCGGCCATCGCCGCCCGGCGCAGGCACCCCTCGCCCACACCTCACGCGTGCGGCGGGATCGATCTCGTTCAAACCTGATCGGAAGGGAGCAGTTCATGCAGTGGAATGGAGTCTTGCACGCCGCATGCGGCGTGCTGGTCATGGCGGCTAGCCTCGCGCTCGCCGCTCCGAAGGCGATGGCCGATGACGCATCTTGGTTCCACCAGCTTGGAAGGCCTGATTCTAACGCGGACGGTGGCATCGCCACCGACCCGGACGGGAACGTCTACGTCGCTGGCTCAACCAGCGGCGCGCTGGGGGGTGTCGCCAAGGGTCACACTGACGCATGGTTGATGAAGCTTGATACCGGCGGACGAATACTTTGGAAGCGTCAGCCCGGAACGGAGGCAGCCGACTGGGGCGAAGCCGTTGCCACGGATCGGTTCGGCAATGTCTTTGTCGTGGGCGAAACATTTGGTCCGCTTGGCGGAACTTATAAGGGCGATACCGACGTCTGGATCATCAAGTTCGATGCCGACGGACGGATGCTTTGGAAGCGTCAGCCCGGCACGAATGGGCGGGAAAGTCCGAGGGGGGTCGCCACCGACGCTGACGGAAATGTCATCGTCGTGGGTACGACGAACAGTCCGTTCGGTGGCGAGAAGAAAGGCGAAGCGAACGATCATGACGCGTTTGTAATCAAGTTTGACTCGGACGGACGTTGTCTTTGGAAGCGCCAGCCCGGAAGCGACCTATATGACGAGGCCACAGGTGTAACGACTGACGCCGCAGGTAACGTTTACGTCGTCGGATTTACGGAAGGCGCGCTAAACGGGCAAAAGAAAGATAACCACTTCTATGTAAGTCCATTTGTGATCAAGTTTGATACGAATGGACAATTTCGTTGGACGCGCGAACCCAGCATGTATGCTTACGAAATGTCGGGCGTTGTCGCCGATGGCGATGGAAATGTTTACATTGCAGGGCGTTTTCCAACCCTTGGCGCGGGAAGGGGATTCGATGCGCTGAAGTTCAATGAAGATGGTCAACTCGTAAAGAAGTTCAAGTTCGATATCTTAAACGGAATTTCGGTCCTTGGCATGGCAATCGACGCAGACGGCATTCTTTCCTTTGCGAGCTTATTATATAAACCGGACAACGCTTCCGATGTGCTCGTCTTCAATACGGACGCGGACGGTACCGTGCTGGCGCATAGTGTCCGCACGGCACCGGGATATCAGTCACCGTCGCGTATCGCCGCCGATTCTTCGGGAAACGTTTTTGTCTCCGGTCAAAGCCGCCTCATCGTTGATTCCGACTCCCACTATCAATACGATTCGTTCATTGCTAAGTTTCCGCTGGCTAGCGGCGTGATCGCGGGCAGCGGGTCTTTGCGCGGTGAGCACGACTCAATCGCGCGTGCGCGTTGACCGCGTGGCGAGCACGGCTCAATCGCCGCGAGGTGGGGCCACGGCCCATGGGCTCGCGGCAATGTCCTGCTTTCTTTCGTACATGCCATCGCTCCCATGGGACGGAAGGGGCCGAGCGCCGCTCCTCATGCTCGGCCGCGCGCCCTGCCCGTTAAGGACTCTGAACCGCGTCCGCCGTCGTCGGCCGCGCCGTCTGTGAAGAAAGGCTGACCGGGGTAAAGCGGAATACCGCCATACCCCATGGAAGTGATTTCGCCAGGCGGGCGGGGACCCGGCCTGCCGCTTACGGGGCCGCGGGAGCGGCCATCGCTCCGCCGAGCGCGATCCCCGCCGCGAGAATCAGCGCGCCCGAGGCAACGCGCAGCCGAGTGCTATCGGTCACGTTCCGCCCCCTGTTTTGAGATGATGCCCAGACGCCGAAGCGTCCTCAGCGTTTCGCCATGAGACGAAGGCTTGATGACGGCCGCGCGGACTCGCTCCGCCATGCCGACGGCGGGCCGGCATTGGCTGCGCCACCGTCGGCAGGCTGCCACACCATCGGCGAGCGCCGGGTGTCCTGTGCATGGCTTCGTCCCCCGGACAGAGACCGATCGGGGTGGCGACCGCCGCTCCGACGTTTAGCTCGGCGCTCGCGCCGCTGAAGTCTCTCGTCCCGCCCGCCATCGTGGGCCTCGGAAGCCGCGCCGGCGTCCGCGCGGCAGTCGCCGTGGTCGCGTTGCGGGCGAGCGGATCCCCTTCGGCGATCACCGCCGTGTACCCGCGGCGCCCACGGATTACTGCGTGGCCGGCGCGTACCTCGTAACGAAGGCGTCCTGCCCTCCGGGATTGCTGATGCTCCACGTCAGGCCTGCGACATAGGCGGAGCCGCCGGCGTCCACCGCCATGCCCGTCGCCCAGTCGATTTCACCGATCGCCGGCACGCTCTTGCTCAGCCGGAGGCCGTCGGTGCTGAACCTCGCCAGCCAGGCCTGGTCATTGCCGTTGCGCTGGTGCGAGTAGCCGACGATAGCGACGGTGCCGTCGGCGTCCACGGCCACGCCGCTCGGCGTGTCGAAGTTCGGCGTACCGAACTGACGCTTCCATTGCCAACGCCCACCCGCGTCGAACTTCGCGAGCCAGGTGTCGAAATCCGATTGGCCCCCCCTTTTGGCACCGCCGAGTGCGCCTTCAGTTCCGCCAAAGACGTAGACATTGCCGGACGCGTCGACGGCAACGCTGCTGGCAAAGTCCCGTCCCGTCGTGCCGGGCTGGCGTTTCCAGAGCCAATGCCCGTCGGCATCGAATTTGACGACCCAGGCGTCGTAATCCCCCTTGTTGGGACCGCCCAGTGCACCAGAGGTCGAGCCCACGACGTAGACGTTGCCGTCCGCGTCGGTGGCGATCCCCGCCGCGGCGTCGTCGCCGCTCGTTCCCGGCTGGTGCGACCACAACCGATGCCCGGCGGCATCGAACTTGATCACCCAGGCGTCCAGGATTCCGCCCTTCTTCGTCCCGCCGAGGGCACCCTGGGTTTCGCCCGCGACATAGATGTCGCCGTTGCGATCAACGGCAACTCCGCGCGCCTCGACGACGCTGTGCCAGGTCGACATCTGCTGAGCCCACACTTCGTCGCCGTCGGCACCGTACTTGACCAGCCAAGCGGACTTGCCGCCGTTCAGGCTGCTCGAGCCGGCAGCATAGACGTTGCCGCTCGCGTCCGTTGCGATCGCGCGGGCGATATCAGTTCCTTCCGCTCCGCGTTGGCGCTGCCACTCGGGCCGCCCTTCGGCGTCGAATTTGGCAACGAAGGCATCGATCTCTCCTTGGTTCGCCCCGGAAAGGTCGCCTTCGGTCGCGCCGGCAACGTAGACATGGCCGAAGCGATCGGTGGCGACGGCCTCCGCCTGATCGTCCCGTAGCGTTCCGAACTGCTGGACCCACAGCGGATCGTCGGCCCACGCCGGCGCGGCGAGCGCCATGCCCGCCGCGATCAACAGCGCGCTGGTGACGGCGCGCGCACCTTCACTGCCGGTTTTCATGCTTACCCCTCCTCACCAACGAACGATGCCCCCAGGCGAGGTGCACACAAGGGCCTGAGCTTTAGGGAACGATGTGTGGGTACTTGGCGAGGTAACCATCGGGTGGCCGGCGGCTGAATTCGCCAATCTTGCCCAAGGTCCATCCCGCAACGTAAACGTTGCCGGCAGGATCAACGGCAATGCCTTCCGGGTAATCACCTTTTTCAGACGCCTCGAGGAACCGCAGTGTCCCCTTCCCGTCGGCATCAAGCCTGGCAAAAAAACCACGATAGGGACCGGTCCCCAATCCGGACGGAAGGCTGTTGGTAGATCCGACGACATAGACGTTGCCCGCAGCGTCGACAGCGATACCACTAGCAGAATCGATATAGCTCGTTCCCAGCAGGCGCTTCCACAGCACCGTTCCATCACCATCGAACTTGATGACCACAACGTCGGAAGCACCCAAGCCGCCGTATAACGGGTATTGCGCTGTACCGACGGCATAAACATTCCCGGCGGCGTCGGTCGCGATCCCGACTCCCAGGTCGCCGTTCCGCCGTCCCGGCTGGCGCTTCCAGAGAAAGCGCCCTTCGGCATCGAGCTTGACGACAAAGGCGTCAAAGTTGCCCTTATTCGTGCCGCCCAGCGCGCCAGTGGTTGAGCCGATCACATACACATTGCCTGCGCGGTCAGTGGCGACGCCCTCCGCATAGTCCTGCCCAACCGTTCCGGGCTGACGCTTCCAGAGAACCCGACCATCGGCGTCGTACTTGATCACGAAGGCGTCGATGCGCCCCTTCAGGGCGCCGCCCAGCGCGCCGCTCGTTTCGCCCACGACAACGGCATTGCCGGCGGCGTCGGTCGCCACCCGACGAGCGATATCGCTCCCCCGCGATCCCGGCTGGCGCTTCCACAGCAGCTTGCCGTCGGCATCGTATTTAAGGATAAAGACGTCGTTATTGCCCTTTCGGGAACCGGCGAGCTGACCGCGGGTGTATCCAACCACGAAAACGTTGCCGTTTGCGTCGGCTGCGACATCCCTGGCGCCGTCGAAAGACACACTTCCGGGCTGCCGCTTCCATAACACCTCGTGATCCGGACCGAACTTGATAACGAACGCGTCGCTGAGTCCCTTCGGCGAACCGGCCGAGGCGCCTCCGGTCGTCGTGCCGACAACGATCGCATTGCCATCGGCATCAGTGGCAACGCCGTAAGCATATTCAGTGGCAGACTTGCCGAACTGCCTGATCCACAGCGCATCGTCAGCCATCGCCGGCGCGGCGAGCGCCATGCCCGCCGCGATGATCAGCGCACCGCATCCGGAGCGCACGTATCTGCCTTTGGTCATGACATGCCCTCTTCGAAAATATAATGAAAGACAACGCCGCTCACGGCGCGCCGCCCGGCGCAAACTTCATCAGGAAGGCATCGTAAAGCCCAATGTTGGCGGCGCCGAGGGTGCCAGACGTGTAGCCTGTGACGTAGACGTTGCCGGCGGCGTCGGTGGCAACATCGGAGACGCGACCTGTCTGGTTTAAACTCAGGGGCTGCCAAACCCAATACCCATCGGCATCAAGCCTCACCAGGAAGGGACGTGAAGTGTCGCCAAGAACGTAGACGTTGCCGAAGTCGTCAGTGTCGACGCTCGTCGGGGTATCGTCGGCGCTCGTTCCCGCCAGCCTCTTCCAGATCACCCTGCCATCGCCATCGAATTTGATGACCTCGACGTCGTACCCCCCCGCACCGCCGTCGGCGTTGTATGCGGAACCGACGACGTAGACGTTGCCGGCCGTATCGATGGCGACGGCCCTTCCTTCATCCCACCTGGCTTTCCCAGGCTGGCGCTTCCACAGCCAGTGCCCGTCGGCATCGAACTTCAACACAAAGATGTCGGACCCGCCCTTGTTGGACCCGCCGAGCGCACCTCGCGTCGAGCCGACGACGTAGACATTCCCGGCCGCGTCGGTGGCAACGCCGCCCGCGCCGTCGGGCGTGGTGGTTCCCGGCTGGCGCTTCCACAGCTGGTGCCCATTGGCATCGAATTTTACCACCCAGGCGTCCGCATCGCCGACCCCTCCGTGCTTGGCACCGCCGAGCGCGCCGAGCGTAAAGCCTACGACATAGACGTTGCCGGCGGCGTCGGTGGCAACGCCACTCGTGCCATCTGATCCGCTTGATCCCGGCTGGCGCTTCCACAGCCAATGCCCATCGGCATCGAACTTTATCACCCAGGGGTCCCCGTAGCCCTTATTATAAGCGCCACCAAGGGCGCCGTACGTGTTGCCTGCGACGAAGACATTACCGTCGGCATCGGTGGCAACGGCGGTGGCGATGTCATACTCGCTTGATCCCGGCTGATGCTTCCACAGCCAATGCCCATCGGCATCGAATTTCACCAGGAAGGCGTCCGTATCGCCGACCTTTCCGTGCTTGGCACCGGCAAGCACGCCGTCCGTCCCACCGACCACGTAAACGTTGCCGGCCGGGTCGGTGGCGACGCCTGAAGCTGTGTCTTGCCGACGGCTCCCGAACTGCGTGATCCACAGCGGATCGTCGGCCATCGCCGAAGGTGCGGCGAGCGCGGTGCCCGCCGCGATGATCAGCGCGCACGCGCCGGCAGAACACCTCGATCTTGCACCCATCGTTTTTTCTCCCCGTTGACGACCTTGGCTCCGAGAGAGGACGCACGTGCCCGGCCCGCCGGGTTGCTCAACGCGCCGGAAACGACGGGTAATTGACTGTCTGTGACATGCTGGCTCGCTCCCCGTGTTCCGGGACGACGAAAGGAGCCCACCGCTCTGGCACCGGTCGGGAAATCGGCCGACGCCGCGGCCCGCCCCCCGCCGCTCTCTCTCTCCAAGAGCACCTTAGAGCTCATGCGGCGGGCGGACTGTGAAGCAGCTTACGAAAAGTTAATGTTTTCGCCGCCGGGCCGCGCGTCGGCACGCGGCGGGCGAGCGCCACGGGCGAGCGCCATGGGCAACCGGCAACCGCCGGCAGCGGCGATACGAATGGCGCAGATGGGAGCGGTAGCCGTAAGGCCGAACCTGCCGCCCACTCGCTGGTTCAGGGAGCGGGCGGCGGCAATGCCTAGAAGTGGACGGCGCGGCCGTAGGCGTCGAGGACGGACTCGTGCATCATCTCGGAGAGCGTCGGGTGCGGGAAGACGGTGTGCATAAGCTCCGCCTCGGTGGTCTCCATGGTCTTGGCGATGCCGTAGCCCTGGATCAGCTCGGTGACTTCGGCGCCGACCATGTGGGCGCCAAGCAGCTCGCCGGTCTTGGCATCGAAGACGGTCTTGACCATGCCCTCGGGCTCGCCGAGCGCGATCGCCTTGCCGTTGCCGATGAACGGGAAGCGGCCGACCTTGAGCTGATAGCCCTTGTCCTTGGCCGCCTTCTCGGTCAGCCCGACGCTCGCCACCTGCGGGCGCGAATAGGTGCAGCCGGGGATATTGGCGGTGACCAGCGGGTGGACGTCGTTGATGCCGGCGATCTTCTCGACGCAGATCACCCCCTCGTGGCTCGCCTTGTGAGCCAGCCACGGCGGGCCGGCGACGTCGCCGATCGCATAGACGCCGGGCTCGCCGGTGCGGCACCACTCGTCGATGACGATGTGGGTGCGGTCGACCGCAACCTTGGTGCCTTCGAGGCCGAGGTCCTCGACATTGCCGACGATGCCGACAGCGAGGATCACCCGCTCCGCCGTCACCTCCCAGCTCTTGCCGCCGCCCTCGAGCGTCGCGGTGACCGAGCCGCCGTTCTTCTTCAGCGACTTCACCGTCGTTGCCGTGTGGATCTTCATTCCCTGCTTTTCGAACTGCTTGCGGGCGAACGCCGAGATCTCCTCGTCCTCGACCGGCAGCACCCGCTCCAGCACCTCGACCACCGTCACCTCGGCGCCGAGCGAGCGGTAGAAGCTCGCGAACTCGATGCCGATGGCGCCCGAACCCACCACCAGCAGCGATTTCGGCATCGCCTCCGGGACCATCGCCTCGAAGTAGGTCCAGATCAGCTTGCCGTCCGGCTCGAGCCCCGGCAGCGCGCGCGGGCGGGCGCCGGTGGCAAGGATGATGTGCTTGGCGGTCAGGTCGGCGACCGGCTTGCCGTCCTTGGTCACCGCCAGCTTGCCGGGACCGGCGAGGCGGCCGCGGCCGTCGAACACCGGGACCTTGTTCTTCTTGAGCAGGTGGCCGACGCCGCCGTTGAGCTGCTTGGCCACTTTTCGCGAACGCTCGACGATCTTCTTGGGATCGAAGGCGAAGTCCTTGACGGTAATGCCGTATTCGCCGGCGTGCTTGATGTTCTCGTAGACTTCCGCCGAGCGCAGCAGCGCCTTGGTCGGAATGCATCCCCAGTTCAGGCAGATACCGCCGAGGTGCTTTTCCTCGACGATCGCCGCCTTCATGCCGAGCTGGGCGGCGCGGATGGCGGTGACGTAGCCGCCGGGACCGGCGCCGACGACGACGACGTCGAACGAAGTGTCAGCCATAATCTTCGCCCTTCCCTACAACATCATCCGCAGCGGATCTTCGATCAGCTTTTTGAACACCTGCAGGTATTCGGCGCCGGCGGCACCATCGACCGCGCGGTGATCGATCGACAGCGTGCAACTCATCATCGTCGCCACGGCGAGCGCACCGTCCTTGACCACCGGCCGCTTCTCGGCGGCACCGACGGCGAGCAGGCAGGCCTGCGGCGGGTTGATGATCGCCGCGAAGTCCTTGACGCCGTACATGCCGAGGTTGGAGATGGTAAAGCAGCCGCCCTGGTATTCCTCCGGCATCAGCTTGCCGTCGCGCGCCCGCTTGGCGAGGAACTTGACCTCGTTGGAGATGGCGGCGAGGCCCTTGAGGTCGGCGTTCTTGACGATCGGCGTGATCAGCCCGTTGGGGGTGGCGACGGCAACCGAAACGTCGACGCTCTGGTAGTAGCGGATCGCTTCTTCGGTCCACGCGCAATTCGCGTTCGGATAGGCGCGCAGCGCCAGGGCGACGGCACGGACTACGAAGTCGTTGACCGAGATCTTCCAGGCGCCCTCGCCCTCCGGCGAACGGCCGTTCAACTCCTCGCGCAGCTTGAGCAGGGCTTCGAGGTCACAGTCGATGGTCAGGTAGAAGTGCGGGATATCGCGCTTGGCCGCGCCGAGGCGCTTGGCGATGACCTTGCGCATGCTGCTGTTCGGCACCTCGACGTAGGCCGGGCCTGGTTCCGCCGGAGCCGGCTTGGCCGCAGGAGCTGCCGCGGGGGCTGCCGCAGGAGCCGGGGCCGGCTTGGGAGCCGACTTGGCTTTTTCGACGTCCGCCTTGACGATGCGGCCGTGCGGGCCGCTGCCGGTGATGGTGCCAAGATCGAGGCCGGCTTCCTTGGCGAGGCGACGGGCGAGCGGGCTGGCAAAGACGCGCCCACCACCCTCGGGTTTCGCCGCGCTCGTCGGTGCCGGCGATGGCGCAGGGGCCGCGGGCGCGCTCCCAGCCTCGGCCGGCGCCCCGGTTGCCGCCGGTGCTGCCGTCGTCGGAGCGGTTGCGGGGGCGGCCGTAGCGGCGGCATCGAGCGCCGAGGCATCCTCCCCTTCTTCGAGCAACAGCGCGATCGGCGCGTTGACGGCAACGCCCTCGGTGCCGGCGGGCACGAGGATCTTGCCGAGCACGCCTTCGTCGACGGCTTCAACCTCCATCGTCGCCTTGTCGGTTTCGATCTCGCACAGCACGTCGCCGGAGGCGACCGGATCACCCTCGTTCTTGGTCCATTTCGCCAGCTTGCCCTCGGTCATCGTCGGCGAGAGGGCCGGCATCAGCACTTGAATCGGCATGATGGTCTCCCCCGGCCTAGCGATAGCAGACGTCTTTGGCGGCACGGACGACCCAGTCCGGCTGCGGCAGAGCGAGCTTTTCGAGGTTGGCGGCGTAGGGCATCGGCACGTCGGCGCCGCAGACACGCACCACCGGCGCGTCGAGGTAGTCGAACGCGTGCTCCATCATCAGCGCCGCCATCTCCGATCCCATGCCGGCGACCGGCCAGCCTTCCTCGACGCTGACCAGGCGATTGGTGCGCTTGACCGAGGCGACGATGGTCTCAACGTCGAGCGGGCGCAGCGAGCGCAGGTTGATCACCTCGGCATCGATGCCGTCGGCGGCGAGAAGCTGCGCCGCCTCGAGGGCGACACCGACCATGCGCGAGAACGCGGTGATGGTGACATCCTTGCCCGGCTTTTCGATCTTGGCGCGGCCGATGGGAATGAGGAAATCGGGGTCGGTCGGAACCTCGAAGTGCTGGCCGTACATGATCTCGTTCTCAAGGACGATGACCGGATTGGGATCGCGGATCGCCGCCTTCAAGAGGCCCTTAGCATCGGTGCCGGACCATGGGGCCACCACCTTGAGACCGGGGCAGTGGGCGTACCACGAGGCGTAGCACTGCGAGTGCTGGGCGGCGACGCGGGCGGCGGCGCCGTTGGGACCGCGGAAGACGATCGGCGCGCCGAGCTTGCCGCCGGCCATATAAAGCGTCTTGGCGGCGGAGTTGAGGATCTGGTCGATCGCCTGCATGGCGAAGTTGAAAGTCATGAACTCGACAATCGGCTTCATGCCGGCCATCGCCGCACCGACGCCGAGACCGGCGAAGCCCATCTCGGTGATCGGGGTGTCGATCACCCGCTTGTCGCCGAACTCGTCGAGCAGGCCCTGGCTGACCTTGTAGGCACCCTGGTATTGGGCGACTTCCTCGCCCATCAGCACCACCTCGTTATCGCGGCGCATCTCTTCGGCCATGGCGTCGCGCAAGGCTTCGCGCACCGTCATCTTCGCCGTGGGTCCGGTATATTCCACTTCCGGCGGCGCCGCCGCGACAGGCAATTCCTTCGGGGCCGGCGTCGATGCCGGAGCCGCGCCCGAATCCTTCGGTCCGGCGTCCGCCGCCGCAGCCGGCGCCGCGTCGAGCGCCGAGGCGTCCTCACCCTCGGCCAGCAGCAGCGCGATCGGTGCGTTGACCGCAACGTTTTCGGTGCCGGCTGGCACCAGGATGCGGCCGAGCGTACCTTCGTCGACCGCCTCGACCTCCATCGTCGCCTTATCGGTCTCGATTTCGCACAGCACGTCGCCCGAAGCGACCTTATCCCCCTCGTTCTTCGCCCACTTGGCGAGCTTGCCTTCGGTCATGGTCGGCGATAACGCCGGCATGAGAATTTGAATCGGCATGCGCGTGTCTCCCGGACGGCCTATCGCCGCAGAGTCTGTTGGTTCAGGCTTCGATGAGGACGTCGGTCCACAGTTCTTTCGGATCGGGCTCCGGGCTCGACTGGGCGAACTCCGCGGCCTCGTTGATGATGGCTTTGACCTCGCGATCGATCTCCTTGAAGGCGGCCTCGTCACCCATGCCTTTGGTTTCCATGTAGGCGCGCAAGCCATCGATGGGGTCGTGCTCCTTACGGAAGGTGGTGACCTCCTCCTTGCTGCGGTACTTGGCGGGATCGGACATCGAGTGGCCACGATAGCGATAGGTGTTCATCTCCATCACGTAGGGGCCCTTGCCGGCGCGAACGTGGGCGATCACCTCGTCACCCGCCGCCTTCACTGCCAGCACGTCCATGCCGTCGACCGGAATTCCCGGAATGCCGAAGGCTTCGCCGCGGCGAAACAGCTCGGTCGTCGCCGAAGACCGCTGCACCGAGGTACCCATAGCGTAGCGATTGTTCTCGATGACGTAGATGATCGGCAGCTTCCACAGGCTGGCCATATTGAAGGCCTCATAGACCTGGCCCTGGTTGGCGGCGCCGTCGCCGAAATAGCAGAAGTTAATGCCGCCATCGCCCCGGTACTTATGGGCGAACGCCAGCCCGGTGCCGAGCGGCACCGAGGCGCCGACGATGCCATGGCCGCCATAGAAACGCTTCTCGCGGCTGAACATGTGCATCGAGCCGCCCTTGCCGCGGGAATACCCGCCGATGCGACCGGTAAGCTCCGCCATGACCCCTTTAGGATCCATGCCGGTGGCCAGCATGTGGCCGTGATCGCGATAGGTGGTGATCACCGAGTCGGTTTCCGCCGACGCCGCGGCCTGCAGGCCGACGACCACGGCTTCCTGGCCGATGTAGAGATGACAAAAGCCGCCGATAAGGCCCATGCCATAGAGCTGGCCGGCCTTTTCCTCGAAGCGGCGGATCAGCAGCATCTCGCGGTAATAGGTCAAGAGCTGGTCGCGGTCCAGCGTCGGCTGGGGGTGCGTGGTGGACTCGGTGCCGCTGCTGGCGGCTGCCTCCGCTGCCATCGATCTCCTCCTTTGCGGAATGTTCGCCATCGCGGGCAAGATTAAGGACCCGGTTGAGCTACGCGATGACGGGAAATGTGTTTAGTTACGTCATGCTATTGCGGCCAACTCTGAAACTCAAGCCGAATGCGCGACCTTGGTCGTAGGATATAGCGGTGGGGCGCACTGGAATTGCGACAGAGGTCGGGCGGCGAAGAACTGTTTACAATGGACGCGAACATCCTTGCCGGAGTTTCGCCCGAATTGACGTCGACAGTCCCGCGCATCGCCGATGACCCATCGCTGACGGTGCAGATCCTTGGCATCGTCGAGGCGGTCGCCCGTGAGCTCCGTCCCGGACGGCCGGCAGCGTTTCCCACCGTCAACGCATCGCTCGACCGCGACCTCGGCCTCGACAGCCTTGCCCGCGTCGAACTGGCCGCCCGGATCGAGGCCGCGTTCACCCTCACCCTGCCCGATTCGGCGATCGCCGCGGCGGAAACGCCGGCAGACCTCATCGCCGCCGTGCAGCGTGCCGCCGATCCGAAGGTACCGGCGGCCGCGGCGGTGCGGTACGCGCCGGACGAGCGTGACGCCACCGCGGCCGCTCCGCCCGATCTGATCTCGCTGCCGGCGGTCCTCGACTGGCACGCCCGCCATCATGGCGCGCGAACGCACGTGCGGCTCTTCGCCGATGAGGGCGGCGGCGAAGCGCTGAGCTATGGTGACTTGCACGCGCGCGCCTCCGCCGTCGCCGCCGGATTGCAGGCGATCGGAATCGTTCCCGGCGAGCGCATCGCCCTGATGTTGCCGACGGGTTTCGAGTATTTCGTCGGCTTCTTCGCCGCCCTCCTCTCCGGCGCCATCGCCGTGCCGGTTTACCCGCCGGTCCGCGCCGGTCGGATTGACGAGCATCTTCGCCGCCTGGAAGGCATCCTCGGCAATGCCGCTCCGTCGGTCCTGATCGTCACCGACGATCTCAAGGACGCCGCGAGCGGGCCGCGCGCGCGGATCGCCAGCCTGCGCCGCATCGAGACGATCGATAGCCTCGCCACCTCCGGCGGGCGCCTCGAACGCCCCGCGATCGGCGCGGACGACCTCGCCCTGCTGCAATATACCTCGGGCAGCACCGGCAACCCCAAGGGTGTCATGCTCAGCCACGCCAACCTGCTCGCCAACATCCGGGCGATGGCGGCGGCGCTGGCGGTGACACCCGCAGACGTCTTCGTCAGCTGGCTGCCGCTCTATCACGACATGGGCCTGATCGGCGCTTGGCTGGGGGCGCTGCACGAGGGCGCGCCGCTCGTGGCACTGTCACCGCTCGCCTTTCTTGCCCGCCCGTCCCGCTGGCTGGACGCGATCGACCACCATCACGCGACGCTCTCGGGCGGGCCCAACTTCGCCTTTGAGCTGTGCCTGCGCCATACCCCGGATGCACTGCGGCGGCGCCTCGATCTTTCGTCCTGGCGTGTCGCCTTCAGCGGCGCGGAGCCGGTGAATGCCGCAACCGTCGAGCGCTTCTGTTCCACCTTCGCCACTGCCGGTTTCCGGCGCGAGGCGTTGATGCCGGTTTACGGCCTGGCCGAGAACTGCGTCGGCCTCGCCTTTCCGCCACTCGGCCGTGGTCCCAGGATCGAGCGCATCCGCCGCGCCGCCCTCGCCGATGAGAGGCGCGCCGTTCTCGCCCTGGCCGACGATCCCAATCCCGTCCGGCTCGTCGCCTGCGGCGAGCCGCTGCCGAGCCACGAGATCCGCATCGTCGACAGCGCCGGCGTCGAGCGGAGCGATCGCGAAGAGGGTCGGGTGCAGTTTCGTGGCCCCTCGGCCAGCCGCGGCTACTGGAACAACCCCGAGGCGACGCGCCATCTCGTACGCGGCGACTGGCGCGAGACCGGCGACCTCGGCTATCTCGCCGGCAGCGATCTTTTCCTGACCGGCCGGACGAAGGACCTGATCATCCGTGCTGGACGCAACCTGCATCCGGCCGATATCGAAGCGGCGGCTGCGGGCGTCGACGGCGTTTTGCCCGGACGCACTGCCGCCTTTGGTGCCGCGGATGCCGACGGCGGTACCGAGCGACTGATCGTTGTCGTCGAGACCCGCCGGCACGTTGCGGCGGAAACGCAGCGACTGCGCGAAGGCGTCATCGCTGCCGTCACCGAAACCGCCGGCGAGCCGCCCGATACCGTCGTGCTTGCCGCGCCGAACGCCATCCCGCGTACGTCGAGCGGCAAGGTTCGCCGCGCCGCCTGTCGCGGGTTATGGCTCGAGGGCCGGCTCACCGGCGATACCGCCGCCCGATCCCGGCCGCGGCATGGGGAGGCCATGCGGCGGGCCGGTCGTGCCCAGGCGCAACGTCTGGCGCGCAGCGTCCAGTTGCTGGCGTACGCCGGCTGGGCGTGGACGGTGATCGCCGTGGGCATCACCCTCGCCGCGATGGCGATCCTCGCCCTACCGCGCTTGTCCTGGCGCTGGCGGGCGTTGCGGGGAACGGCCCGCCTCGTCCTTCATGCCTGCGCGATTCCCCTGCGCGTTGACGGGCAAGAGCACCTGCCGCCGGGTGCATGCGTGATCGTCGCCAATCATGCCAGCTACCTCGACGTCCTGGCGCTGGCCGCGGCGCTGCCGCGGCCGGTCGCCTTCGTCGCCAAGGCGGAACTGCGCAAGACATGGACGGCGCGCCTGCTGCTGCGCCGGATCGGCACCTGCTTCGTTGAACGATTCGATCGCCAGAAGGGGCTTGAGGATTATCGCCGCATCGCTGCCGCGGCGCGCGACGGCCGCTCGCCCTTGTTTTTCGCCGAAGGCACGTTCAGGCGGGTGCCGGGCCTGATGCCGTTCCGCATGGGCGCTTTCGCCTGCGCCGTCGAGGCGGGATTGCCGGTGCTACCGGTTGTGCTGCGCGGCACGCGGGCGATCCTGCGCGGCGAGACGCGCGTTCCGCGACGCGGCGCGATCAGCGTCGTCATCACCCCGCCGCAAGCGGCCGATGACAGTGGCGATCGCTGGGCCGCGGCCGTCACCCTGCGAGAACGCGCGCGGCAGGCGATCTTGTCCCTTTGCGACGAGGCCGACGCACAGTCGGCGGTGCGCCACGTCCAAGCCGCCGCCGTGCAGGAGCATCCGCCAGTCCACGAAGCTCAACCGGCGACGCTTAACCCGCGACACTCAAAATGAACCGGTCGGGATGATGACGGCAGCGATCGACGGTCGATCAGCCTAGCGAGGAGGCAGCCGGCCGTCGTCGATAATCACGGTTTCATCCGGCAGGCCGTAATTCAGCAGGCGCCGGGCTTCCTCGTCGAGCATATCGGGATCGAGACTACCGGGATTAAGCAGCTTCGCCCGGCGCTCGAGTGCCTCGCGCTCCTCCTTGATCGCGTCATATTCCGCCCGCGCGGCGGCAACCTCTTGCTGCTTTGCCCGCAGCGCCAGCACCCCGCGATCGCCATTGATCCCGTGGTAGGCGAAGTAAAGGACCGCAGCGACGCCGAATGCGGGAAACAGCACGTGGCGCGCGCGAATGCGCAATTCTCCGAGCATGCTCATAACGCGGCTCCCCAATCTCCCGGTCCACCAACGCAACCACACCGAAGCCTTCCGCGGTTAAGGCTTCGGCGTAGCGGCGGCAGGTCTGGACGAAGAGTATTGCAGCAGCGCTGTCATGCGATAGCGCCGATCGCCAAACGCGGCCGCGCAAACCGCTGCAGCGCGCCCGAGCCGGCCCTCGAGTGATGAGAATCAATCGCTTCGGGGCGGCTTCACCAGCCGCCCCGACAGCGAGAACGGGCCGACTTCGCCTACAGCCGGCGAAGCGCTCCCCGACCGGCATAGCGCGCCGCCGATCCAAGCTGCTCTTCGATTCGGATGAGCTGATTGTATTTGGCGATGCGATCCGAGCGGCTGAGAGAGCCGGTCTTGATCTGCCCGGCGTTGGTCGCAACCGCGATATCGGCGATCGTCGAGTCCTCGGTCTCGCCGGAGCGGTGCGAGATCACCGCGGTATAGGAGGCCTTGTGCGCCATCTCGACCGCCGACAGCGTCTCGGTCAGCGAGCCGATCTGGTTGACCTTGACCAGGATCGAGTTGGCGATGCCCTTCTCGATGCCGTCCGACAGGCGCGTGACGTTGGTGACGAACAGATCGTCGCCGACGAGCTGGCACTTGGAGCCAAGTTCCTCGGTGAGGATCTTCCAGCCTTCCCAGTCGTCCTCAGCCATGCCGTCCTCGATGGTGACGATCGGAAAGCGGCTGACCAGATCGGCGAGCAGCTTGGCGTTGCCGGCGGCGTCAAGCGACTTGCCCTCGCCGACGAGCTCGTACTTGCCGTTTTTGAAGTATTCGGACGACGCGCAGTCGAGGCCGAGGAACACGTCCTCGCCGGGCTCGAAGCCAGCCGCCTCGATCGCCTTGACGATGAACGCAAGCGCGTCATCGGCGCTCTTCAGGTTGGGGGCGAAGCCGCCTTCATCACCAACGTTGGTGTTGTGGCCGGCATCCTTCAGCGCCTTCTTCAGCGCGTGGAAGACCTCGGCGCCAATGCGCACCGCCTCGGCGATCGAGCCGGCGCCGACGGGAAGGATCATGAATTCTTGGAAGTCGATCGGATTGTCGGCATGGGCGCCGCCGTTGACGATGTTCATCATCGGAACCGGAAGCAGCCGTGCCTGGGTGCCGCCGATATAACGGTAGAGCGGAAGCTCGGCTTCCTGCGCTGCCGCCTTGGCGATGGCCATGCTGACGCCGAGAATGGCGTTGGCTCCAAGCCGTCCCTTGTTCGAGGTGCCGTCGAGATCGATCATCGTCTGGTCGATCGCTACCTGATCGCTGGCATCCATGCCCGAGATGGCGTCGAAGATCTCGCCATTGACCGAGGCGACCGCCTTGGTCACGCCCTTGCCGAGATAGCGCTTCTTGTCGCCGTCGCGCAGTTCCACCGCCTCGTGAACGCCCGTGGACGCGCCCGACGGAACCGCCGCACGACCCATCGCGCCGCTTTCCAGGGTTACGTCCACTTCCACGGTCGGATTGCCGCGGCTATCGAGAATTTCACGCGCCGTTACGTCGATAATTTCGCTCATGATTTCGAGCTCCTCTCCCCTCGGAAGGACTAACTGTCGGTTTGTTCTGCTCTACGCTGGCCCAAGGTCCGCCCGCGGACGCCGACAGAGACATACCGCCCGGTGGTTAGGGTGGCAAGCGCGGCAGGGTGACGTCGATAAAAAGCAATCGCAATCATCGCCAGGGCGCAAGCGCTGACGCAGGCTTGCGGGTAATGCTTCGACGACGTAGGGGTTGGAACGCCCGCGGCGCCTATGCTAAAGAGGCGCCGAACTTCAAGAGGCCTCGCCGTCGTCCGCGCGTTCGCGCCGGCGCCGAGGCCCGAACGAATTCCGCAGGGGAGAGAGAGCAATGGCGCGTCGCAAACTGATCGCCGGGAACTGGAAGATGAACGGGCTCAAAGCCGATGGCGTGGCGCTGGCCTCTGAGATCGCAAAGCGGCTGAAAGCCGCCTCGCCGGCTCGCTACGACATGCTCGTCTGCCCGCCGTTCACCCTCGTTTCCCCCGTGCTCGACGCGGTCGCCGGTTCCGACGTCATCGTCGGCGGCCAGGACTGCCACATGAAGGAGAAGGGCGCGCACACCGGCGATACCAGCGCCTACATGCTTAAGGATCTCGGTTGCGGCGCGGCGATCGTCGGCCACTCCGAACGGCGCACCAACCATGGCGAGACCGATGCCATCATCAAGTCAAAGGCCGAGGCGGCCCTGGCTGCCGGCCTCGTCGCCATTGTCTGCATCGGCGAGACGCTCGAAGAGCGCGATGCCGGCAAGACGCTCGAGATCAACCGCACCCAGCTCCTCGGCTCGCTGCCGGACGGCGCGACCGCCGAAAACACTGTCGTCGCTTACGAGCCGGTGTGGGCGATCGGTACCGGGCGGACGGCAACTCCGGAACAGGCGCAAGAAGTGCACGCGATGATCCGCGCCGAACTCGTCACCAAGCTCGGACAGGCCATCGCCGACGGCATGCGCGTGCTCTACGGTGGCTCGATGAACCCGAAGAATGCCGCCGAACTGCTGGCGCTCCCCGACATCGACGGCGGTCTGATCGGCGGTGCCTCGCTCAAGGCCGATGACTTCTTCGCCGTCGCCGAAGGCTCGCCGAAGTAACCGATTACGGTCAATCATTCCTCAGGTCGCATAGCCGCTCAGCCGATGATTAACGTTCTGCTCGTCATCCACCTTCTCGTTGCCGTCTCCCTCGTCGGCATCGTCTTGCTCCAACGCAGCGAGGGTGGAGCGCTCGGCATCGGCGGTGGAGGCGGCGGAATGGGCGGATTTCTCAGCGGCCGCAGCACGGCCAACTTGCTGACCCGCTCGACCGCA
Organism: Rhodospirillales bacterium; assembly: GCA_016712595.1. Lineage (NCBI taxonomy): Bacteria > Pseudomonadati > Pseudomonadota > Alphaproteobacteria > Rhodospirillales > Rhodospirillales bacterium. Next base: position 2,625,531 of record JADJQT010000001.1, read on the forward strand.
ATCCTGGCCGCGGTCTTCATCATCACCAGTCTTGGCCTCGCCCGCCTCGCTGGCGGCCATCATGTTCCGAAGTCGATTCTCGACGAACCTGCCCCGGCTCCGCTTGAGGAGCCGGCCCAGCCGGCGGAGCCTACCGCGCCGATCGCTCGCTAAGAGGCGAAGATCAACGCGTTTCGCCGGGCGCCGGTGACCCGCATGGGTAGATTTTGTCGCTACGTGACGCGCCCTTTCCAGGGCGTCCTCGATTACCGTATAACGTAGTCCCCATGACGCGGTTCATCTTCATCACTGGCGGCGTGGTCTCCTCGCTCGGCAAGGGATTGGCTTCAGCGGCGCTGGGCGCGCTGTTGCAGGCCCGGGGTTTTTCCGTACGGCTGCGCAAGCTCGACCCTTATATCAACGTCGATCCGGGGACGATGAGCCCCTACCAGCACGGTGAGGTGTTCGTTACCAACGACGGGGCGGAAACCGATCTCGACCTCGGCCATTACGAACGCTTCACCGGCGTTCCGGCGCGGCGCAGCGACAGCGTGACCACCGGCCGGATCTATTCCGATGTCATCGCCCGCGAGCGCCACGGCGACTACCTCGGCGCCACCATTCAGGTGATCCCGCACATCACCGACGCGATCAAGGAATTCGTCGTCGCCGACATCGATGACGAGGATTTCGTGCTGTGTGAAATCGGCGGGACCGTCGGCGACATCGAAAGCCTGCCTTTCCTCGAGGCGATCCGCCAGCTTGGCAACGAACTGGGTCGCGAGCGGGTGATGTACATTCATGCGACGCTGATTCCCTACCTGCCGGCCGCAGGCGAGTTGAAGACGAAGCCGACACAGCATTCGGTCAAGGAACTGCTCAGCGTCGGCATCCAGCCCGACCTGTTGCTTTGCCGCGCCGACCGGGCGATCACCGAGGGTGCGCGTCGCAAGATCGGTCAGTTCTGCAATGTCCGTTACGAGGCGGTGATTCCGGCGCTGGATGTCGAGACAATCTACGCGGTGCCGATCAGCTACCATGAACAGGCGCTCGACGACGAAGTCTGCCGGCACTTCGGTCTTGAGGCGCCGCCGCCGGACCTGAGCCGCTGGCATGAGATCGTCTCCCGGGCGCTGCGTCCCGAAGGCGAGGTGACGATCGCCGTCGTCGGTAAGTACATCGACCTGCTCGATGCCTACAAGTCGCTGGCAGAAGCGCTGTCGCATGGCGGCATCGCCAACAACGTGCACGTCCGCATTGAGTGGATCGATTCCGTCGCCTTCGAGAACGGCGCGACAGCACCGGTACTCGATCACGTCCACGGCATTCTCGTGCCCGGCGGCTTCGGCGAGCGCGGTGCCCAGGGCAAGATCGAGGCGGTGCGCTTCGCCCGCGAGCGCCGAGTTCCCTACTTCGGCATCTGCTTCGGCATGCAGATGGCGGTGGTCGAAGCGGCGCGCAATCTCGCCGGCATTCCCGGCGCCGGCTCCACCGAGTTCGGGCCGTGCGCCGCTCCAGTGGTCGGGCTGATGACCGAATGGATGCGCGGCAATCGTGTCGAGCTGCGCGAGGCCGGCGGCAACCTCGGTGGCACCATGCGCCTCGGCGCCTACGAATGCGTGCTCAAGCCGGAGAGCCGGGCGCAGGCAATCTTCCAGGCTGAACGGGTGAGCGAGCGCCACCGCCACCGCTACGAGGTCAACAACAACTACATCGGCACGCTGGAGCGCTGCGGACTGCGTTTTTCCGGAATGTCCCCGGATGGCCTGCTACCGGAAATCCTCGAGCTGCCCGCCCACCCGTGGTTCATCGGCGTGCAGTTCCATCCGGAATTGCGTTCACGTCCCTTCGATCCGCATCCGTTGTTCGCCTCGTTCATTCGCGCCGCCGTCGAGCAGTCGCGGCTTGTCTGAACCGTTCCCATATCGATCTGGTTCGTCGTCATAACAGAGAATGGGCTTGCCATGGCCAGGCTGAGCCTCAGGGTCGATTTCGCGCCGAGCGCCCGCCTCGGTCCAGGCAAGGTGCGCCTACTCGAGCTCATCGCCGCACACGGCTCGATTGCCGCCGCCGGCCGGGCGATGCGCATGTCGTATCGTCGCGCCTGGATGCTGGTCGAGGAGCTTAACCGCTGCTTCAAGGAGCCGCTGGTGGCAACGCAGATGGGCGGCAGCCGCGGCGGCGGCACGACATTGACTCCGCTGGGCGAGGACATCGTCAGGCGCTACCGGGCGATTGAGGCCGAGGCCGATTCGGCTGTCGCCGCCCACCTTCGCGCACTAGACCTCGCCCTGTCTGACGCCACGCGCGCGCTTGCCGATGACCGAGGCAACGTCGAGGCGTCCCAGGGGCATCCCCCCTCCGCCTGAAGTCTTCCCCTCGCCTGACATCATCTTGGGCTCGCGCCGGGCGCACCGCCGATCGCACCGGCGGGCGGCGACTCGTTCGCATAAAGCGTCATTTTTGTCACGCATTGTGGCCACCATTGGCACCCCGACGCCAAGGTGTTGCTAGCGTTATATACATTCGTATATAACGAAGACGAAGTTTAACGCTGGCAAGAAATGACCTATCTGACATGGCATATGTCAGAATATGTACGCGAGAATGCGCCCGATTTATCTGGCGTTCGCGATAAATCATCAATAACAGCGCAATATCTGCGCGATAAGAGGTGCGATTATGAGAAATCGTGCATACGCTACAACTGCGCTTGCAACACTTCCATTTGTCTTGAGTATGACTCATCCATCAAATGCTGAGACAACTTCTCCCGATAAAATTAAGCTATCGCTAAGCGGTTATTATCAGCAGTGGGGAGTCGTAACCGATCAGCATCTACGCTCCCGTACCGCGCCCGGTGCCAATGCGCAGCAGCAATCGACCACGCTGGTTGATAACAAGCACAACTCGGAAGTGTGTGTCATTGGCCAGACAACCCTCGATAACGGCCTGACGATCGGCGTGAACATCCAGCTCGAAGCGTTCACCGAAGCGGATACCGTCGACGAATCGTTTCTCTTTCTCCAGTCACCAACGGTTGGCCAAGCAATCATCGGTGATAAGGACAATGCCGCCTATTTGCTGCACGTCACCGCGCCGGATGGCGGCATCAGCATCGATTCCGGTGATACGGTCAAATCCCGCTTCTTCGAGACCGGACCTGGCGTGCTGTTCGATTCGCCACTGGCAACGACCAACCTCAGGCTGAACGACAACGATTCGGGCAAGTTCACCTACATTACTCCCCGCTTCGCCGGCTTTCAGGTCGGGGTTTCATTCATTCCAGAATTCGAAAGCGGCGGCGATGACAACAGCGCGCTCACGCAGGCGGGTTCCGGCGACAGCGGTCGAGCCGCCGGCCAGAAGAACGGCGTCGCCGGCGGCGTCAATTACAGGGACGTCATCGGTGGCGTGGGCGTCCAGGCGTCAGGCGGTTTCCTGCGGGCGGAGTCATTCTCCGGTGGCGCCAATACCAACAACGCCAATCTGCTCGCCTACAATGCCGGCGCGCAGCTCAGTTATGGCGGTTTTGCCGTCGGCGGCGGGTGGATGTACGTCCCGCAAGGGCAGCGGACCGCAACGACGCGGTTCAACGGCTCAAGCTGGTCGGCCGGCGCCTCCTACGAATTCGGCCCCTACAAGGTCGGTGCCGACTACTTCAGCGGCAACAATAACCGGACACCCAACGGCGGCAAAGATCGGCTCGATCAGGCCGCGCTGAGCGGAACCTACGTGCTTGGCCCGGGAATCAGGCTTGTCGGCGGCCTCTTCTACTACAACTGGCAGGCCGAGAATAAACTCTCCGAAAATGAAAACGGCATCGGCGCCGCGACCGGGCTCAAGTTGTCCTTCTGAACTGCCGCCCCTGAACCGTTGGCAAGGCCAAAATTTGCCCCGATACACGCCTCTTCTCTTGATAGGAATGCCCGAACCATGCCCAGATTGCGTTCCGCAATGATGGCCACGCTGGTGATGATGGCATCACCCGCGCTCGCCGATGCTCCCGCCGCCTGCCCCGGGGGCTACGCTCCCGCCGTCCGCATTGGCGGAACCGTCGCCCACCCGCTGAAACTCACGCTCGCCGACCTGCAGGCGCGGCCGAGCACACGGCTTACGGTCTCCTATTACTCAGGAAAAAGTGGCCTCGTCACCGAGACCTACACCGGTGTGCTCGTCTCGGATCTGCTGGATGAAGCGGAAGTGAAGCTCAGCGCCGGTCAGAAGAACGACCTTTTGCGCCGCTATCTCCTGGTGACCGCAACCGACTGCTATCAGGTGGTCGTCGCCGTTCCCGAGGTCCTCTCCACCTTCGGCGGTCAGGCGGCGATCCTCGCCTACGCCGACGGCGACGGCCATCCCCTTGACGACAGCGAGGGCATGGCGCGACTGATCGTTCCCGGCGACAAGTCGGGCGGGCGATCGGTCTCCAACGTCACTCACATCATCGTTCGCACACCCGGCCCCGCCCCGCAGACAACCGCACCTTGAACCAACGCTGGCATCACGCGGCGATCTGCAACGTTCGATCGCCGCGTGATGCATAAAAATGCGACAAGGCGGGGTGGCGCGCGGCTCCTCGATGCGTGCGCCACCCGGTCTTGTCGCCCATGACACGGCGCGCGCACCATCGTCATCGGATTATCATCGTCGGCCTTGCCGTGATCGTCCGGGTGCTGCACTCTCCGCCGGCGTGCCGTCTCGATTTGCCGGAGGGTGACGTGCTGGCGATTTTTCTGCTCGCTCTGTTCTTACCATTCTCGGCGCGTGCCGCGCCGCCCGCAACGCCCTCCCCGCCGGACGCGGGACCGATGGGCGCGCGCTTTCCGGATGTCGACGTCGTCGCCACCGCCGTGCGTGATCGCGGTTTTCCCTGCTCGCGTCCGAGTTCGATCGGCCATGATGCCGCCGCAAGCCGGCCCGATCGCGACGCATGGGTCATCACCTGCAGCGAGGGCCGCTATCGCGTGATTTACGAAGGTGATACGGGAGCGCAGGTCACACCCGAGCGCTGATCGCGGGCGCGCCCTCGCCAGCCACGACGGAACGTCCGGTCCGGACCGCGTTTTGCATCGATGTACAATGCGCCATGAGGGCGGGCATCCGGAGCGCCCGCTCGCTGGCCGATGACCGATACACCGCCCAACGTCCATTCACAGCACGATCGTTCCCATCCGCATGGCCTACGCCCAGTCTTACAGACGACTAGCCGCTTCCCCGGTCATCAACCTGCCGGCGGTGTTCTTTTTCGTCGGCGTGATCCTTTGCGGCTTCGGCGGCGCCATGCTCATTCCCGCATTGTTCGACGTCGCCGAAAGCAACGACGACTACCGTGTCTTCATTACCTGCGCGGCGATCTCCATATTCGTCGGCCTCAGCCTGGCGCTGGCCTTTCATCGCCATCGCTCGTCGATGGGCATCCGTGAAGTCATGCTGACCGTCCCGGCGACGTGGATGACGGTCGTCGCCTTTGCCGCCCTGCCCTTCGTTTTTTCCAGTCTCCATCTGCCTTACGTTGATGCGGTGTTCGAGACCATGTCCGGGGTCACCGCCACCGGCTCGACGGTGATCGTCGGTCTCGATACCGCTCCCACCGGCCTGCTGCTCTGGCGCTGGCTGCTGATCTGGCTGGGCGGCTTTGGCTTCGTAACCCTCGCCGTTCTCGTCCTGCCGTTCCTGCGGATCGGCGGCCAGCAGTTGTTCGTCATCGACCTCTCGGCGCAGGCGGGGAAGTTCGTCCCGCGCATGATCGACCTCGTGCTCAACATCGCCCTGGTCTACCTCGCGATCACCGTCGGCGGCGCCATCGCCTACCGCCTCGAAGGCATGAGTACATTCGATGCCATCGGCCATTCAATGGCCGCGGTCGCCACCGGCGGTTTTTCGTCGCATGATGCCGGCATCGGCTATTTCAAGAGCCCGGCGATCGAATGGACCGCATCGGTGCAGATGCTGTTGAGCGCGTTGCCGTTCTCGCTTTACATCGAAGCCTTGCGTCGGGGTCCGCGCGCACTCACGCAAGACGCACAGGTGCGTCTGTTCCTGGCGATCATCGGCTCGGCCGTTTTCAGCCTGTTCCTGTGGCGCGTCGCCTGGAACGAGGCGCCGATCATCGAGGCGCTACGCGAAGCGACGTTCAACGTTGTCTCGATCATCACCACCACCGGCTTCACCTCGCAGGACTTCAGCCAGTGGGGCGGATTCGCCCAGGTGCTGCTCTTGTCGTTGATGCTTGTCGGCGGCTGCACCGGCTCCACCGCCGGTGGGATCAAGATGTTCCGGCTCTGTCTGATGCTGAGTGGCCTGCGCGCCCAGACCCACCGCCAGATCTATCCGCACGGCAGCTTCGTCGTCACCTATAACCGCGCTCCCGTCGTCGACGCCGTGCGCGCCGGCGTCAGTCTTTATGTCTTCGTCTATACCTCAACGTTCCTGCTCTTCGCGCTGGCGCTGTCGTTTTGCGGGCTCGGCCTGGACGCGGCGCTCGGCGGCTCCGCTACCGCGCTCGGCGGCGTCGGACCGGGACTGGGATCGACGATCGGCCCTTGCTGCACCTTCGCTCCGCTACCCGAAGCGGCAAAATGGCTGCTGACGATCGAGATGCTCGCCGGCCGCCTCGAAATTCTCACCCTCGTCATCCCGCTCACCCGCACCTTCTGGCGCACCTGACGGACGGGCCGCCGGAAGGTCTCCGCGTTCTGCTCGTCCCGAGTGTCGGATCCGGGGCGCGGGCAATCGCAGCGCGCCAAAGCAACCGGCACGTCGAAGCGACGATTGACATAATCCCCCATATGAGGGTAACTAATCTCTAGGTGCGCGAAAGCGCAGGAAGTTAGATTGTCGTAGCGGGTTTCAGTTTTCGCTTCATTTTACCCGTTAGAGCAAACGACAGGCTCGGGCGACGATCCCTCCTCTTATCGCGTCAGCCGTGGGATGACGAGCCTGCACACACGCAACATGTCAACCGACGGAAGGAGGAAATCGCCGGCGCCGCAACCACGTTTTCTCGTCCTCGGGCCGTTGCGGCCCCGATCCGTCGATGGTTGGCCGTGTACCTTCTCGACTGACCCGGGCACGCCGTTCGATGGGGTGATCATCGCCGATGCCGCGTCTGGACACGATGTCGAGCGGCTGTTGCGCCAAAGACGGGCCTGGCTTTGCCCCGTTGCCGATCTCACCACGGCGCCGCTGTGGTTTGCCGACGTGCATACCGGGGATATCTCGACCGCGCATCTGCGATCGGCGCTCGAGCGATGCAACGCGATCGTCGATATGCTTGCCGCACTGCCGACGACGATCGTCGACGCCGATGAGCCGAACGTCCTGCTGCTTGCCCGCATGTATTCCCGGCAGCAGCCACTGACTCCCCAGTACCATGGCGCCTCGCCGCAGCTCTTGCGCTACCCGCTCGCCGGCATTCTCGCCGATCCCGCCTCCCTGGCCGAGCCACTCGTCGCCTCGGGATGGCTGTCCCGCACACTCTTCGACCGGCTTCATGTCTGCCCGAACTGCGGATCGTCGCGGCTGAATGTCCGCGAGGAATGCGCGGCCTGCCGTTCACCCGACCTGCTTGAAGAGCAACTGGTCCACCATTACCGCTGTTCGCATCAGAGCATCGAGCGGCATTTCGTGCAGGGCGACAAGCTCGTCTGTCCGAAATGCCGGGCAACGCTGCGGCATTTCGGCGTCGACTACGACCGGCCGGGCTCAGCCACCGTCTGCCGCACCTGTGCCCACGTCGAATCCGAGGCGGAAATCGGTTTTATCTGCATCGATTGCGCCGTCGTGCATCGCGCCATCTCGGTCTCGACTCGCGACTGGCACACCTACGCGTTGACCCCCGCCGCCGAGGGTCGCCTGTTAGGTGGTGATTTGCGGACGCTCAAAGTCGGTTCTGCCCTCGAGAATGAGACGTTTCACGCCCTGGCCGAGCACTGGATGCGCATCCGCTCGCGCTATGGACGGCCGGCCACGGTGCTCCGCCTCGCCTTCACCCGCGGCGAGCAGGCGCAAGCGGAGATCGGTAGCCGGGATCTGGCCATGAGCAAGAGTCAGGCGATTGAGATCGTGCGCGGCGAACTGCGCGATACGGACCTCATTCTCGAGGCCAAGGACGGACTGCTCATCGTCCTGCCCGAAACCAACGCCACCGCCGGCGAGGCCGCCCAGCGCCGGCTGCTCGCCCGCCTGTCCGCCACCCTCGCGTTCGACCTTGGCATCGATATCCGCCCGATCGATCCGGACACATACCTCTCGCGCCCAGAGGAGCGGCAATGAGCGATTTCGACCCAACGTGGCTATTGCTCAATCTGGATACTCCCACCTTGGTCTCGACGCTGTTGATCGCGCTGCTGCTCGATGTGCCGCGCTATACGTTTGCCTTTCTTGCCATCGCCGTCAGCGACCGTTTTTCGCGCAACCACAATCGGCAACGCGGCCGGAAGCCCGCGCAGCCCCTGGTCACCGTCATCCTTGCCGGTCATAACGAATCCGCCGCCGTCGCCCGTTGCGTTCGCTCCTTGCGCGAACAGAGCTATCGGCGCATCGAAATCGTCTGCGTCGACGACGGCTCCTCCGATGGAATGAAGCGGGAACTCCGGCGCCTGCGAGGAAACGACCAGATCGATGCCGCCTTCACCACCCGGCTTCGCTGCGGCCAGTCGAGCGCTGTCAACCTCGGGTTTTCCGCGGCACGTGGCGAAATCATTCTCGTCACCGACTGCGACTGCACCTTCGATCACGATGCCATCGCCCATATGGTCGCGGCGTTCGACCATCCTCGGGTGGGAGCGGTCGCCGGCAACGTCGGGATCCGCAACACCGGCTGTTCGATGCTGGCCGCATTGCAGGCTGTCGAATACCTGATGTGCATCTCCATCGGTAAACGGATCATGGAGACCTTCGGCCAGGTCACCTGCGTATCGGGAGCCTTCGGCGCCTTTCGCCGTCGCGCCTTCATCGAGGTCGGCGGATTCGATAGCGGTGCCGGCGAGGATCTCGACATCACGCTGCGCCTGCGCCGGGCCGGCTGGCAAATCCGCTTCGCCGATCAGGCCTGGTGCCTGACGGACGCGCCCGAAAGCCTCGCACGGTTCGTTCGCCAACGGCTGCGATGGGAACGCGACGCTCTACGCCTGCGCCTGCGCAAGCATCGCCAGACGATCAATCCCGCCAGCCGCAGCCTGCGGACCAGCGAGCTGTTCCACCAGTTCGAGTTCGTCCTGGGACACGTCGGCCTGACCTTCGCATTTCCGCTCTATGTCGGCTGGCTGGTGTTCACGTTCGGTGGCGGCGCGGTATCGATCCTCGTGCTCGTCACCGTGTTTTACATGCTGCTCGATGCCATCGCCGTGATCTGCGCCCTTGCCAGCTCTGATCGCCCAGACGCCTGGCGGCTGCTGCCGTACGTGATCATCTATGGTCCGTTCCAGACCTATCTGGTACGCAGCGTCCGGCTCTACGCCTACGTTCAGGAGCTGGTTTTCCGGCGCTCCTACCACGACAACTATGTACCGGCACGTGTTCTGGCCGAGGTACCACGGTATTGATCCGTCGGCTGCGCGACAGACGAAGCGTCGATCGCATCCCCATCGACCTGCGCCGCCGGCGCGGCCGCGGCGGACAATGGGTTTACCTCGCGCTGCTGTTCGGGTTTTTCCTCTGGCTCGCCGATCTGGTGATCGGACCGCTTCTCCGACTGGAAGCGGGAGGCTTGGTCATCGCCGAGCATGTCTCGATCGGCGTTCCGTTCACCGCCCAGGTCAAGGAGGTCGCCGTCGTGCCGGGTGCCGCGGTGAAGGCCGGTGACAAACTCGCCCAGGTAAATTCTCTCGATCTGTCCCTCAGCATTGCCACCTTGACGGCGCGCAACGCCGAACTGCTGGCGAAGCGCGCCGAGATCCAGCAACGCGCGCGCGTCGCGGCGGCCGTTCTGCCCATCGCCCGCGACCGCGAACACCAGGCCGACCTCGCGCTCGAGCGCATCCGCAGCGCCCGCGACGGCGGGAATGTCTCGCTCGCCACCTGGTCGATGGCGCTATCGGAACGATTCACCGCCAGCGAGCGGGTGGCGGTGCTGCAGGCCGAGGCATTCACCGCGGATTCCAGCATCAATGCCGTCGACGCCGCCTTGACCGATACGACGCAGGCGCTCGATCAGATGAGCCGAACCTACGGCGATGGCGTCCTCGTCGCCCCGGAGGACGGCATTGTCGGTTTCGGAACCGCCCGCCCGGGCGACGTGTTGACCGTCGGCCAGCCGCTGATGGTGCTTTACGGTCACGAACACTACGTCCTCGCCTACCTCGAAACCGGAACGCTCTATTCGCTGTCGGTCGGCGACGAGGTCCAGATCACCGACGGCTTTCATCGTTCCACAGGCCGTATCGCCGATATCCTGCCGGTCGCCGAACAGCTTCCGGAAGAGTTTCGCAAGATCTTCCAACCGCGCGGCCGCAGTCAGGTCGCGCGTATCACCCTGTTGCACGGGGTGGACTTCCCGCTGTTCTCCAAAGTCTCGATCAGCGGCATCGGCTGGCTGTCCCCGGGCACGTTCATCCGCGTCTGGCTGGATAACCTGCTTCAAGACAAGACAAATGCCCCCAGGCCGACGACACCCGCCACAGGGCCCTCGGCGTCGTGAGCGAACGGCGGCGATGCTGCCGCACCTATGGGCGGCCCATCCGGATTTGCGGCTCGCTTGCATTTAGCGGCAATAGCGGATAGCGAGATGGGGTGATGAGTTCCACTCCCCCTTCACCGGTGCACGTCGTCGGCGGCGGTCTTGCCGGCTGTGAGGCGGCGTGGCAGCTCGCCGTCGCCGGCGTGCCGGTCGTCCTCCACGAGATGCGCCCGTCTCGCATGACGCCGGCTCACCAGACGGGCGACCTCGCCGAATTGGTCTGCTCCAACTCATTCCGCTCGGACGACGCCGAGGCGAGCGCCATCGGGCTGCTGCATGCGGAAATGCGGTGCGCCCGCTCGCTGATCATCGCCACCGCAGACGATCACAGGGTTCCCGCGGGCAGCGCGCTCGCCGTCGATCGCACCGGCTTCAGCGCCGCCGTCGCCGCCGCGATCGCCGGCCATCCCCTGATCGAGGTCCGGCGCGAGGAGGTGGTTGCCGACCCGCCGACGGACTGGGAGAACATCATCATCGCCACCGGCCCACTGACCTCCGCGCCGCTCGCCGACTGGCTGCGGGCGCTGACCGGCGAGGATGCGCTGGCGTTCTTCGATGCGATCGCGCCGATCGTCTATCACGACAGTATCGACTTCACCAAGGCATGGCGCCAGTCACGCTACGACAAGGGCAACGGCGATGACTACGTCAACTGCCCCTTGAGCCGCGTTGAATACGAGGCGTTCATTGCGGCGCTGCGCACGGCCGAAACCACGCCACTACGCGACTGGGAGCGCGAGACCCCCTACTTCGAAGGCTGCCTGCCGATCGAGGTGATGGCGGAGCGCGGCCCGCAGACACTGGCCTTCGGGCCAATGAAGCCGGTCGGCCTGCGCAATCCGCATGACGACAACCAACGGCCCTATGCCGTGGTCCAGCTTCGTCAGGACAATGCGCTGGGCAGTCTCTATAATATCGTCGGCTTTCAGACCAAGCTGAAGCACGGAGAGCAGGTCCGCCTGTTCCGCACCATTCCCGGCCTCGAGCACGCCGAATTCGCCCGGCTGGGTGGCCTGCACCGCAATACCTTCGTTAATGCCCGCAAAGTGCTCGACGAGACACTGCGCTTGCGCGCACGGCCCACGGTCCGGCTCGCCGGGCAGATCACCGGCTGCGAAGGCTACGTCGAGAGTGCCGCCATCGGCCTGCTCGCCGGGCGATTCACCGCCGCGGAACGACGCGGCTCACCGCCGCAGCGCCCTCCGGCCACCACCGCCCTCGGCGCGCTGCTGCGCCACCTCACCGATCACGCGACCAGCGAGACGTTTCAGCCGATGAATGTCAACTTCGGGCTGTTTCCGCCGCTCAATTTCGATGCCGCACTGAAGCTGCGCCCACGCGGAGCCGAGCGTAAGCGCGCGCTCACCGCTCGCGCCCGCGACGACCTCGGAGCATGGATCGGCGAGGAAGAAGAGGTCGGCCTCAGTGGTCAAGCCAGGGGCACCGGAGCATCGTCGCCCGGTTCCTAGCCCGTCTGCTTTCGGCTTCTTGCCTCGACGATGCAGGGATGGAAGCCGTGGCGGCTCTCAATCCAGGGCTTGCTGGCAACCTTGTTGAGATTGGCCGGCCCGCCTGCAAGCACTTCGTCGAACAGTTCGGCGGCAAATTCGCAGTAGGTATCGCCGCGCAAGCGCACGTCCTTGGACGCGTCGTTCGCGAGCTTGGTGATGAATGCGTTCAGCCGTGGCTCGGCCTTGTTGCCGTGTGTCTTGACAAACATCGTCTGCAGCGCCCTCCCGCGCTGGGTCAAGACCGTCTGATAGTCGGTAACGAAGGTATTGTAGCGTTGGCGCTCACCGCAACTCAACGCCGCGACCATCATTTCCGTCTGCAGCACACGGACATTCAATGCCGCGAGATCGCCGTCCGTCGCGCACATCTGCGCCTTCTGCTTGGTCGCGGCGAAGCCCGGCGAAGCGGCGATCGACAACATCAAGACCGCGCCCATTCCCCGTCCCGCCCATCGATGACGGCATCTGTTGCGCCTGCGCATCGCCATATCTCCTCGCCAGCACCTGTCGGGACAGGTATGACATCGTTAAAATTCTGCGGCAACGCGGCAAGAGGCGGCATTCATTCGCTCCACGCGATTGTTGCGCCAGTGTAACAGTTGCTGGCTGGTTTACGCGGATCGGTTGCCGCACTGCAAAAAGCTCGGCAAGATGCCCGCAGCGCGACGACCAACCAACGATCGGAATGAGATGAAACGCTTTCTTCGCTACGGTCTCCTCATCCTCGCCGGCTGCTTCGCTGCGGCGTCAGGCGACATGGTGCGTCCCACCGCAGCCGACGCGGCGCCGATCGCGGCGAAAACCATCAATGCCACCAAGAACTTATTTCAGGCCGTCTATGCCGATGACATGGCGGGGGTGCGTTCCAGCATTGATGACGGCGCCGATATCGACGCCCATGACCGCTGGGGAATGACGCCCGCCGATATTGCCATTGACCGCGGCCACTTCCGAATCGCCCACTTCCTCGTCTCCGTCCGCAACGTCCGCCGCAACCAAAGCGGGCAGGCCGAGGCAGCCGCGCTTCACGCCCCGCCAGTGGCAATGACCGCCCCCGGCGGCGCGTTACCGGTGAATCAGTCACCGGCGAAAGCTGCAGCGCCGGCGATCGATTCGCTGTCGGTGTCGAGCGGCCAGGCCGAACCCGCGGCATGGCCGGCCGGAACGCCCAATCCGTTCGATCCCGCGACACCGGCTCCCGGCTCTCAACTCCGCATCGCAGCCCCCAACAGCATGACTCGCTGAGCGCGCGGCGGTCTTGCTCCGGGGCAGTGTCCGGCGGGCGATCGGTGGCGGGTCAAAAGCGTCCGCGCGCACGGGCAAGCGACGTCCAGATGATCCGCGCCGGTGCCGGCGCCTGCACGCGACGATCAAATGGATCGAATCCAGATCGCCGCAGACGCCTGAGATAAAGATCGGCGAGCGTCGCCGGAAGCAACACCGGCAGGCCCCGCGCGTCGATACCCGCGCGCCGGTCTCGCGCACGTCTCAGGTGATCATCGGCACTTTCGGCGATCCGGGCAACGACACGCGCTACACCCTCCCGCCCGGCCCGATCGAGCGACGCCGGATCAGACGATGCCCGGTTAAGCAACGCTTCGACGTCGAGACCGGCTTGGCGCGTCAGTTCCTGCGGCAGATAAAGGTGTCCGCCACCGAGGTTGAACGGCAGCGCACGAAGCAGCCCGACCAGCGCCCAGGCAATGCCGACCTCGCGCGCCGCGGCCCGCGTCTCCTCGTCGGTGACGCCGAGAACCTGCAGCCCGGCGGCAGCGGGTTCGGCCGAGGTCGCATCGGCGTACTCGATCAGGTCGCCCACGGTTTCGGGCGCACTGGCGTCCAGATCGAAGGCGCGGGCGCGAAGAATACGATCCAACCGCCGCCGCTCAATGCCAAACCGCCGCATCGCCTCGGCCAGAGGCCCCGCGACGGGATGCGTCGGCTGACCGCCAGCATCGATCGCATCCAGTGTATCGGCCCACCAGCGGAGTCGGATATGCCCGAGAAGCGGCTCGCGCACCGTCTCACGGATGCGCGCCACCTCTAGATTGAACGCATAGACCGCCATCAGGCCCTCGCGTTCGTCGGCTGGCGCGAAGACTGCGCACAGGAACCGATCGTTGTCGTAGCGCCGCATCAGATCGGCGCAGTAAGAAAGAGGCATTGGGACCATCGCGGTGTTCAGGAACACGATCGGGAGCACAACCGTTCGCCGGGCGTTCCCCACCATGAATGGTTAGCGAAAGACGGGCAAGCTGATGAGACCACGCTCAGATCCCGACTTTTCGCTGATGCCCACGCTCTTCGCGCCCGACCAGCGAGCCGCCGTGCGCGCCTTCGGCCATTATGTCCGCCTCGCTGAGGACATCGCCGACAATCCCGCGCTTGCACGGGTTCAAAAGCTTGAGCGGCTGGAGGCGCTGGAACGGCGGCTCGACGACGAAGCCGCCGCTTGCTGGTCGAAGGAAGCCCACGCGGCAGCCGACAGCCTGCGCCGGGCACTCGCCGGGCACGCGGTCTCGAGCCAGCACCCGCACCACCTGCTGCAAGCGTTCCGTCGCGACGTCGAGGGCCACGCGTGCGCGACATGGCGCGATCTCATGGCCTACTGCCAGTTCTCCGCCGCGCCCATCGGTCGCCTCATGCTCGAATTGGTGGGCGAGGACATCAGTCGCTGCGCAGCGAAGGCCGACGCACTGTGCGCGGCGCTGCGCATTCTCAAGCAACTGCGCGACTGCGAGGATCGCAGCGTTGCCTTCAATCGTCTGTGCATTCCCCGCCAATTCCTTGACGATGCGATGATCACGCCGGCGCACCTGCGGGCACCGTCGGCAAAGGGTCAGACTCGCGCCGTTCTCGACCGCGTGCTTGACGGAGTCGAAAGCCTGCTCGCCGAGGCCGCGCCGCTGCCGCGTCTGTTGCGCGACCGCGGCATGGCGATCCACACCGCCATCGTCTTGTGCCGGGCGCGACGGCTCGTCCGCCGCTTTCGTCATCACGACCCCCTGCGCGAACGGGTCGGCCTTGCCGGCTGGCAGCGTCTGATCTGCCACTGGATCGGAACCGTCCGCGGCATCGTCCGTTGGTAAAGCACAAGGCGCCTCGGGCGGCGTGTCGTACCCTGGGCGCTTTTCTTCGGCAGCGTGAGGCCATATGTTCTCGCGACCGTCAGATCGATAACCCCAGGGACCGAGGGACCGATGGCATTTGAACTTCCGCCGTTGCCTTATGCGAAAGATGCGCTGGCGCCGTACATCTCGGCGAACACGCTCGATTTTCATCACGGCAAGCACCATCAGGCTTACGTGACCAACCTCAACAACCTCACCAAGGATTCGCCCCTCGCCGCGAAGAGCCTGGATGAGGTGATCCTCGCCGTCGCCGGCGATGCCGGCAAGGTCGGCGTCTTCAACAACGCCGCGCAAGTCTGGAATCACACCTGCTACTGGCACTGCATGAAGCCGGGTGGCGGCGGCAAGCCGGCGGGAACCATCGCTTCGGCGATCGACCAAGCGTTTGGATCGTACGAGAAATTCGTCGAAGAGTTCAAGAATGCGTGCGTAACCCAATTCGGCAGCGGCTGGGGCTGGCTGGTCGCCGACAAGGGGGCCTTGAAGATCGTCAAGACCGGCAATGCCGATCTGCCGATGGCTCATGGCCAGACGGCGCTGCTCACCTGTGATATCTGGGAGCACGCCTACTATCTCGATTATCAGAATCGCCGTCCCGACTACGTCCAGACCTTCCTTGACCATCTGGTGAACTGGGACTTCGTCACCGAGAGCCTGGCCAAGGCGTAGCTGTCTCGTTTGCGGATCGTCGGGGCCTGGTCGCTGCGATCGGGCCTCGTCGCGTCCCATGCACGTCTCTCAAGCACGCCCCGCGACTCTTTCTTAAATCGGCGCGCAGGCTGGCTTCCTGCCGTCAGTCGACGGCGATGAGCGCCGCCGCCACCTCCCGGCCTTCCAGCGCGAGCACGTTGAACGTCCGGCAGGCGGCGCCGGTGTCCATCCACTCGACGGCGACGCCGCGCTGGCGCATCTGCGCGTCGAGCACCGTCGACCGGCCTTCCAGCCGTGGACCGCAACCGATGATCAGCAGCCGCGGCCGCGCGCTCTCGAGAAATCCGGCCAGGGATTCGACGGGGGCCCCGGAAGACAGATCGGACAGATCGGCGATGCGCGCAGCCGGCCAGGCGAGCGTGCGCGTCGCGCCCACCAGCACCGAGCCCTCATAGCGCACGCCCGAGACCTTGAAACCGCCGCCGCCATAGCGCTCGACGATTTGCAGGCCGGCGGCGCGGTTCCCGCGCGAGGGCTTCGACGTTGGCGCCAGGGGGGGCTTGGGTGGCTGATCGTCGGAGGACGCGGACATCGGCGCGCGCCAGCAGCCTAAGGTGTCTGCGTCTGCGTCGCCGGCACCTCGTCCTTGGCAGCGATGTGGCGGACGTTGAGGTAGAGAAGGAGCGCCGAGGCGACAAAGATCGATGAATAGGTGCCGACGACGATGCCCCAGATCATCGCGATACTGAAGCCGCGCAACACCTCGCCGCCGAAGAAATAAAGGGCGAGTAGCGCCAGCAGCGCCGTGGCGCTGGTCAACGTTGTGCGCGACAAGGTCTGGTTGACCGAGAGGTCGAGCAGGTCACGCAGGGGCATGGTCTTGTACTTGCGCAGGTTCTCGCGCACCCGGTCGAACACCACCACAGTATCGTTGATCGAATACCCGGCGATGGTCAGCAGGGCGGCGACGCTGGTTAGGTTGAACTCGAGACCGAGCAGCGCGAACAGGCCGATCGCCGAGATGATGTCATGGACCTCGGCGATGACGGCGCAGATGCCAAACTGCCATTCAAAGCGGAACCAGATGTAGATGACGATGGCGACGATCGCGGCGGCGAGGGCGAGCATTCCCTGCCAGAACAGCTCGCTGCTGACCTGTGGGCCGACGACTTCCGTGCGCTCGTAGCTCACTCCGGGTCCGAGGGCCTCGCGCAGTTTCGCTACTGCCGCCTGCTGCGCCGCCTCGCCGCCTTCCTGCTTCTCGATGCGGATCAGCACGTCGTCGTCGCGGCCGAAATTCTGCAGCGAGACTTCGCCCAGCTCCAAGTTTTCCAGCGCCGAGCGCATGTGCGACAGATCGGCCGGGCCTTGCGTACGGGCCTCGATGAGGATGCCGCCCTTGAAGTCGATCCCGTAGTTCAGTCCCTTGACGGCGAACAGCAGGATCGAGGCGACGATCATGGCGAGGGAGATGGCGAAGTTGACCTTGTGCATCGCCATGAAGCGGATTTTGGTATCCGGCGGAACCAGGCGCAAACCGCGGAACATCGGCGATAATCCTCAGATCGGCAGGAGCTGCGGACGTGTCCGCCGCAGCCAGGTAACCACGATCAGCCGGGTGACCGTGACCGCGGTGAACATCGTGGTGAGGATGCCGAACGAAAGCGTCACGGCAAAGCCGCGCACCGGCCCCGAGCCGAAAATATAGAGCAGGCAGCCGGCGATCAGGGTTGTCAGGTTGGCATCGATGATCGTCGTCATCGCCCGGGAAAAGCCGGCGTCGATCGCCGAGATCGGCGTTCGCCCGGCGCGGGCCTCCTCGCGGATATGCTCGAAGATCAGCACGTTGGAATCGACCGCCATGCCGACGGTGAGCACGATGCCGGCGATGCCCGGCAGGGTCAGGGTCGCCCCCAGCACCGACATGCAGGCGAGCAGCAAGAGGATGTTGACGGCGAGCGCGAGGTTGGCGAACAGCCCGAACAGCCCGTAGCAGAGCACCATGAAGACGACGACGGCAACAGTGCCGACGATGCTGGCGAGCTTGCCGGCGGCGATCGAATCGGCGCCGAGCCCGGGGCCGACGCTACGCTCCTCGATCACCTCGAGCGGCGCCGGCAGGGCGCCCGCGCGCAGCAGCAGCGCCAGATCCTGCGCCTCGGCCACGGTGAAGCTGCCGCTGATGATGCCCGAGCCGCCGAGGATCGGCTCGCGGATGTTGGGGGCGCTGATCACCTGACCGTCAAGGACAATCGCCAGTTGCTTGCCGACGTTGTGGCTGGTGACGTCGCCGAAGCGCTTGCCGCCGGCGGCATCGAAGCGGAACGAGACCACCGGCGCGCCTTGCGAAAAGCTCGGCTCGGCGTCGACGAGGTTCTCGCCGCTGACCATCACCCGCTTGCGCACGACCAAGCGCGGCTCGGCGCCGGCCGGTGCTCTGCGATCGATCAGGGGCAGGACCTCCGATCCCGGCGGTGGCCGGCCGTTCATCGCCTCGGCGGGATCGGCGGTATCATCGACGAGGTGGAAGGTCATCTTCGCCGTTTTGCCGATCAGCGCCTTGATCCGCTGCGGGTCGTCCAGCCCGGGAAGCTGGACAAGAATGCGGCTGGCGCCCTGGCGCTGGATCGTCGGCTCGCGCACCCCGGTCTCGTCGATGCGCCGGCGAATGATCTCGATCGACTGATCGACGGCGGCGCTCTCGCGCTCGCGCACCGCCTTGTCGCTCAGTTCCAGGCGCAGCCGCCCGTCATCGTCCGCCGTCAGCGCCGTATCGGGATCGAGCGCGCGCAACTGCTTCGTCGCTTCCTCGACCTCGGCGGGATCGGCGATCGTCACCGCCACCGCCTGCCCGTCGACGCCGAGCTCGCGGTAGCGGATGCGTGATTCGCGCAACGTGGAGCGAATCGTATCGACGAGCGCGTCAAGCCGGTCGCGCACCACCGCCTCGGTTTCCACCTGCAGCAGCAGGTGCGAGCCGCCCTGCAGGTCGAGACCCAAGGTGATCTGCCGAGTGGGCAGCCACGACGGCAGCGCCTCCAGCTGGTCGCGGCTGAGAAGATTGGGTGCGAACAACAGGGCCGCGAGCCCGCACACGGCGAGCACCATGACCGTCTTCCACCGTGAGAAGTGGAGCATCGCGCGGATCGCCCTCGCCGGATCAGTCGGTCTTGCCGCCGAGGATCTTGCTGAAGCGCGACGTCCGCCCAGCGGGCTTGGCGGGTGGGGCCTCGCTCGCGGGCTCGCCGCCGGACGCTTCGGACGCGCCGTCGTTGGCGGCCTTCACCGCCACGCCCTTCCCCGGCTCCTTGGCCGCGTCCTTGGCGTCGGAGCCGGTGCCGGTGCGGGTGACGATCGCCGAGATGGCTGGGCGCTGGACGCGCACGCGCACGCCCTCGGCGATTTCGACCTGCACCTCGTTATCGTCGACGACCTTGCTCACCGTGCCGATGATGCCGCCGCCGGTGACCACCCGATCGCCGCGACGGATGCCGGCGATCATTTCGCGGTGCTGCTTCATCTTCTTCTGCTGCGGGCGGATCAAAAGGAAATAGAACACGGCGAAGACGAGAACCAGCGGCGCGAGTTGCAACAGCGAATCGGGGGAGGTCGCCGCAGGCGCCGCGTCCTGCGCGAACGCGGTGGAAACAAACATCGAAGACTCCTCAACAGCCCCGGAAGGCCCGGAACGGCGCGACTATAGCCATCCCCCCCGTCGATGCAAACCGGAACGGGGGCGGACAGCCGCGCGGCCAGTGGTTAACGTTCGCAAGGCCGGCAGATCGACCAGGGGTACGCGCTGGACCCGAGAGGGAAAGCAGTAAAGATTCAAGTCCTAATTAAGCGTCCGGGCGACACGGAACCCCAAGACGTTGACCCGAAGGCCGGGATCGTTCCCGCCGCGGATCGCGGAGCGGAGGTACCTCGAACCGCTGCGCCAGGATCCGCCGCGATAGACGCGAGCGCGAGAGGAATGATTTCCTTCTCCGTCCGTCCATGCCGAGCCGTCAGCAGGGGCGCCCTGGTAACTGTCATGCCAGACGTCCTCGACCCACTCCCAGACGTTGCCGTGCATATCGTAAACACCCCAGGCGTTAGGAGGGTAACACCCGACCTCTGTCGTCTTTCCAAGCCAGCGTTCGGCATAATTTGCCTCCTTCGGCATAATCGCATCGCCGAACGCATAACGCGTCGTCGTGCCGGCGCGGCACGCATACTCCCATTCCGCCTCCGTCGGCAGACGATACGGCCGGCCCGTCGCCTTGGCCAGCCATTCAACGTACGCCTGCGCATCCCGCCACGAGACGTTGATCACCGGACGCCGCCCGCGGCCCCAATCCCGGTCGGATGGCCGGTAGCGTGCGCAGCCGCCCGCAGAAACGCAAGCATCCCATTGGTCAAAGGTCAACGCATACCTGCCGATCGCAAAGGGCTCGATCGTCACCGCGTGCTGCGGACCTTCGTCATCGCAACGCCCCCCCTCATACACGGACGAGCCCATCAGAAACCTCCCGCCGGGAAGCGCCACAAGCTCCGGACACCACGGCACGTCGACGTCGCGGAAGACAGTGAAATCGGCATTAGAAGGGCGGCGAATTTGCTGATCACCCACTGACGGCGCGGTCGCGCGGCGTTTGCCCAGGAGGGCGACGACGACGCGCTCGACCTTGCTGGCAACGTCGTCGAACGCCTCATCCTGATCGAGCCACGACGTCACCGCCTTGCCGTCCTTCGGCGCGGCCTGCAATCTGCCGAGCGGCGTGCGGGTCCAGCGGCATGGACGGAGGATAACCGGAATGACGGCCGCCTCACCCCGCGCATGCCGATCGAGCGCCTTCTTCAGTTCTATGCCCCAGCAATACTCCGAGTTGATGAAGCTGGCGCTGATCAGCAGCAAGATGACGTCCGCTGAGGCTAAATTGGCGTCGATCTCCGTGGCCCAGTCGCCACCGGCGTCAATATCGCGGTCGTTCCATTCCGCTATCGAACCATCACGTCGCAGATACGACAGATGCTCGGCAAGCCTCTCGCGAAGCTCCTCGTCCTTGTGTGAATAGGAATAAAACAGTGTGATCATCGTTCGCAGGTTTCACTCGTACCTGTGCATGGTCGGTGGGCCTCCCGATCGTGCGTCGAGATCGAGCGAATCCGGCTCTGCAGGTGCCCCCAAAATCCCGCTCGATCCTGCGGCCAGCCCACGTTCGGGTCAAGATGGCGTAGGGTGGGTCGAGCGAAGTGATACCCGCCATTCCCGGCCGAAGAGGCGGAGACGTTGCGGCCCTGGCGAGCCGCCAAAGTGGAATACGCGTGCGCGCTTTCCACCCTGCAGCACAGGTGGTTGACGCGCGTCGGGATGCTGGTAGCGTGCGGGCATGCTTGATCCGCAGGTCCTGGGGCTGCTCGAACGCCTCGTTGCGGCGGTCGAGCGGGCATGCCCGCCGCCTGCCGTCCCCGTCTCGCTTTACGCCGCCGATGCCTTCGTCTGGCACGCCGAGACCGCCGCGCTCGAGCCAGTCGATTGCGTCAGCCGCGTCGATCTCGCGCTGCTCAAGGGGATCGACCGACAGGCCACCGTGCTGCTCGATAACACCCGGCGCTTCGCCGCCGGCCTGCCGGCCAACAACGCCCTGCTGTGGGGCGCGCGCGGGACCGGCAAGAGCTCGCTGGTCAAGGCGGCGCACGCGGTGGTGCTCGCCGAGAGCCCGGGATCGCTGGCACTGATCGAGATCCACCGCGAGGACATCGCCAGCCTGCCGCGTCTGCTCGCCCGCCTGCGCGACGGAGAGCGGCGCTGCCTTTTGTTCTGCGACGACCTGTCGTTCGACGGCGGCGATGCCGCCTACAAATCGCTGAAGGCGGTGCTTGAAGGCGGGATCGAGGGTCGCCCTTCGAACGTGCTGTTCTACGCCACCTCCAACCGCCGCCACCTGATGCCGCGCGAGATGATCGAAAACGAGCGCTCGACGGCGATCAACCCGGCGGAATCGGTCGAGGAGAAGGTCTCGTTGTCCGATCGCTTCGGACTATGGCTGGGGTTTCACGGCCTCGATCAGGAGACCTACGTTGCCATCGTTGCCGGCTACGCCGAACGTTTCGCCCTCGATCTGCCGGCGGAGACGCTGCGCGCCGAGGCGATCGCCTGGGCGGCGGGACGCGGCGCCCGCTCCGGGCGGGTCGCCTGGCAGTACGTTCAGGACTTGGCCGGCCGCCTCGGCCGGCAGCTCGATTGAACCCCGCGGCGAGGCGACCGGCACCGCGAATGGACCAAACATCCGCGGCTCAGTCCTTCCAGAACGGCCGGCGCGTCTCCCGCCAGACATCGACCTGGTTCAAGCCGATATCCTTGAGCGCATGCTCATCGAGCGCGGCCAGCGCGCGGCGCTGGTACCGCCGCTCTTCCCACGCCGCGAGGATATCGAACACGGCGCGGGTGTCGCGAGCGAGTTTGCGCACGCCGAGAGCGCCCCATTCGAACCAACTTGGCAACCGCGCCTGTGGCGTCAATGAAGACAATATCGCCGAACTTTGTCGCTGCATCATGACAATTGCTCCCATACAATCGCGGAAATCAGTGTCATTGACAGCAATGACAGGGTCAATATATAAATTGTCACCATGACAAATTGGCTCCCCGATCTCACTGAACGCTCCGCCCCGCTTTATCGCGGCATCGCCGACGCGCTCGCCGAGGACGTCGGCGCCGGCCGACTGCCGCCGGGCGCGCGGCTGCCGACCCACCGCGACCTTGCCTTCGCCCTCGGCGTGACCGTGGGTACGGTGAGCCGCGCCTATGCCGAGGCCGAGCGGCGCGGTCTGATCGGCGGCGAGGTCGGGCGCGGTACCTTCGTACGCGCGCCGGCGGCGGCGTCGATGCCCGGCCCCGGCGAATGCGCACCGGAGTTGCCGGCGGCGGCAGTTCCCGCCGGCGCGATCGGCGGCCTCGCCGGGCCACCGGCGGACGGACTGGAGCGGATCGCCGAAGAGGGCTTTGGTGAACGCCTCGACCTCAGCCTTAACTACCCCTACGACGCCCCGATTGCGGCGGCGTTGCGCACCGCGGTGCAGCGGATCGACGATGCGGCGCTGCTCGCGACCATCGGCCGCTACCAGCCCTCGAACGGCATGCGCGCCCACCGCGAGGCGGGCGCCGCCTGGCTTCGCCGCCTTGGCGTCGGGGCCAGCGCCGAGAACGTGCTGATCGTGCCCGGATGCCAGGGCGGGCTGTCGACGACTTTTCAAGCGTTGTGCCGGCCGAAAGACGTCGTCCTGCACGAGGCGCTCACCTGGCCGGGCCTGCACGCGACGGCTTCGGCGCAGGGTCTGCACCCCGTCGGCGTCGACATCGACGATGACGGCCTGATCGTCGAGGCCCTCGACGCCGCGTGCCGGACCCATCACCCCCGCCTACTCTACACCATGCCGACCTTGCACAATCCGACGGCGACGGTGATGTCTGTCGCCCGGCGGCAGGCGGTCGCCGAGGTCGCCGAGCGTCACGGCGTCATCATCCTCGAAGACGACGTCTATGGCTTTTTGCTCGACGATCCGCCGCCGCCGATTCACCGCTTCGCCCCCAACCACGGGATCTATGTGACCAGCCTGTCCAAGTCGGTTTGCCCGGGGCTGCGCATCGGCTATCTGCTCGCCCCGGCGGCGCTCGTCCCTCGCCTCGCCCATGCGGTGCGCACCAGCATGCTGATGACGTCGTCGATCGCCGCCGAGGTGGCGAGCCAGACGATCGTCAGCGGTGCCGCGGCGGTGGCGGCCGACGCCCAGCGGGCGGAAGCGCGGGCACGCCAGAGGCTGGCGGCGGAGATTTTGGGCGGCCTGGGCTTTCGCAGCCATCCGGCGGCGTTCCACGGATGGCTGCCGCTTCCGCCCAACTGGCGCGGCGGCGATTTCGTCGCCGCCCTGCTCGATCGCGGCGTGGCGGTGAGCGCGGGGGCGACCTTCGCCGGGCCGACCTTCACCAGGCAAGCCGGGACGTCGACCTACGATCTTCGCGCCGCCGGCCAACGGC
Source organism: Rhodospirillales bacterium (assembly GCA_016712595.1). NCBI lineage: Bacteria > Pseudomonadati > Pseudomonadota > Alphaproteobacteria > Rhodospirillales > Rhodospirillales bacterium. Next base: position 2,649,504 of record JADJQT010000001.1, read on the forward strand.
CGGCGATGGCCGATCCTGCAAGGGTTGACCATGCGATGACCAACGCCGACGCTCATGTCCGCCTTTGCCTGTGCGCCGTCGCCGATCGCCAGCGCCTGGCGAGCGCCCTGCGCGTCGTCGCCGACGTCGCCCGCAGCAGCGCCACCAACCGGATGCCGATCGTCTAGGAGCGGTCAATCTCCGATTGACCGGAGGGAGGTCGTTTTGCCGTTGGCGCGTGTTCGCCTTGCAGTTGCCTCGCGACAGTGCGAGGCTTGCGGAGCCCGTATGGACGCGAGGAAGGGGACCGTCCTGAACGCTCGAACCTTGATGGCGGCGACAGTGGGGGTGATGCTGATCGTCGCCTCGCCGGCTTTGGGCCAGCGCGCCGATGAGAGCGATTCCGCCAATGACGGCGACGGCACGCTGGTTTCTGGAATCCGCCCGGAAGCGGTCGGGCAGGCGACGCTCGTCGTGCGCTCGGTGTTCGGCACGGTGGACGACAAGCGGCTGCCGGTCACCGTGCACGATGCCGTGTTCTGGCATGAGCTCATCGAAACCGCTGACGAGAGCGCGGCGCAGATGGTGTTTCTCGATGGAACAACGCTTTCCTCCGGCCCCAACTCGCGCGTCGTTATCGACGAGTTCGTCTATGCCGGCGGCGGCGAGGCACGACGCTTCGCCGTCTCCGTCGTTCGCGGCCTCATGCGCTTCGTCACCGGGACATCACCCAGCGACATCTACGAAATTCGCACGCCGAACGCGATGATCGGCGTGCGCGGCACCGACATCGCCATCAACGTCGACGACGCCGGCAATACCGATGTCTACGTCCGTCACGGCCGGATTTCGCTGACCTCCACGTCCGGCTTCACCGTGCCGGTCCGGGCCGGCCAGGCGAGCCGGGTCACGCCGGGCGGCGGGGTTGCCCCGGAACCGCCGGCAATGCCCTCGCGCGAGTTGATCGCCGAGACGATCAAGGTCAGTGCCCTGCTCTCCATTTCCGGCGAGGGGGATCAGTCGACGGCGTTCTCCATCGGCGAGGCCGCGGCCGTGCGCGCAAATAGGGGCGAGGCAAATACGTCGCGCCTGTCGACGACGGTGAAGAGCTCGGGGGCCGACTGCAGCGGATGCTGAGTGGGCTAATGCTGAGTAGACGGATGCTGAAAAATCGTCCCTGCGACGGACGAGACGTTAACTGGCCAGAGGCGGACGCCGAGGTGAAACGCGCGAGATTTCCCTGGCTGTGCCGGCTTGCCGTTCTGGCGGCGGCAGTGCTCACCGGCTGCACCGGGGACAAAGGGGCCGACCGGGAAGTCTCCCTTACCACCTCGCCCGCATCACCCACGGCGGCGTTGATGGTGCCGCCCATGCCTCCTGGGGACTGGCAGTCGATCTACGAAGGCGATCAGAATCTGCTCGGCGGTGTTTCGCATCGCCGCATCCTCGTCAGCGAAAACCACGGCGTCATCGATCGGCTGGTTCTGGTCTACCGTGTCGAACTCGGCATGCGCTACGACTTCAAGCCGCGGACGAGCTGCAGCCGGCCCGAGTACTACTACGCGGTCAACTCATCCGCCGCCAATACCGGAAGCGGCGCATGCTGGCACATCCGGGAGATCAATCTCGGGCTCGGCGGACATCCGCACTGGATCAACGTCGTCCTCGCCCACTACGCGGCAGGCAGGGACGAATACCTGCCCGTCGTCATGGTCGGTGCCCGCTTCATCCGCTTCCACGATGGTCAGTTGTGGCAGGTGGACTACGGATGGAACCCCGATCTGCTGCTTCCGCCGCCGGAGAACACAGTCTGGCAGCCAGCGGACTGGACGAACGAGGCGGTGGCATCCGATCCGGCAAAGCAGGTAGTCATGGAGACGCTGCGCCATTGGGCAGAGGATTGGGAGCCACAGATTGCCGAACAGTTCCCGTTCTGATCGCTTGGCACAGGTATTTTCCGGCGCAGCTATTTTTCGGTTAGGATGACGGTGCTGCCGGTTTGCCCGGCGCGCAGACGGCGCAGATGAAATGCGGCGAGGCCGTCTTCAGGCGCGCGACCGACGGTGGCAGCAAATGCCGCCTCGGCGGCGGGATCGCCAGCTTCGAGCAGCGCGAACGCCGCCTCATAGGCCCGCAGCGCATCGTCATCGACCGCGCCGGGATCCAATGGCTCGAACACCCGGACCGGCTCGGTCTTGCCCTTGAGCAACAAATTTCCGGCCGGCCGGCCGAAGAAGGTTGCCGATCGCCGCGCCGTTTCCTCGCTGACGCACAGACGAGTGCCGAGATACTTGTTCGCCCCTTCCAGTCGCGCCGCGGTATTGATCGCATCGCCATGCGCCGTGTAGTCGAAGCGCAGCGCCCCGCCGAAGTTGCCGACGATGGCGATTCCGGAATTGACCCCAATCCTGGTCTGGCCAAAGGCGAGGCCTTCGCTGCGCTTTTGCCGTGCGAAGTCCTTGGCGAAGCGATCGATTTCCAGCGCGCAGGCGATCGCCCGCTCGGCATGGGCCGGGTCGGCGACCGGCGCTCCGAACATGATGTGCACAGCGTCGCCGATAATCTTATCGACGGTCCCGTCGTGAGCAAAGGCAATGCGGATCATGCCGTCGAGGTAGGCATTGAGCGCAGGCACAACCACGGCGGGCGGCGTGCGTTCGACCAGGGGGGTGAATCCCTCAAGGTCGGTGAACAAAAAGGTCAGTTCCCGCCGCTCGCCACCGAGCTGCAGCTGGCCGGGGTCCTCGATCAGCGCATTGACCAGTTTCGGCGAGATGTAGCTGGCGAAGGCCATGCGAATCCAGCGCTGTTCGCGCTCAGTCTGGAGGTGGCGCAGCAGCGAGGAAACGAAATAGACGGCGATCACCGTCGCTGCCGGAAAAAGGGGATCGAGCAGCAGGCCGACGGCGATGAACGCCTCCCACGAGACGGCGAAAGCGCCGACGACGCCGGCACCGGCGCACACCGCCGTCCACGTGGGACCGGCGCGGGAGCCGACGGTGAGAACCGTGGCCCCCAGCGCGAGCAACGTCAGGATTTCGGCTCCTTTCGCCCAGTCGGGTCGGCGCAGGTAGACCTCGTGGATCACCTGCTCGAGCGCCTGCGCATGGAATTCAACTCCGGGAACGTCGTCGCCGAGAGGGGTCTGATGCACGTCCTGCAGGCCGCGCGCCGTCGAGCCGATAAGCACGATCCGGCCTTCGAGTTCGGCGGGTGGGACCTCGCCGACGATGACTTTCCAGGCGGGGATAAACCGGCTCGTGACCGGCTTTGAGGCGTAAAGCCAGATCTGGCCGGCTCGGTCGGTCGGAATGCGGTAGGCGCCGATCTGAACCTCATCGATACCGTGCCCACCGTCGGCGACTTTGACGACATAAGTATCCGATCCCTGGGCGACGCGCAGTGCCTCAGCGCCGAGAGACGGCAGGATATGTCCGCCGGCCTGCAGCAACAGCGGCAGACGGCGAATCACACCGCCAGCCGACAGGCTGATGCTAAGAGCGCCGTTGCCCTTCGCCGCGTGCTCGAACATTGGCAACGTGCCGACGGCGCCCGCCGCTCCTGGCACCGATGCCAGCACCGCTGCCGCTGCCGGCGCATCGTCCGAACCGCCGCCTTCGCCGACGAAGGCAAGCCCGGCCTTCATTGCCGGCAGCGCAGTCAGGCCAGCCTCGACCAGGGCAAAGCCGGTGACGACGCGCCCGGTGGCCATGGTCGCGGCCAGTTGCTGGTCATAATCGGGAAGCGCCTCGGCCCCCTCGCCGTGCGAAGATGCCCCTTGCCAGCGCGGCAGAAGCAGGCGCGATGGTGACGTCCGGTCTGGCTCTGCAAGTAGGATGTCGAGCGCTACGGTGGTCGCGCGCGCATCGTCGAGCTTTTGCAGCAACTCGGCGAGGCGCGAGCGCGGCCACGGCCACTGACCGAGCCGGGCGAGGCTTTCCTCATCGATATCGACGATTCGCACCGGCGCGTCTCGAGCCACCCGCGGCTCGAGACGCTGGTAGGAATCAAACAGACTCTCACGGACGCCGACCAAGAACGACGGCTCGGCGCGGGAGACAAACGCGGCAGCAATGAGGACGATAACGGACACCCAGAAATGCGGGCTGCGGCGAAGACGGGTTGTGCGCCGGCGACCGGCACCGCTTCGCTCCCCCCGGCGTTTGGTGGACCCGGGGGACGCACCTGCGTCGTTGGGATCGTTCGGAAAACCCATCTCACTCGTCCCCGGCGGGATCATAAACCAACGACGACGCGCCAAGCCGGTCCGTGCGTCGTTCGTGGCGCACTAACAACACTCGCTCGACGCCAAGTCGGTTTCGCTCGGCGGATGTCACGGTATCATTGCGAGCTACCGAGGAAAAAAGATAGAATAGGTTGTTGCTTGCGGACTGACTCGCGTGCCCTTCGTATGCAAGCCCACAACGGGTCAAGGGCGACGGCAGTTCGTACAGGAAGCAATCAACGGATGGGACGAGAAGAGTGGGACGCCCTCGCACCTTAATGGTTGCCGTGGTTGCTGTGTTGGGTGTCTCCGCATGGCCGGCATTGAGTTTCGCAGATAGCGGCTTGCCGCCCGCGCTCCGGCAGCAGATCACTCAGGCTGTGGCAGCATGGTCGGCGACCGGGGACGCGACTAATCTCCAGGCGAGCATATCCGATGCGTGCGTCGCATACCCGGAAATCGCCCGTGATATCGTCGCCTACGCTGGCGAGACCGCGGCGAAATCGCGGCCGCCCGAGCAGTGCCTGGGCGCCGACGCGATGTGCATGCCGCTCGGTGATATTCTCTCGGCGCTTTACGATCAGGCTGGCCGCGGCGGCGGCGAGACGACGGTTTCGTCACACCCCGGTCCGGTGAACAGCGGGTGCAAGGACAATACCTGCGGCACGCCCTGCCAGCAGACGGGGACCTGCAGTGGCCCTCCCGATCCAGCCAGCGACACCGCAATCTGAACTTGGAACGCCTGGAGGTGAGGTGCGCCAAGCCAAGGGCTTCGTGCGCGGGGCTTAAGGTTTAGCCTCCTGGGTTTGGCGGCAGTGCTTGGTGACAGCCATCATCATCGTGGACTTGCAGGCGCAGCCGTTGTCGACAGGCCTTGCCAACCGACACCGACGGCTACACCGCCCCGCGTAAGGCGGCGGGGCGGCAGAATTCCGAACAAAGTGATTCTAGGCTGCTGAAGCGTCTTGCGGAAAATCAGCGCCCAAAGTGAGCTCGCGCCACGTCTCGAGTTCACCCGCAAAGGCCTTGAGCTTACCTTGCACGATATTGTAGGCAGGCTTGCCGAGAACGAGGTGGAGCGGCGGATTCGGTGCATCGACGGCGGCGACGATCGCCCGCGCACCGCGAACCGGATCGCCCGGCTGAGTGCCACTGTAGCCGCTGACAGCCTCGCGCCGCGCGATCGCCGTGGCGGCATAATCGGCGATCGCTGCCTTCGGTGTTTTCAATGAGCGACCAGCCCAATCGGTCCGGAATGGCCCGGGCTCGACGATCGTCACCTTGATCCCGAGCGGTGCCGTTTCCATCGCCAGCGCTTCGGAGAGACCTTCGACGGCGAATTTGGTGGCGTTGTAATAGCCGATGCCGGCAAAACCGACGAGACCACCCATCGAAGAAATATTGACGATGTGTCCAGACCGCCGGGCGCGCATGCCGGGCAGAACCGCACGCGTCATCGCGGCGAGGCCGAAGACGTTGGTCTCGAACATCGCCCTGACTTCATCGTCCTCCCCCTCCTCCACCGCCGATAGATAGCCGTAGCCGGCGTTGTTGACGAGCACGTCGATGCGGCCGAACACCGCCTCGGCATCCCCGACCGCACGAGCAATCTGCTCCGGCTGGGTGACGTCGAGCGCGGCGACGCGTGCACCTGCCGCCTCGGCGAAGCCTGCAAGCGACGCGGGATTGCGAGCGGTGACAATTGCCCGCTCACCGCGCCCCAGCACCTCCTCGGCCAGGACCCGGCCGAAACCGGTCGAGCATCCGGTGATGAACCAGACACGGGATGAGGCCGCCGGCTGGGGCGGGACCGGAGACAACATGGCCAATCTCCTCACCATGGAACACACCGTCGCGACCGGCAACGGCGCGTAACAAAAGAGCGATGTGCAACGGCGCGAAGCGGCTGCACATCGCATGTATTCATCCACCGCAGGAATTCCAGTCCCGCGACGCCGCCGCCGCAGCGCACAAGCGCCGGCGGCGGCCGCTCGCAGGCATCGCCTTGATCGTGCTACTTAACCGAGGTGACCTTACCGGACGCGCCATCGACCGCGACGTCACGCTTGGAACCATCGGCTCTGGCGACAGTCACGTCATAGCTGACGATTTTCCCATCTCGATCGACCTCGGCCTCGTACGCCTTGCCACCGGTGTGTTCCTCGGCGATGCCGATCGCCTGTCCCAGCGACGTGGGGGCTGCGCGAACGTTTGCCGGAGTGAGAATGGTGAAAAGCTTTTCAATCGGCTGATCGGCCGTATCGACAACCTTGCCCGTATCGGCATCAAGGGTGTAGGCTACGAGCGCATTTTGGCTGAGCACTTTAATTTCGTAGCGCGCAGGGTTGGCATCGGCATCGAAATCGGCTTCGATTGCCTTGCCGTGGCCTTGCTCCTCTGCGGTTTCGATGGCTTGGACGAGCGTTGTCTTTGCCATGTCGATGGCCTCGATATGCGAAGAGCTGGCGGCAAAGGCGCCGGCGGTGCCCGCCGCGAACAGAAGGGCTCCGAGGATCGGAGCAGTGAAATTGGTCTTGTGCATGACGTTTACTCTCGGTTGTTGCAGCTTCAAGCGCAACCAACGCCCTTCGCGATCATTTGGTTCCGCGAACGGTCAGGCGAGTCACCGCCGACGCATTTCAACGATAAACGTTACATTTTGCAGGCTTCGTGCCCTGCCGCCGCTCACACGTGAGTTATTGGCGACCGCTCTTCTGGCTTCGTGTTATGGTGAAACGCAAGCAGGAGGTTCCATGCGATCGTAGCCTGTCGGCAGCAGATGACGCAGCCTGAGATGGCTGCAAAGCTTATTGAGCAAAAGCAAAAACGATCGCGAAGCGGCAGGTAGAATGCGACGTGCCGGCGGCCAGCACACAGCCAGCGGCCTGTCGGCGTCGGTGATGACGGTTATGATGCAAAAGGTGATGACGAGCAATGATGCGAAAAGGTAAGGGCTTTCGGGAACCGAGACGTCGCGGGTTCGACGATGACGAACCATTTTCCCGCGAAGGCCGAGGAATACGCCCGGCACGCCCATTCGGCGACGTCGCACGAGATGCGGCTCCTGCAGAGGGCCCGATCGTCGACGCGACGGTAAAATGGTTCAATCCCGAAAAGGGATTCGGCTTCGCCGAGATTGCTGACGGCTCAGGAGACGCCTTCATGCACGTCGCGGCACTCCAGGCGGCGGGCTTCGATTCCGTGCAGCCGGGAGCAAAGCTTCGCGTGCATGTCGGTCAGGGCGCCAAGGGTCCGCAAATAACCCGCGTACTCGAGGTTGACGAGACCAATATCGCGCCGCCACCGCCACGTCGAACCGAGCGGGCTAGCCCAGGCGGTTTTTCCCGCCGTTCGGTCGATGTCTCGAACGCCGTCGACATGGTCGGGACCGTCAAGTGGTTCAACGCGGAAAAGGGGTTCGGCTTTGTCGCCTGTGACGATGGCGGCAAGGACGTCTTCTTGCATATTTCCGTTCTTGAACGCTCGAACATCCCGCACCTCGCCGAAGGACAGCGGGTGGCGATGGGCGTCGTCGATACGCCGAAGGGGCGCGAGGCCGTTACGGTCGCCGACGCCGGCTGACGCCGACTTAATTCCCGAACCTTAGAGAAATCGGCTCCGGGCGAGCCGGCGGATCGCAGTGCGGATCACCTCCGCACGCGGTTCGCGGCTCGCCCGGACACCGGTCGCGCGTTCGAGTTGGAGAGGGACCATGGCACGCAGAAAACATGACTCGGTCAGCCGCAAAAAGACGGCGGAAGGGGCGTTCGTGCTGTTTGACGTCCTCTACGAGGATGGCTCGCGCAGTTCGAACCGAAAGGTGCCCCGCGAAGAGGTCGACGGCCTCGACGGGGACGAACCGGCACGGGCGTTGATCGAAGAACAGGACCGAAAGATCGCCGAGCTGTCCGGGCGCCCTCGCGGCCCGATCAAGACAATCGCCCGCTCGCCCAACCAATAGCCCTGGCGAGGGCGGCGATTTTGAGCAAAGGGCACCAGACTGTCATGATGGCGCCCTGCCGATTATGGCCTTCAACGCGTAGAGCAGATCGAGCGCCTCGCGCGGGGTAAGATTATCGGGATCGATCGCCTGCAGGCGCTCCTCGACGGCCGAGGGGCGCTGTGGTTGGCTTCGCCTTTCGGCCGCCGCGAACAACGGCAGGTCATCGGCGAGGCGGGTTACCGCCGAGGACTGTTCGCCCGTCTCGAGAATTTCCAGCACCTGCAGCGCGCGTTCCACCGCCGCCGGCGGCAGCCCCGCCAGCCGGGCGACATGGATGCCGTATGAGCGATCCGCCGCCCCGGGGACCACCTCATGCAGGAAAACGACGTCGCCTTGCCATTCCTTCACCCGCATCGTCTGGCAGGCGAGCGTCGGCAGTTTCGCCGCCAACGCCGTCAACTCATGATAGTGGGTGGCGAACAAAGCCCGGCAGCGGTTGACCGCGTGCAGGTGCTCGACCACCGCCCAGGCAATCGACAAACCGTCGAAGGTAGCCGTGCCGCGGCCGATCTCATCGAGGATGACAAACGCCCCGGGCCCCGCCTGATTGAGGATCGCCGCGGTTTCGATCATTTCGACCATGAACGTCGAACGGCCGCGGGCAAGGTCGTCGGCTGCGCCAACCCGCGAGAACAGGCGGTCGACGATGCCGATCCGGGCCCGCTCCGCCGGAACGAACGCACCCATCTGCGCCAACACAGCGATCAGCGCATTCTGTCGCAAGAACGTGCTCTTGCCCGCCATGTTGGGGCCGGTCAGCAGCCAGATCCGCCGTTCACGGTCCAACTTCAGGTCATTGGCGACAAACGCGCCGGTTCCAGAGTCCGCCAGTGCCGCCTCGACCACCGGATGACGGGCGCCATCAACAATAAAGTGCGTCCCCTCCTCGACCAACGGCCGCACCCACCGGCGAGCGACGGCGAGTTCGGCAAGGGCCGCGGCGACGTCGAGCTCGGCGATCGCACCGGCCGTGGCCGCGATCGGCGCGGCGGCGGCGATCACCGCCTGCGCGAGCTCATCGAAGACCGCCAGTTCGAGGGCGAGCGCCTCGTCGGCGGCACGGGCGATCCGGGCTTCCAGTTCACCCAGTTCGACGGTCGCGTATCGCTGGGCGCCGACCATCGACTGCCGCAGGATAAACGGCGATGACGCTCCCTGCGGCAGGCGCTCGGCATGCTTCGACGACACTTCGACGTAGTAGCCGAGCATGCCGTTGTGGCGAATCTTCAAGGTGGGAATTGCCGTCTGCTCGGCGTAGCGGGTTTCCAAGGCGGCGATCAGCTTGCGGCCGTCGTCGCGCAGACGACGGGCTTCGTCCACATCCGAGCGAAAGCCACGGGCGACGAAGCCGCCGTCGCGGGGTGAAAGCGGCAGATCGTCCGCGAGCGCCCGGTCCAGCAGATCGGCGACCGCAGGTTCTTCACCGAGTGCACAAACCGCCTCGGCGATGCCGCAAGCTGGACCGCCCGGCGTTGCCACCGCGATCGCCCGCAGCGCGCCTGCCTGATGGATGCCGTCGCGGATCGCCGCCATGTCGCGCGGGCCGCCACGCCCCAAGGACAGGCGGGCGAGCGCCCGTTCGAGATCCGGGCAGCGCGTCAGCGCCGCGCGCATGCTGGCGCGCAACGCCTCGGCCTCGACGAAGGTCGAGACCATGTCGAGACGCCGGCCGATCTCGCCGGGATCGGTTAGTGGCGCGTTAAGGCGGGCAAGCAGCAATCGCGCCCCGGGACCAGTCAGCGTGCGATCGAGGATATCGACCAGACTGCCCGAGCGCTCGCCGGCGAGCGTGCGGGTCAGCTCGAGATTGCGCCGCGTCGCCGCGTCGATCTCCATCACCGCGCCCAGCGCCAGGCGGCGGGGGGCGGCGATTCGCGGGAGCCTGCCCTTTTGCGTCAGTTCGATGTAATCGACCAACGCGCCCAGCGCCGCCACCTCGGCCGGACCGAAGGCGCCGAACCCATCGAGCGTCTCGATGCCAAAGAGTACGGTCAGGCGGCGATGCGCCGATGGCGGATCGAAACGGCTCGCCGGCTGAACGGTCAGGCGCTCACGCCATTCGGTTATGACCGTTGCCAGCCCTGGCTCGCGCAACAGCGGCTCGGCCAGCAGAAGCTCTCCCGGCTCCAGTCGCGCCAGCGCGGCACCAAGATCGGCGCGACCGAGCGGCTGGGCCTGTAACTCGCCGGTCGATATATCGATCCAGGCGAAACCAAACGTGCCCCGTTTCTCGGCAAGCGCGGCGAGATAGTTCGGCCGACGGGCCTCGAGCAGGGTTTCCTCGGTCAAGGTTCCGGCCGTGACGACACGAACGACATCGCGGGCGACGATCGCCTTGGCGCCGCGCTTCTTCGCCTCGGCCGGGTCTTCTTGCTGCTCGCAGACGGCGACCTTGAAGCCACGGCGAATCAATCGGGCGAGATAGGCCTCGTGCGCGTGCACCGGCACCCCGGCCATCGGAATGTCCTCGCCCGCGTGCTTGCCACGCTTGGTCAGGGCGATGTCGAGAGCGGCCGCGGCAGTCACCGCGTCGTCGAAGAACAGTTCGTAGAAATCGCCCATCCGGTAGAACAGCAGGCAATCGGGATAGTCCCGCTTGATCGTCCAGTACTGTGCCATCAGCGGCGTGACGCCAGCGGCCCCGGGCGCGCTTGCGCGCGCGTGTTCAGGCACGCCCTCGGGCATCGGTGGGTGTGGCGGGGCGGGAGGCGTGGATGGCAGCGCCTCCGCCGGGAGCCGGGAGAAACGATCGTCGGGCAGAGCGGTTACTCACGCGGAAGATCCGATCGGCGAAGACTAGCACGACTGTCCGGCAGCGGAACGCCACGTCGCGCGCCACGCGCCGGCCTGGCTCGAAGCGCTGGTCATCGCCGGCGCGGATACGGCACAATGCCAAGGACAGAACAAGGATGCGGTGATGGCGGACGCAACAACGCAGAACGATGGCGAGGTGGTCGGGCTGTTTACCGAACGCCAGCCCTTCGAGCGGGCAGTAGCCAATCTGCTGGAGGCGGGATTCGGGCGCGCCGACCTTAGCGTGCTCGCGTCACATGAATCGATAGACGCCGCCGGGCGACCCGGCCGCTCATGGCGCGAGGTGACGCTGGCGCTGGTGGGCGAGCTGAAATACGAAGGTCCGCTCATCGCCGCCGGTGCGATCTTCCTCGCCGGAGGGACGATCGCCGCCACCATCGCTGCGATCATCGGCGCCGCAGTCGGCGGCATCGCCGCCAAGGACCTATTAGAAGAGGTCACCGCCACGCCGCACACTGAGGACTTTGCCCGCTCGCTCGCGGCCGGCAGCGTCATCTTGTGGGTGCGCACGGCCGATGCGTCCGGCGAACAACGGGCCCGGGCAATCCTGAGCGATAACGGCGCCGCCAACATTCACGTCGCGCGGCCCGGCGCCGTCTCGTCATCCGCGATGACGGAAACGGCTCGTTGAAGCGCCGAGGCTGCCACCAGAATTACGCTACCGGCAGGGCGAGCGCCGTGCGATGAGCGTCCGCCGACTCCGCACTATAGCAACAGAAGATCACCCGCCCGGGCAGCGCGTGCCGGGCAACAAATTGCTGTACGGCCTCAACCGCGATCCGCGCCGCCGGGTCCATCGGGAAGCCGAAGATGCCGGTGCTGATCGCGGGAAAAGCCACCACCCGGCAGAAATGGCGCTGCGCGAGCTCGAGCGATTCGCTGTAGCACGACGCCAGCAACGCCGCCTCGCCCGAGCCGCCCCCGCGCCAGACCGGCCCCACGGTATGAATGACGAAGCGCGCCGGCAGGCGAAAGCCTTGGGTGATCTTCGCCTGACCGGTCGGGCATCCGCCAAGAAACCGGCACTGCTCGAGCAGGTCCGGTCCCGCGGCGCGGTGGATGGCGCCGTCGACCCCGCCGCCACCCAAGAGCGATTGGTTTGCAGCATTGACGATCGCATCGACCGCCAAGGTGGTGATATCGGCCTCGATAACCTCGATCCTTGATTGCATGCGGACCTTCTCCCCAATCCGGTTGGCATCCATCGCCGCCCTTGCCGGGGGCGTGCTAGCCACCACGATCATAGCGCGTCCGGGCGATGCGGCGATGCGCTCTGGCGACGTCTGGTGGGTCTATCAGGATGTTGCGTCCCCGCTGAACCACGGTTCGTGGACCAACGTCGTTCCCGCCAACACCGGTGCCCGGCTGCAGATCGATCTCGCCGATCCCGGCGCGCCGCGCGGAACGGCGATTCGCCTTGCCATCACCTTCGCGCCCGGCCACTGGGCCGGTATCGCCGTCGCCAGCGCTCCCAACTACTGGGGCGCGACGCCGGGCGAGGGCTTCGATCTCGCCGGCGCGCGGACACTGGTGTTTTCCGCCCGCGGCGCCGCCGGCGGCGAGCGGGTGCGGATCAAGGCCGGCGTCGCCGGTGATCAGCCGTTCGGCGATTCGGCGTCGCTTCCGATCGATTCCGGCTGGCTGACCCTTTCGGCCGACTGGCGCGAATACCGGATCGCGACCGACGGCCACGACCTGTCCCGGGTCATCACGCCGTTCATGCTGATCGCCAACGACAAGCACAATCCGGCCGGACACCTGAGCATCTTTCTCGATGATATCCGTTACGAGGCGGCGCCATGATCCGGATCGTGTGCGCCGTGCTCGCGGGACTCGCCGTTCTGCTGGCGCCGGCCGGCGTGCGGGCGGAGGCCGCCTATCCATTCCTCAGCTACCTCGAGGACGAAGGCTCGGCGCTCGTCGTCTTCAATCCCAGCGGCTTCGATCCGCGAATGCCGCCCGCGGGCACGCCCTATCCGGCGGAACCGTTACGCGCCGACCTCGCCGCCCTGCGCCCGGGCTATCGCGCGATTCTGCTCGGCATCTGGGATCCGACGTCCGAGGGCGAAATCGCCGCCGCCGCCGATCTCGTCCGCCGCTGGCGCGACCGTCTCGCGCTCGCGGTTGCCATCGGCAATGAGGGCATCAATGATAACCGCTACCAGATTGACGATCTCGCCCGCGCCCGCGACCGGTTGCTGGCGCTGATCGGCCGCGGCCGGGCGCTGGCGATCACCACGAGCGAGCCGGCCGGCGATTACGGCTGGCCGCCGATTCGCGCGTTCGGTGACTTCCTCGCCCCCAACATTCATCCGGCGATCGACCACCAGTCCCTGCCACCGGATGCCGCCGTCGCCTGGGTGCGGGGCCGCGCCGAGGCGATAGCCCACCTTGCCGGCAAGCCGGTCCTGGTCAAGGAGACGGGTCTTCCCAACGGCGGTGGCGAACCCCAGTCGCCAGACCGCCAGCGGGCATTCTGGGCAGAGTGGCTCGCCCGCGGCCGCCTTGTCCGGCTCACGACGCCGGCAGCGAACGGCTCCCTGCCCGTCTTTGCCTCCTACGCGGCGGCCTTCGAGGCGTTCGATGCGCCATGGAAAGGAGCTCAGGTTGGCGATCCGATCGAAGCGCACTGGGGCATCCTGACCGTCGACCGTACGCCGTATCCCGCCTTTCTCGCCTGGGTCGCGGCGGCGCGACACTGACGCCGCCGCGCATCGCCGCGATCCGTCCCCAAGGTCTCGTCGTAACGACTACAACTCCGGGCGCGGCGTCAGCGCCGTGCTTGGCGGCAGGATCGGATAGACGACCTGCGGCTGCTCCCCGGTCAGCGATTTGAGGAAGCTCTCGATCTGATCTTCCTGCTCCTTGTTCAACTGCGCGCCGAGTTGCGCCGTACCCATCACCCCCACCGCCTGTTTGACGTCCCAGACGTTGCCGGTATGGAAGTAAGGTGCGGTCAGCTCGATGTTGCGAAGGCTCGGCACCTTGAAGACGTATTCGTCACTCGGCGTCTTCGTCACCTGGAAACGGCCCTTGTCTTCGGGCGGCAGGATGTCCGCACCCGGCTTTTCAACCACACCGAACGGCGCGTACATGCCGCCGCCAACGTTGATGCCGTTATGACAGCCGGAGCAGCCCTGATCGATGAACAGGCGCAAGCCCGCCTTCTGCTCGGCGGTGAGCGCCTTGGCATCGCCGCGCAGGTACTTGTCGAACGGCGCGTTGGGGGTAATGAGCGTCGCCTCAAAGACGGCGATCGCCTTTTCGACGTTATCGATGCTGATCGGCGCCTTTTCTCCGGGAAAGGCCGCCTCGAACAACGGCTTATAGCCGGGAATGCCTTTCAGCATTTCGACCGCGTGCTGAAGCGTGATGCCCATTTCGATCGGGTTCTGGATCGGACCGCCCGCCTGCTCCTTGAGGTCGGCGGCCCGGCCGTCCCAGAACTGCGCGGTGTTGAACACGGCATTCAGCACTGTTGGCGCGTTGCGCCCGCCCTTCTGCCACTTATGGCCGATCGAGGTCGACCGCGCATCACCGCCGCCGAGACCGATCTGGTGGCAGGTGTTGCAACTGATATTATGGCTTTGTGACAGCCGCGGATCGAAGTAAAGCACCGCACCAAGCTCAACCTTCGCCGGGGTGCTGGCGTTGTCCTTGAGCACCGGCGGCTTGAGTGGAATCGGCTCGAACAGCTCCTGCGCCTCCTTCATCAGAGCAGCGTCGCTGGTTTCGGCCGCCGCGGCGAGTGCCGGCAACGCCAATGAGAGCGCCAGTGGAGCCAGCCAGTTGCGCATTGTTCCCCTCTCCCCAAGAAAAGCCTGTCGATCGAGCCGCCCCGTACGCCTTCGCCCTTCCCTCGCGCCAAACAGGCGATGGACGGACGAACCGGTCGAGGCGTGATCGACGGCTGCGAGTGATACTCGATACACATTATATAACTAATATAGAATATTATGTTCAGGAGCAAAAATCAACAAAGCGCGAGGATGGACGGTGCCTCAGCTTGAAGTCACGCCTTCGCCATGGAGAGACATGGCCGTTGCGCGGAGGTGGACGCATCCTGCGTCGGGTTTCGATGGCGAAGCGAACATGGGTTGCCATGAACCGAAGCCTGGGGTGCAGAGTAGCGAAATCCTGGATTTCCGGCTGGCGGTTGCGGAAAAATGCTACGTCGTCCGGGCCAAACCGGCACGCAAGCGGCTGTGATTCCCAGGCGCACTGGCTTGCGATCCCCGGAGTGCGCCGTTGCATCCTGGGCTTCGCTTGACTACATCAATTTTAAGAAAGTGACACTTCCGCCTGCCAACCGCGCCATCGCCAGAAATCCGAGCAGAATACACACCAAGAAAATTACCAGTGAACCGATAAAACATGAAATATGTATATAGAACAGGATCTTCTTTTTCCGATTTGGTATTTCAATGAAATCTATGTCATCACGTGATGTAATTTTTGCGTGGACAAGCGCAGAGTAATATTTTGAGTACATAGCATCATACGAGATCCTCATGCTAATAGCACACGAGCAGAGCGATAGACCAATTCCGAGCAAAAAACCTGCTGTTACCAGTAGTTCCACAGATTCTTTGTGACCCCAAAGACTTGTTATTGTGGTCAACACGGCCACTATGCCCGCACCATATGCGATTAAAAGGTAACGATGCCCGGACACATACCCATCACTCGATCTCTTCCAATAGTATTGATGCATAAAGACGATGTTTTCAAACGCTCGCTGTGATGATTGGCCTCTTTCGAGAAATAAAATGTGCTGCTTGCGCAAATCAACCATATCATTTTCGTATATTGATAACTGTACACTTAGATGCTTGCCAAAGTCCCCAGAATGACGTTTCGAAATATCTTTTAATTGTGAGATCTTATCCTCTATATCCACAAGTTCCTTAACAAACATGAAGAGGCCGCCATCGAGTCTTTCGCTGATCCAGCGCTTGGATACATCAATTCGATCATCAAGCGTCCGTACTAGATCCTCAATATCGAGTTCCGAGGGGTCGCTAAGATTTTCGGGCATGGCGGTCTCCCAACATTGCTCGGCGCCATCGTAGCACTGGGAGTTTCGGCAGGCAGCAGCAAGCCTAGCCCGCGTAGGTCGGAATATCGAGGCGTATTCCGACGAATGTTTTCAGTCTCCGGGTTCGCCCGCCGGGACATCCTCGACGCCGCTGCCGATCCAATCAACCGGATAGAGGCCACGTTCGGCGCACGACCTGAAGGTGGAGTATGGCCAATCCGCCGGCGAGGCGACGAGGCGGTGCTTGACCGGGTTGAAATGGACGTAATCCATGTGCGCGGCATAGTCCGCATCGTCGCGAATGGCGTGCTCCCAAAAGCGGCGCTGCCAGATGCCGCGTTCGCCGTCGGCTCGGCGCACCCGTGACAGCCGCTCCGTCTTCGGCAAGGCGCGCGCGAAAAAGGTCTTGATCAGGCGCCAGCGGATGGAGAAGTCGTCGTCGCCGGGCGGCAACGTCCATACCGCGTGAAGATGATCGGACAGGACGACCCAGGCATCAATGGTGAACGGCCGCGAGGATCGAACATGCCGCACCGCGTCGCGAAGGAGATCGATCCGGTCGGCGAGCAACGTGTTGCCGCGCCGCTCCAAGAGGTTGACGGTGAAGAAAAAGCAGCCGCCGGGAACACGGTGTCGGTGGAAATCGGGCATCGAGCCGCTTCGGTTCGGTACACGACAGCCTTCATCCGTCGGAATACGCCTGGGGCTATTCCGACCTACAGGATTCGACGCTAAGGGTAACATAGCGGTTGCCGACTAGATCGACCTCCAAACGGTCGAGGCTGGGATAAAGCGTTGGATTACGACGGAACGATCAAGGGCGGAATTGAAACCGCGACACCGCCCGAGGATAGCACCAGTGCGCGCGGGACGGTGGGCGCGGATCGGATCGGATGGCGGTTGCCGCGGGCGTTGATCCCCGGGCCCATTCAAACTACCTTTTCGGGTTATGTCTGATCGCGCCATGCCCAGCCTCAGCGAAACCGAACGGCTCGACCGTCTGCGCCTGATCCGCAGCGAGAACGTCGGGCCGATCACCTTCCGCCGATTGATCGAACGCTATGGCTCGGCAGGCGAGGCCCTCGCCGCGCTGCCCGATCTCGCCCGGCGCGGCGGCCGGCGCGGCTCCGTGCGGATCTGCCCGCCCGCCCGGGCACAAGCGGAGATGGGTCGCTCCGCGCTTGCGGTGCGCGGCTGATCATCTGCGGCGATGCCGACTACCCGCCCCTGCTGGCGGCGATCGACGATGCCCCGGCGAGCGTCGCGCTGATCGGCGACGCCGGCCTGCTCACCGCCGCCGCCATGGCCGTCGTCGGCAGCCGCAACGCCTCGCTGAACGGAAGGCACACAGCCGCGGAACTCGCCCGCGATCTCGGCGCCGCCGGCTTCGTCGTCGTTTCCGGCCTCGCCCGTGGCATCGACGGCGAAGCGCATCGCGCGGCGCTTCCTACGGCACGATCGCGCGGTTCTGGCGGGCGGCGTCGACGTCTGCTATCCGCAGGAACATCAGGATCTTTACGCCCGCATCAAGGAGAGCGGGGCAATCATCGCCGAGGCACCGCCCGGCATGGCGCCCCAGGCGCGCCATTTCCCCCGCCGCAACCGGCTGATCTCCGGCCTCGCGCGCGGCGTCGTCGTCGTCGAGAGGCCAACCTGCGGTCCGGCTCGCTGATCACCGCGCGCATGGCCGGCGAGCAGGGGCGCGAGGTCTTCGCCGTCCCCGGCTCGCCGCGCGATCCGCGCGCGCGCGGTTGCAACGAGTTGATCCGCCACGGCGCCACCTTGACCGAATCCATCGCCGATATTCTGGCGGTTCTCCCGGCGCCGGCGGCGCCTCGCATACCGCGACCTGCGGCGATGGCGAGCGATGCGAGTCGCCCGCCGATCGCGGTCGCCCCGCTTCGACGCCTCCGCCCGCCCATGCCAAGAGCCCGTTGCGAACGGGCATCGATGCGGATCCGCCCGACGCGGCGCGTCGGGCGGTTGCCGAAACGCTCTCGCCGACGCCGGTTGCGGTTGACGAAATCATCCGCACCTGCCAATTGTCGCCGGGCCTGATCTCGACAATTCTGTTGGGAGTGGAATTGGCGGGCCGCCTTGAGCGGCATCCGGGCAATCGCGTTTCGCTGATCACGTAACTCGCGGAGGCTTGCGAATGGACGTGGTGATCGTCGAATCGCCGGCCAAGGCGAAGACGATCAATAAGTATCTCGGCGGCGGTTATACCGTTCTCGCCTCCTACGGACACGTCCGCGATCTGCCGGCGAAGGATGGTTTCCGTGCGCCCGGACGCCGACTTCGACATGGACTGGGAAGTCGACGCCAAGGCCGGCAAGCACCTCAGGCGATTGCCGAAGCACTGGATGGCGCGCAACACCTCTACCTCGCCACCGACCCGGACCGGGAAGGCGAGGCGATTTCCTGGCATGTGCAAGGTGCTGGAAGAAAAGAAGCTGCTCGACGGCATTGATATCAAGCGGGTGGTGTTCAACGAGATCACCAAGAACGCCATCGTCGACGCCTTCGCCCGCCCGCGCGAACTTGATCGCGAACTCGTCGAAGCCTATCTCGCGCGGCGGGCACTCGACTACCTCGTCGGCTTCACGCTCTCGCCGGTTCTCTGGCGCAAGCTGCCTGGCAGCCGGTCGGCCGGGCGCGTCCAGTCGGTGGCGCTGCGGCTGATCTGCGAGCGCGAATCCGAGATTGATAATTTTCGCTCGCGGGAATACTGGACGGTCGAGGGCACCTTTCGCAAGGCGGGTGGCGAGACGCTAACCGCCGCCCTCACCCGCCTCGATGGCCGCAAGCTCGAAAAGTTCGACCTCGCCGACGAGGCGTCGGCCTTAGCGGCGGTGCGCGCCGCCGAAGCCCGCACCTACGCGGTCGATTCGGTCGAACGCAAGCAGACCCGGCGCAATCCGGCGCCACCGTTCGTCACCTCGACCTTGCAACAAGAGGCCTCGCGCAAGCTTGGCTTCGGCGCCAGCCACCTATGCGCGTCGCTCAGCGCCTCTACGAAGGGGGTGAGCATCGATGGTGAGACGGTCGGTCTGATCACTTATATGCGGACCGACGGCGTGCAGATGTCGGGAGAGGCGATCGCCGCCGCCCGTCGGGTGATCGAGCGCGAATACGGCGCCCGGTACGTCCCGGAAAAGCCGCGCCTTATAAAACCAAGGCAAAGAACGCGCAAGGAGGCGCACGAGGCGATTCGGCCGACGGACCTCGGCCGCAAGCCGGCCGACGTCGCCCGTTTCCTCGATAACGATCAGCGCCGCCTCTATCAGCTCATCTGGCAGCGGACCCTGGCGAGCCAGATGGAGTCGGCCATTCTCGATCAGGTGGCGGTCGACATCGCTTCGCCGGACGGGCAGGTCGTGTTTCGCGCCACCGGCTCCGTCATCGCCTTCGACGGCTTTCTGCGCGCCTATCGCGAGGGCCGCGACGATCCCGAGACCGAGGCGCCGGCACGCCGGCGCCCGCCGACGACGATACCGAGCGGATGCTTCCGGACGTCGCGCGCGGCGAGGCCCTCGATCGCGTCAGCGTGACGCCAAACCAGCACTTTACCCAGCCACCGCCGCGCTTTACCGAGGCGAGCTTGGTCAAGCGGCTCGAGGAACTCGGTATCGGCCGGCCGTCGACCTACGCCAGCATCCTTTCGGTTCTCCAGGACCGCAAATACGTCCGGCTTGAGCAGCGGCGTTTCATTCCCGAAGATCGAGGGCGACTGGTGACGGCATTTCTCGAAAGCTTTTTCGAGCGTTACGTCGCCTACGGCTTTACTGCCGATATGGAGGAGCAGCTCGACGACGTCTCGGGCGGCCGGCTCGACTGGAAGTCGGTATTGCGCGACTTCTG